>JAGHVC010000048.1 GCA_018064505.1 Candidatus Minthosoma caballi | reverse complement strand
GCATTGATACACAATTTCTACAAGACCATCATGAGCCAGCTTGACACCAAGGCTTTCGGACTCAAGAAAACGAGTCGCATTAAGGCCTTTGTCTTCAGGTTTATCTCCGTGCCAGCCAAATGGATCGTGACTGCAAGTCAACGCGTGCTGAAAATCTACACGGAGAACCATGCTTATGCCGGACCATTCAGGACGGAATCCGGTTGAGGCCACTTTCCTGCCGGTTGGAATCTGCGTATTGCCTCAAGCCGCATAGTGGGGTAAGGTTAAGGTAGCTGCATTGGGCGGTCATTCCATTGTTTTTACTGCATCTGACTATTGTCTGCTCACTAAATCAGACTCTGATTGCTGTCTTGAGGATAGTTGCGGATTTTAGGTTAAATAAAACATATAAAACGGATAAAACTGCTAACAAAAAGTTTTCTTTGTTTTATTCCTATTAAGTAGAAAATCCTCGAAAATCTTTCTAAAAACATTATGGTTCTTATGGGTTGACAAGGGTTTTTATGGTTTTTTCTTTTTAGCACGAAGTGCAAATTTCACACTAATTCCTGTTGAACCTTCTTTTTTTTCGTATATTTGCAAACAGAATGAATTTCACCTAAAAGAATAATTATGAAAAAGCTAATTGCATTGGTGGCTGTGTGCATCATGACAGTATGCGCATTCGCACAAAAGAATGGAAACCCTGTGCTCTCCATTGAGGGCGGCAAGGTGCAAGGAGTCAACGCCGATATAAAGGGCGTGGTTGTATATCGTGGCATTCCGTTTGCCGCTCCTCCTATCGGAGAAAACCGCTGGAAAGCACCTCAGCCCGTTCGTCCATGGGAAGGAGTGAAGGTGTGCAGCAAGTTTGGGCATCCTGCTTTTCAGGGCGCTCACTACGAGGGAGGCTACACCACCGAATGGGGGTATGGCGACGAAGCTCCTTACTCTGAGGATTGCCTCTATCTGAATGTGTGGACAAAAGCCTCTGCCAAGCCAGAGAAGAAGCTGCCTGTAGCTCTATGGATTTTCGGTGGCGGTCTTCGCGAGGGATGGGGCTCAGAGCCAGAGTTCGACGGACAGGAATTTGCTGCCAAAGATGTGGTGCTCGTCACTTTCAACTATCGCGTAGGCCCATTCGGTTTCTTTGCTCATCCTGACCTTATTGCAGAAGGTGGAGACAAAGCTTCGGGCAACTTCGGCACTCTCGACCAGATTGAGGCTATGAAGTGGGTGAAGAAGAATATAGCTCAGTTTGGCGGCGACCCCGACAATGTGATGATCTTCGGACAGTCTGCTGGCTCACGCTCCGTGAAGACTCTCTGCGCTTCTCCTCTCACCAAAGGCTTGTTCAACAAAGCCGTCATCATGAGCGGAAGCGGTCTTCAGCTCCCTACCGACCCTGCTCCTTCGTTCAACGGAATGCCTATGCCAAAGATTGAGCCGCTCACACTCAGAAAAGCTGCTGAGCAGATAAAGGAAGTGACCGACTGGGCAAACATGAAATCTCTGGAGCAGTTGCGTCGCGCATCTACAGAGACCATCTACAGCCTCGGCACAATCTACACAAGCGTGACTGGCAACCGCAGCCCTCTCACAGCTTCTCCCATCTCTCCATACACAGAGGACTATGTGCTGCCCGAATCATTCGACGATGCTTGTCTCGATGGCACTCTTGCCAATGTTCCATACATGATTGGCTACACTCTCAACGATGCAGGCAATATGCGCCCTGTGATTGAGAACTTCTGCCTCAACCGCGAAGAGAAAGGCGACAAAGCCTATGCTTATCAATTTGCACGCCCTCTTCCTGACGACGGCTCGCACCCAGAGGTGTCGCAGCGACTCCGTGGTGCATTCCACTCGAGCGACCTCTGGTATGTGTTCAAATCTCTGAAGCACTGCTGGCGCCCATGGACAAAAGGCGATTGGGATCTATCCGAGAAGATGATTACTGCATGGACAAACTTCTGCAAATATGGCAACCCTAATGGCCCTCAAGATGGCGAATGGAAGCCATTCACCAAAGACAACAAAAACTTCATGCTTTTCAAGCTCAACGATGCCGAAGCTGAGAACTCATGCATGGGCACTCCGTTGTCTGGGAAATAAGCTAAGCGACAAAACACTTAGCAATATAACAGTATGAATGATTAATGCAGAGAAATGAAAAGAAGGAATTATTAAAGCAGAAAAATGAAAAGAAGTGAGGAATGAGGGATAGAAAAAGCCAGTCCTTTTTCACATCCACATTCCTCACTTCTTTCCTCTATTTATCACATATATTCCTAATGCTGCAAGGGTGCCAGCCACAATGTACTTCCAATAAAAAGTCTCGCCGAGGCAGAGGCAGGAAGTGACTGCACCCACAACAGGAATGAGGGAATTATAGATAGCAACCTTGCCCACAGGATTGCAGCTCAGCAGCTTATTGTACAATCCAAAACCAGTGGTTGAAATCACAATGAGCAACAAGAGATAAACGATGCCAAGCCATGAAATATTAGGCAGATAGCCACCTATCAACAAGCCAGGAATGATAAGCAAAGCACCTCCTATAGCAAGCGAGTATCCCGTACCCACAAACACATCCGTGCGCTTGCTCAGTCCTCTCGTCATCAGCGATGCAGTAGCTCCGCACAACGCATTCAGAATGATGAATCCGTCTCCATAGAATGTAAACTGACCGCTATCTTTTCCTCCAAGATTCAGGGCCATAATTCCCGCAAATCCCAACACACACCCCACAATCTTATTCATAGTCATCTTGTCGCTCTTGAAAAATATACACGCCAGAATGACTACTGAAAACACGCTCAGCGAATTGAGTATAGCGGAGCGTGAGCCCTCTGCATGAGACAAGCCGATGTAGAAGAAGAGGTAATGCAATGTTGTGTTGAAAAGCGAGAACAGCAGAATGTACCACCAACCGTCTTTCTTCCCCACAGCAAATGACTTGCCCATCTTGCGAGCCATCAGCAGAATTATGATTCCCGAGATGCAGAATCGTATTCCAGCAAACAGCATTTTGCTGCCTGTCATCTCTTGCGTTATCCGAAACTCTTCAAATCCGAGCTTTATCAGAGGATACGCCCATCCCCATACCACAGCCGCTGTGAGAGCAAATACTGCTACCCACAACGGCTGCTGAAATACACCAAAGTTTTTCTGTCTATACATCATTTCACAATCGGCTTAATCGTAATCACACGATCATAAACCGTTGGCTTAACCTTATATTCGTCTATCACATATACAGCAGTGCAACCTACACCAGTCGTGTTATAGTCAAGATTGAGAGTGTAACGATCCTTGAGCGGTTGAAGCTGATATGTGTACATGCTCTTTGTCAGGTTGTCTGTAGTGAACTGATAAGCATTAAAGTTGAAAAGTTCATTCATCGAAATCTGCACTCCGTTACCCTCTTTGTCTTTAAGCTGCAAGTAGCGGATATCAGTACGAAGAGCATGATCTTGAGGCATGATATAAGGCTCATACATCTTATCGACAGTACGATTCCACACACCTACAGGATAGCCAGTCTTGCGGTCTGGATAGTTCTCTTCTGGGCCACGGCCATACCAAGTGATATTATTGAAGTCGTTGGAAACCATAGCAGTAAAGCCAATTCGTGGAAGCATCTCTGGAAGTCGTCCTTGAGGGCTCACATGGTTTGCAATCTCTACTGTGCCATCATCACCGAAACGATAAGTGTAGTCAAGCGTGAATCCAGACCTCAGCACGCCACGGATGTATGCATCGAGATTGCCAATACGAGCAGCACCCACCTGAACAATCTGGCGCACTTTCACCATTGTTTCCCCATTTCCTTGCTCCAGTTCCACATACACAGGCTTAACAGCTGTGCGGTCAAGACCATTAGTATAGAACAATGTAGCCACCTGTGCTTCATAGCCTTCTGCACGGCCGCCATTCACGCGGAACGAGTTCCAGTTGTCCGACTCGTTAGACAATGGAGCTCTCCACACATTGAATGTGAGCGGATTGCTAAGCACCTCATTGCCATTCACCATCACCTTCTCAAGATTGCCAGTAGCTTTGCTGATTGTGTATGCAAATCCGTTGCCGCTTATGCGCACCTGCTGCTCATCTTCCTCAGCCTTGAGAGCTGACGAAAGCACCTGTGCCTTTGGCAATGGCTGATTCCATGATGTAAGCTCCAGCTGATCCCAAGCCACTTCATGACCTGCTTTTGCCCAAACCTCATCATTGCGGAGAGTAGAAGTGATTTTCACGCGATACTCCTTGCCTGCTACGATGGCTGGCTTGTGATATGGAATACGGACAATCTGCTTCTGCTGAGGTGCAGCATTCACATTGAGCGTGCCTCTCTCCAGCACATCACCGTCAGCTTGCAGCTCCCATGAGAAATCATACTTCGAAAGGTCCGAGAAGAAGAGCCTGTTTGTCACCTCAGCCTCCCCTTTCTCCGCATTAATGAGACGGAAGCTAATTGGCTGAGTTGTCCATTTCATCTGCAACATCTCTGGCTGCACTGTACGATCAGGCCAAATGCTGCCGTATGAGCGAGTGGTCAATCCATAAGTAAAATACTTGCCTTCATCGCCAGCAGCATCAAATGTGAGATAAAGCAGAGCCTCCTCAGGCTTGCCCTCTCCATCAGCGATGCACTTATCGTAGATAGCCACATTATCCATCTCAGCATCAGCAGTATAGATCGTATGAGTCTCTGTGCCATGCGAGGCAGCGATGCGTCCAATATTCACCGCGTATGGGTAGTTGTTCATCACTATATTCGTTGGGTTGCGGCTGCCCACTTCTGCCTTAGTGTCCTGCTGAGCCACCTGCACGCCATCGATGAAGAGCAGCATCACATTTCCGTCCCACGAAGCTGTCACATGGTGCCACTTGTCCTTCCAGTCAGAAGGAAGCGTGCCCTCAGCCTTGAATCTCTTGCCCGCATGCAAGTAGAAGCACAGCTTGTCTTCGCCTCTCTGCACCACTCCAAACTGCTCCGTTCCCTTTGTGATGTACGGAGCACCTTCATGAGCTCCACACAGTTTGCCTGGCTTCACATCAAAGCTGATAGTGAGCGCTGTTCCGCTCAGCTCAAGCTGATCCTGACGATACACTTCCACCCACTCTTCGTGGCCGTTCAAGCGAAGCGTGCCGTTCTGCACCTTGGCATATCCCATCAGGTGAACAGGCGTGTCATATTTAGATTTATCCTTCAGCGGACGAATATGGTCAGTCAGTCCAGGGCTCACAAAGTCCCATATAGCACCGCCCATCACTCGAGGATGGCGTCGAATCACATCCCAGTAGTCGTCAAGCGCACCGCAAGCATTGCCAGCCACCGACAGATACTCATCCATGAACGAAGGACGAGGATCCTCCGACTCTGGCACCATAGCAGTGTTCACTTCCAGTTCAAAAGGCGTTGGGTATCGAGGGCCAATAATCTCCTCCCCAGGATGAGAATAAGCATTGCCGCCATACATGAAATAGCGCGTAGGGTCATACTTCTTTCCCTCCTTCACCACCTCTGTGATATTTGGTCCCTCACCGCTCTCGTTTCCAGCACTCCAGATGAGGATGCATGGGTGGTTGCGGTCGCGAAGCACCATCTGGCGCACACGCTCCTTATACATAGGCAGGAACTCTGGCATAGATGATACATGCTCTGTAGCATGAGCCTCAACGCCAGCCTCATCGATGATGTACAAACCATACTCATCAGCAAGCTCAAGGTATTTGTTCACAGGAGGATAGTGAGAAATACGCACAGCATTGAAGTTATGTTGCTTCAGAATCTCCATATCCTTGCGAATAACCTCCTCCTTCATCACATGTCCCCACTCAGGATGCTGCATGTGAGTGTTAGTAGCATTCACCTTAATAGGCTTGCCATTCAGGTAGAACACCTGATGGCGCACCTCAGTCTCCTTGAATCCCATTCGGCTCTTAATCTGCTGCACAGCCTTGCCCTGAGCGTCAAGCAGTTCCAGTTTCAGGTCATACAACACAGGCGTTTCGCATGTCCATTTGTCAGGATTAGAGATGAGAGACGACAGATTCACCGTCTTCTTCTCTTTGCTGCCCACGGCAAACTGCTCCGTCTTCATCTCCTTGATGCTCACGCCCTTCGAGTCAGACAGTGTTGCACGCACTGCAAAAGTGCCAGCAGCATTGTCATAGCTCTTCACATCCACCGCAATGTTGAGGTTTGCATCGCGATACTGCTCATCAAGGTCGGTAGTCACATACCAGTCAAACAGCCTTGTCTTAGGCGTTGCATACAGAGTCACATCATCAAATATGCCAGCCAATCGCCAGTAGTCCTGTCCCTCCAGATAGTAACCATCGCTATACTTCGCCACCCACACGGCAATCGTGTTCTTGCCAGGCTTCACATACTTAGTCACATCATACTCTGCAGGCTCCTGACCACCTTCATTATATCCAACCTCCTCACCGTTAATCCACACAAACGAAGCGCTCTGAGTCTTCTCCATGCGAAGAAACACCTGCTCTCCCTTCCAGTCGGCAGGCACAGTGAAAGTGCGTCGATACGCTCCCGTTGGATTATACTCGCGAGGCACAAAAGGAGGATTAGCACGGAACGGCGCAGCCACATTTCTGAAGATAGGGTCGCCAAAGCCCTCCATCTCCCAGTTGCTTGGCACATTAATCCTGCTCCATTTGCCATCGCTGAACGCCGACTTATAGAAATCGTGAGGTATGCCCTCTGGAGTATCAGCAAAGAAAAACTTCCACTGACCATTCAGCGACATGTGCTTATCAGCAAGATAATACGCATGCCCTTCCTCCTGATTCTTTTCCCACACATTAGTGTTCTCTATGTATGCATACACATTGTCCATAAACTGAGCCTCAGCTGGCATCCAAGCCAACGCAGCAAGCCCAATAGCAAAAACCGTTCGTTTCATCATTATATACAATTAACTTTATATGTTCTTACAAATTATGGGCAAAGATACGGATTTTTTCTTTCATAAATCATATATATGTAAAAGAAAAGACATATCTTTGCAGATTATACAAGTAATAGTGTGAAATTTGCGCTTTGCGAGCTTATCGTCTTTAGACGCTTTCCTAAGAAAGAACGCGCTACGCGATGACGAGCTTCCCATAAAAAACACTTTGCAAAATTAGAAAAACTAAAAGAATATGAAAAAGATTATTTTTGCTTTGTTATGCTGCATGAGCATGATGGCTCAGGCACAGAACTTCAAGCTTACAGTGAACGCCCAAGGAGAAGAATCCATCAAGAAACTCTACATCTACACTACTCAGGGCGGAGATTACAGCAAGTATGACGCCACACTCGACACCTTGGCAATGTCAAACGGGAAAGCAGCCTTTTCCGCCAATCTTAGCCGAGTGGAATATGCTTACATCTGCAATGCACCTATTCGTGAGGCAAGCATAAGGATACAGGTGTTCCTCGTTCCTGACGAGGAGTGCATCATCACATGCAAAGGCAGCAGCTATTACTACAGCGGATCAGAATTCTACGAGCAGATGAACAAAGCCGACAGAGCACTTGAGCCTAAGAGCAAGGCACTCAATGCCTTTGTCGAGAATGCCCAGAAAAGAATAGCAGAAGCAGGCGACAAAGCCGAGGACATCGAGCAAAGCATCATGGCAGAATATGCACAGAAGCTTGCCGAGATGAATGACGCATGCATGGACTATCTGAAAGCTCACAGCAACGAAGCAGGCACAGCAGCTTTCATGATGCAGAACATGGAGTTTGACCAGCTGAAGGAAGGTGTTTCGGACAATGTGAAGCAAGGAGTGCTGAAGCCATGTTTCAGCTTCATGGAGGAAACTCTTCGCAAGCAGAAGGAACGCAAGGCAGCACTTGCAGAAGCGCAGAAGAACATTCAGCCAGGCATGCTGGCCAAAGACTTCACCCTCAACGACAACAACGGCAACCCCCTCACTCTCTCATCCCTTAGAGGCAAGTATCTGGTGCTTGACTTCTGGGGCTCATGGTGCGGATGGTGCATCAAGGGATTGCCAAAGATGAAGGAATACTATATGAAGTACGATGGCAAGCTCGAGATACTCGGCATCGACTGCAACGACACAGAAACAGCATGGAAGAACGCCATAGCAAAATACCAGATACCTTGGAAGCATGTTTACAATCCTCGCACAAGCACTCTCACCGCCGACTATGCCATCGAAGGCTACCCCACAAAGATTGTACTTGACCCAGAGGGCAAGATAGCCAAGGTTATAGTTGGCGAAGATCCAGCATTCTACACATACTTAGACGAGTTACTGGGAAAATAAAACCACATTTCGGGCATACACATAAACACCGTTGCCCGAAACGCCGTAAGACTGTTGCCCGAACTGTCATAACGCTGTTCCCCGAGAGGCGTTAAGGCTGTTCGGGCAATTGTTATATACTAACTGCCGTGATTGTCAAAATGATACATTCCTAACATTTGTGCATAAATGTGTAAAATGACATTTCTTCGACCTCCCATTTGCTAATTTTCTCAAATTTCTATTTGCTGATATCGAGGTCGTTAATCGTTTTCCAGTATCAGTAAAATGATATCCAGTTTCTCAACCGAGGTGTCTGCCCCCTTGATTGAGAAAAATTTGTTCTTCATATTTTGGCAGAATCGCTGAGAATGCTTACTTTTGCAATAAATCTGAAAAAGGATGCTTGCTCCTAGAAGCTCCGCTTCCGTTTTAAAATAAGGTGGAACAAAGATTTGGTGGGCTTTAGAAACTTGGTGGTGTTGGAGTCAAAGGAGCGAATCTTGACTCACATTCTCAATTATGTGAGTGAGTCATGTACATGTTACTTGGCCCTTTCCTGAATTCCATAACGGATTGGTTGAGAAAGTAAAAAATAGATAAACATTTGAGGATATAAATAAATACAACTTCAATCTCTTTGCAGTTTCGCTTGTGGAGTTAATGAGAAACAAATTACAGATAAAGTATAATGACACTCAAAGGACTTTGCAAATACTATATCAGCTGTGTGGCGCTTGAGAACAATACAACGCTGAGAGCTTCCATGAAGGATGAAAAATCTTTCATGGAATTGCCATGGATTAGCAATAAGATATTGAAGAGTGCGAAAGGTGTATGTTGAAAACGAAAAACAACAATGTGTCAATAATTGAAATACTGACCAGAGACATGGTTGTTTGTAATATGCTTGATGAAATAAGCATCTTCCAGTTCATCAAACACAATGTACCAGGTCGTGTGCTGACTATGCTTATACTTGATAAAAAGCGAGCCATGCTTTCTCAGCGAGAAAGGCACTTTCTTTGCTGGATACACGCCAATTGAGTCATTGATGAACCTTTCAATAGCTTCAGTGTATTTCAAAGCCCATTCCAGTGAGCTGAAATATTCACCTTCTACAAGCGCATCAAGTAGTTCTTCCAACTCATCAAGGAAATCAGGAGATAAGACTATTCTTTTTTTCACTGTGCTTCTGAATTAGTTTTCTCCTCAATGCTTCAAATCCCTCATGCAGAGGCACTGCATCTTCAATTTCTGGATGCTGGCTATGCTTCTCGAAAAAAGATGCTGTACGGTAGAGCTCCATGTTGATGGTAGGCTCATTAGCCATCATGGATTCTGCATTGTTCATGTCATATTTATAGTCATTATGCTCCATATCTTTTCAGATTTGTTGCAAAAGTACGCATTCTCAGCGATACTACCAAAATATGAATGCTATTTTTCGTTTTCAACATGTCAAAGAACTAATGT
>JAGHVC010000112.1 GCA_018064505.1 Candidatus Minthosoma caballi | reverse complement strand
ACATTTTATAAATTACACAATGGAAGGAAACATTTATCAAGCTCTTCAGCTTCTTGCTGTTGGTATGCTTACGGTGTTCGGCATTCTGCTCATCGTAATCAACTTCGGCAAGCTTCTCATCATGGCAGTGAATAAGTTCGCTCCAGAAGAGGAAGTTGTCAAAAAAGGTGCTCCTGCTAAGAGTGCTGCTCCACAGGCAGTTGATGCTACTGTAAAGGCAGTGATTGACGCAGCAGTAAGTCAGATTACAGGCGGCAAAGGCCGTGTGGCAAAGATTACAAAGATGTAATTGCCTCAGGCTCAGCCAGCAACGACAAACACACTAAGTTTTTTCAAGAAATTATTTACAAAACAATTTAGGATAAGAAATGAAAGAAGTAAAATTCTCACTGGTTTTCCGCGATATGTGGCAGAGCGCAGGCAAGTATCAGCCACGCGTTGACCAGCTCGTAAAGGTCGCTCCAGCAATCATCAAGATGGGTTGCTTTGACCGTGTAGAAACCAACGGCGGTGGTTTTGAGCAGGTAAACCTTCTCTACGGAGAGAACCCTAACAAGTCTGTTCGTGAATGGACAAAGCCTTTCCATGAGGCAGGCATCCAGACTCACATGCTCGACCGTGCTCTCAATGGTCTTCGCATGAGCCCATGTCCAAAGGACCTTCGCAAGCTCTTCTATAAGGTTAAGAAGGCTCAGGGCACAGACATCACTCGTATCTTCTGCGGTCTCAACGACGCACGCAATGTAATCCCTTCTATTCAATATGCTAAGGAAGCTGGCATGATCGCTCAGGCTTCTCTTTGTATCACTTACTCTCCTATCCACACAGTTGAGTACTATGTAAACCTCGCTAAGACTTTCATCGACGCAGGTGCAGACGAAATCTGTTTGAAGGATATGGCAGGTATTGGCCGTCCAGTATCTCTCGGCAAGATTGTTGAGGGTATCAAGGCTTACAAGAAGGACATCGTGATCCAGTACCACTCACACGCTGGTCCTGGCTTCAACATGGCTTCTATTCTTGAGGTATGTAACGCAGGCTGTGACTATGTTGACACTGGTATGTCTCCACTCTCTTGGGGTACAGGCCACGCTGACATCATCGCAGTTCAGGAAATGCTCAAGGATGCAGGCTTCAAGGTAAAGGAAATCAACATGGCAGCTTATATGGAGGTTCGTACAATGATTCAGGAAATGTGCGACGACTTCCTCGGCTACTACATCCCAGACCTCAACCATATCAACAACTCACTCCTCGTTAAGCCAGGTCTCCCAGGCGGTATGATGGGCTCACTCATGACTGACCTTGAGGACAACCTCAAGTCGCTCAACAAGTGGAAGGTGAAGAATGGTCAGCCAGAGCTCAGCACTGACGACCTCCTCATCAAGCTCTTCGACGAGGTTGCTTATGTATGGCCAAAGGTTGGTTACCCATGCCTCGTTACTCCATTCTCTCAGTATGTTAAGAACCTCGCCCTCATGAATGTTATTCAGATGGAGAAGGGTAAGGAGCGCTGGTCAATGATTGCTGACACTATCTGGGATATGATCCTCGGTAAGGCAGGTCAGTTGCCTGGCCCAGTTGATCCAGAGATCATTGAGCTTGCAAAGAAGGAAGGCAAGGAGTTCGAGACAAACGATCCTCAGTCATACTTCCCAGACGATCTCGAGGAGTACAAGAAGAAGATGCAGGAGAAGGGCTGGGAGCTCGGTCAGGACGACGAGGAGCTCTTCGAGTACTCTATGCACCCAGGACAGTACGAGGCATACAAGAGCGGCAAGGCTAAGGCTGACTTCGAGAAGGATCTCGCAGAGCGCAAGGCTAAGAAGAATGCTCCTGCAGCAGGTGCAGAAGGTCCTAAGTCAGTGACTGTACAGGTTAATGGCGTTAACTATAAGGTGGAAATCGCTTACGGCGACGCAGTTCCAGCTGCAGCAGCAGGCGCAGCTCCAGCAGCTCCTGTAGGTGAAGGCGAGGATGTACTCGCACCACTTGAGGGTAAGTTCTATCTTGTAAAGGACAACTCTGAGACAGCTAAGAAGGTTGGTGACTCTGTTCAGGCTGGTGATGTACTCGGATACATCGAGGCTATGAAGACATTCAACGCTATCAAGGCTGACAAGGCTGGCGTCATTACTGCTATCCTCGCTAACTCTGGCGACTCAGTAGAAGAAGACGATCCAATCATGAAGATGGCGTAAAAGCCCCCTAACCCCCGAAGGGGGCAGCCTTCCGGGTACTCTCTTATCCGGTGAGTTGCGATCGGGGAAAATACTAATATAATTTGAGGTCATCATCCCCCAACACTGATGACCGCCCCCTTTGGGGGTCGGGGGGCTATATGAACGAAATATTAAATAACCTCTATGAAATGACGGCATTCAAGGCTATTGCTGAAGAGCCAGGATGCCTCGTCATGATAGCATTGGCACTTCTCCTTCTCTACCTCGGTATCAAGAAGGGCTATGAGCCATTGCTCATGATTCCTATCGCATTCGGCGTGCTTATTGCCAACTTCCCTGGAGGCGGCATGGGCGTGACTGCTGTCGATGGTGAGGGCATGGTTGAGTTCGTTAAGGACGGTCAGGTTGTTAGAGAGTGCATCTGGGACATGTCGCTCCCTGCTATCGCTCACGACCTTGGCTTGATGAACTTCATCTACTACATGCTCATCAAGACTGGTTTCATTCCACCAATCATCTTCATGGGTGTAGGTGCGCTCACAGACTTTGGTCCAATGCTCCGCAACCTCAAGCTTGCTATCTTCGGTGCTGGCGCTCAGTTCGGTATCTTTGCAGTGCTTCTCGTTGCATCGCAGTTCTTCACAATGAAGGAGGCTGCTTCTCTTGCAATCATCGGTGGTGCTGACGGTCCTACTGCTATCTTCACTACTATTAAGCTTGCTCCACACCTCCTCGGCCCTATCGCTATCGCTGCATACAGCTACATGGCTCTCGTGCCAGTGATTGTGCCACTCGTGGTTAAGCTTTGCTGCACAAAGAAGGAACTCCAGATCAACATGAAGGAGCAAGATAAGCTCTACCCTAAGATGGTTCAGATTAAGAATATGAAGGTGTTGAAG
>JAGHVC010000110.1 GCA_018064505.1 Candidatus Minthosoma caballi | reverse complement strand
TGTTGATTTTGTGTGTTACTCTTCGCTGTCTTCTGAGGTTGAAGGAGTGTACTCGTTGCCTTGAATCTTGGCAAGAATCTTCTGCTCAATCTCTTCTGCAAGTTCGGGATTGTCGCTGAGGAGCTTCTTCACGGCGTCGCGTCCCTGGGCAAGTCGGTTGTCTTCGTAGCTGAACCAACTGCCGCTCTTCTTGATGATGCCTGCATCTGTGCCGAGGTCGATGAGCTCGCCTATCTTGCTGATGCCTTCACCGAACATGATGTCGAATTCGCACTTGCGGAATGGAGGAGCAACCTTGTTCTTCACGACCTTAACCTTTGTGAGGTTGCCGAGTATGTTGTCTCCGTCCTTGATTGGGGTGCTCTTGCGCACATCGATTCGGACGCTGGCATAGAACTTGAGGGCGTTGCCGCCTGTTGTTGTTTCTGGGTTGCCAAACATCACGCCAATTTTGTCGCGAAGCTGATTGATGAAGATGCAAGTTGTGTTTGTCTTTGCAATGGTACCTGTGAGCTTACGCAGTGCCTGGCTCATGAGTCGAGCATGGAGGCCTACCTTGTTTTCGCCCATGTCGCCTTCAATTTCTGCTTTTGGAGTGAGGGCTGCAACGGAGTCGATCACGATGATGTCTACTGCGCTTGAGCGGATGAGCTGGTCAGCAATTTCGAGTGCTTGCTCGCCGTTGTCTGGCTGGCTAATCCAAAGATTGCTTACATCTACGCCGAGTTTCTCTGCGTAGAAGCGGTCGAATGCATGCTCTGCATCAATGAATGCTGCGATGCCGCCTGCTTTTTGGCACTCTGCTATTGCATGTATTGCGAGGGTAGTCTTACCTGATGACTCTGGACCGTAAATCTCGATGATTCGTCCTTTAGGATAGCCTCCTACGCCGAGGGCAACATTGAGGCCGAGTGAGCCTGTAGGGATTACATCTACCTTCTCTACATTGTCGTCGCCCATCTTCATGATTGAGCCTTTGCCAAAGCTTTTCTCAATCTTGTCCATTGCTGCCTGAAGTGCTTTCAGTTTCTCCAGTTTTGGGTCTGCAGCTTCTTCAATCTTGTCTTTTTTTATTGCCATAGTTCGTTTTTGAGTTTTTTAGTTTTTGGAGCGTTTCTTAAATTCACGATGCAAAGTTATGGCTAACATGTACCAAAACTCGATACAGCCACAAACTTTTTTCGTTTTTCCACAAATTTCTTTGCTCTTGGTGAAGGATTTTTGTGGCTCTAAGGTGCTTAGAGCTCTAAATCTCCGTCGTGAATTTCATGCCAAGGCAGTCCCTGCTTGTTGAGTTGCTCCATGAATGGGTCTGGGTCGAATTCTTCCACATTCCACACTCCTGGACGCTTCCAGATGCCTTTCATGAACATCATTGCTCCAATCATTGCTGGCACGCCTGTAGTGTAGCTCACGCCCTGCATGCCTGTCTCTTCGTATGCTGCGCGGTGTGAGCAGTTGTTGTACACATAGTATGTGTGCTCCTTGCCGTCTTTCAAGCCACGGATGCGGCAACCGATGGATGTCTGTCCTTCGTAGTTCTCGCCAAGTTCCTGTGGGTTTGGAAGCACTGCCTTGAGGAACTGGAGTGGCACAATCTTTACTTTCACTGGCTTGCCGTCAAGTCCCATTGCTTCGTACTCAATCTCGTCGATGCGTGACATTCCGATGTTTTGAATCACATCGAGGTGCTTCAGGTATTGTTCGCCGAATGTCATCCAGAAACGAGCGCGCTTGATTGTTGGATAGTTCTTCACGAGAGACTCGATCTCTTCGTGATGAAGAAGGTAAGATTCCTTTGGACCAACTTCTGGGTATGTGAGTGGCTTGTGGATTTCGAGCGGCTCGGTTTCTACCCATTTGCCATCCTGCCAGTAGAGACCTTTCTGAGTAATCTCGCGGATGTTGATTTCTGGGTTGAAGTTTGTTGCAAATGCCTTATGGTGGTCGCCAGCATTGCAGTCAACGATGTCGAGATACTGAATCTCGTCGAAGTGATGCTTAGCCGCATAGGCTGTGTAGATGCTTGTGACGCCTGGGTCAAAACCGCAACCAAGGATAGCAGTCAGACCTGCCTGCTCGAAGCGCTCCTTGTATGCCCACTGCCATGAATATTCGAAGTGAGCCTCGTCTTTTGGCTCATAGTTTGCTGTGTCGAGGTAGCTAACTCCGCTTTGCAAGCAAGCCTCCATGATTGTGAGGTCCTGATAAGGGAGTGCGAGGTTCATTACGAGATCAGGCTTGAACTCATTGAAGAGAGCTACGAGCTCTGGCACATTGTCGGCATCAACGCGAGCTGTCTTGATGCTGCCTGCTGGCACCAGTCCCTTGTCCTCAATGGCTTTTGCAAGTGCCTTACACTTTGATTCTGTGCGGCTTGCAATCATTATCTCAGTGAACACATCGCTGTTCTGAGCAACTTTGTGCGCTGCTACAGAGGCTACACCTCCAGCGCCAATGATAATTACTTTTCCCATTAATAGAGCCCCCTTCTAACCTCCAAGACTTCCTTTGACTTTCCCAGCTTAGTGGGATGATTCCATGCGGGGTGTTTTGGAGGGACACCAATGGGGTGCGTGTCTATTGTTATTTAATTGTTTTGTCTTTGCAAAAGTAGTGAAAACTTGCAGAATCGCAAAATAATGAAATGCGAATTGTGGGTAACGAAACGAAAATTGCTTATTTGCGACCAAAATCGGCAGGAATCTCTCCCCACTCTTCGGTTGGCCATTTGATGATAGGGTTGGCATAGGTGTTGTTGTGCAGCCAAGCTTCTGCTCTTTCTATCATCTGATGCAATTGTTCTGTTTTTTCATTACGCTCAAGTGTGGTCTTGCACTTGCGCTTTCTCACCCATAGCTGGGCATTCACGCTGTCGGAATAAATGGGCATGTTGTGCAGGCCTTTTTGTTTCAGAAGTGCCAAGCCATGCACTATGGCAAGAAACTCGCCAATGTTGTTTGTGCCAAACACTGGGCCGTAGTGGAATATCTCCTTGCCTGTGCGCAGATACACACCTCTGTATTCCATTGCCCCAGGGTTGCCGCTGCATGCAGCATCTACTGCTATTGCTTCGTTGATGGCTGCAGGTGGGAGGGTGTATTCTTTTTCATTAGGCTTAGGAGCGTTTTCTTCTGCCTTCACCTCTGTATTTGTCGCTTCTTGCTGTTGTTCTTTTTCTTGCTCTTTGCTGGCAACTTTTTCACAGTAAGCCTCGTAGCCTAATTCAAATGCTTCTTCTGCTTCTTCTTCTGACTTGAAGGATTTGTATTTTGCATTTGAGTAGCCGCTCACTGCTTGCTGGCAAGCTTCCCATGAGGTGAAAACGCCGTCTTCCGCTCCATCCCAAACAACATAAAATTTCTGTTTTCTATTTGCCATTATGCTTTGTGGATTTTATCGTAAGCCCATCCTGTGAGGAAGAAGAATGCTACTGCACAAATGAATCCGCAGATGGAGTCGATGAGGTAATGCGCTTGTATGTAAACAGTTGCGCAGCAAAGCAGCAGATATACAGGGAACATAACCCAGAAGAGCCACTTGTTGCCGCTCTTGAGGGCGAGCAGCATTGTAACTGTGCTCATTCCAACATGACTGCTTGGGAATGCTGCTGTTGGACGCTCTCCAACTTCTTGAGCTCCAAGCACTAACTGACTGAAGATTCCTTTGATTTCAGGCATGAGCATCTCTGTGTGGGTCTTGAAATAGTAGCCAACATCAGGGAAAACTCCTGTCACAGCAGCTTCAGTGCCGACAGCTTTGAAGTAATATTGAGGTCCTGCAACTGGCAGGAATTCGTAGATAACATAGTATAGGAAGAATGATGCAAGGAAGATGAAACCTGCTTTGTCCGCCTGGCTGTAGCGACAAAGCAGATAGAAAATTATTGTCGCTCCCATCATGTAGTAGTAGGCATAGTAGCCCATGTTGAAGGCTTCACTCCAGAATGTGCTTGTAACCACTTGATTGAATTCAAGTGCTGGCTGGCATCCGAAGAGTGCTTGGTCAATACCTGCAAACACATGGTCGAGGTAAGGAAGCTGTGAACAGTAATCATAAGTTTCTGGATACCAGAATATGAGCCCGAGCAGGGTAGGGATGACGCGGACAATTCTCAGTGCTCGGCATGGATGGAAATAGTATATTCCATACACAGCTGACATTGCAGCAAGCATGAAAACGCGTGTGATTATCATGCTCATTGGATCTTCAATCCCGTTCCAATAGATGATTGTAAGCACAGTTGTGAAAAGCATATAGATGAGAGTGATAATCTCTACGCTCCACAGTCCTGGCTCGTAATCTTTTTTGAAATAGTCTTTTATCATTATGAGTTTTTATGTTTTATTGAGTAATCGTATAATCGAATTCTAGATTTTTCGGGGCAATCATTTTTCTATTTGCATCTTTTCAGCTCTTCTTTCAATTGCCCTCGAGGAACGCCTAATGAGATAGCCCGCTCGAAATCTTGTTTAGCTAAATGCTTGCGACCATTTTCCAGATGTATGAATGCTCTTGTGAGAATCATATTTGTGTTGTTTGGCTCAAGTGCAATGGCTTTGTCAAGGTCGATTATGGCAAGCTCAGTTTGCTTTGCTTCGGCTTCAATCTCTGCACGGACAGAGTAGAGTTCTGCTTTGTCGGGATATTTGTCAATGAGGGTTGTGATGCGGCTCAGAGCATCTTGTGGCTTGCCTGCATTTTGAAAAAGAATGGCAACGCCGAGCAATGCTGCATAGTTGTTAGGATCAATGCTTAGCAAACGCTCATAGTCCTCTTTTGCTTTCATGTAGTCGCGTCGTTGCTGAAAAATGTAAGCACGGCCAAGCAACGCATCTGCATTGTTAGGGTCCACATCCAGAATGTTGCCGTAGTCGATGGCAGCCTTGCTGAAGTTGCCTAACTGCATGAACAAATCTCCACGGGCTTTGAGAATTGGTACATTCAATGGGGCCGAGGCGAGTGCAAGTTCATAATTGTCAAGTGCTTTCATCGGAAGGTTCTGAGCTTCAAGCAACTTGGCAATATTGAAATATATTAGTGGGTTGCGATAGTCTTCGGGAGCAAGTTTCAATGCTTGGCGAAAGTATTGCTCAGCATCTTCTAGTTTGTTTTCGGCTGAGGCATCAAGCCCTTTCTGTACAAGCTCTTCGTATGTTTGAGCAAAAGACGGAATGGAAAATAATAATGAAAAGTTAAGAATGAGGAATGATACTGCAGCCTTTTTCATATATTCATGTCTTAATCTCTTAGTCATTTTAATATCCTTGACGATATTTATCTTCATTCTCATCATCAAGCATTGAAAGATATGAATTGTAACGGGATTCGGAAATGTCGTGGCGCTCAACTGCTTCAAGCACAGCGCAATGTGGCTCGTGAGTATGAGTGCAGTTGTTGAAACGGCAGTCTTGTGAGAAATGGAATATCTCTCGGAAGTAATGGCCTATTTCCTCTTTCTTCATGTCGAAAGTGCCAAAGCCTTTGATGCCAGGAGTATCAATAATATAGCCTTTGTCTGTTTCGTACATTTCAGAGAATGTTGTGGTGTGCTTGCCAGTGTTGTAAGCATCACTTATCTCGTTAGTCTTGATGTCAAGATTAGGATAAAGAGCGTTGATGAGGGTGGATTTTCCCACACCGCTATTGCCTGAAAGACAGACAATCTTGCCCTCAAGCTCCTTGCGAAGTTCCTCTATGCCAATACCCTGTTTTGCTGAAATGCGGCGACATTGATAGCCTATCGTCTCATAGAGATTGATTACATTGTCAAGGTATTCAGCCCAATCTATTTCATTGTCATTCTCTGCTTTTGTGGCGAGGTCAACTTTGTTAAACACAAGAGTGACGGGCACGCTGTAAGCCTCTGCAGAAGCAAGGAATCGGTCAATGAAAGTGAGCGAGGTTTCTGGGTGAGTGACAGTCACGATTAGGAAGCACATATCTACATTAGCTGCAATAATGTGTGACTGTTTGGAGAGGTTCGTCGATTTGCGTATAATGTAGTTTTTGCGGTCATCAATCGAGGTGATAAGTCCTGCATTTTCCTCATTCTGTGGAATTACAACAACCCTGTCGCCAATGGCAACAGGGTTGGTTGTGCGTATTCCTGCTATACGAAACTTGCCCTTGACTTTGCATTCAAGGATTTCGTTTGTGTCGTCAATCTTGACAGTATAGCTATAGCCTGTATTTCTTATTACGAGTCCGTGCATTAGAATTAGACTGTCATAATTTCTTTGTTCTTTGCTTCAAGCATGCCATCAATCTGCTTGATGTACTTGTCGTGAATCTTCTGAACCTTTTCTTCAGAATCTTTTTCAACATCTTCTGGCACACCATTCTTTACAGACTTCTTGAGCTTGTCGATTGCATCGCGACGAGCGTTGCGAACGCTAACTTTTGCTGTCTCTGCTTCTTTAGAACACTGCTTTGTGAGATCGCGACGACGCTCCTCTGTCAATGCAGGAATGCCAAGACGGATGATTTCACCATTGTTCTCTGGCATAATGCCTACAGAAGAATCGATGATTGCCTTTTCGATTACCTTGAGCATAGACTTTTCCCAAGGCTTGATAGTGATGGAACGAGCGTCAGGAGTATTGAGAGAAGCAACATTGCTGAGTGGCACCATGCTTCCGTAAGAATCTACGCGAATCTCATCAAGGATATGCACATTGGCGCGACCTGCACGAATGCGGCTGAGGGCCTCTTCGAGGTGAAGAGCAGCAAACTCCATTTTCTCTTCAGCGTCAGAAATGAAAACTTTTACATCATCCATATTATTTGTTCTTTTTTATTGTTTTTTGTTTGAGTTGTCGATGTTTCGAATCATTGAGCCATCGATGTTTATTCTAATTATCGAGTTTTTGAGTTTTGTTTAAAACTCCAGCCTCAACTGCAAGCTTTCAAATACTTTTCGTTTGTCGAAAAAGAAATAGCCTCGTTTAATCTTGCCTGTTTCTTTATCTATGGCATATTTGAAGGGTGATTGAGGCTTCGCTGTTTCGGTGCGCAGAAACTGATAGATTTCTTTCCATGCCTCCTCATAGGGATGTTGCACTCCAAACAGCGAAGGCTCCATGTTGCAGATGTTGCGAACTATGATATTTATGCGCAGGCCTTCTTCTCCTGCTTCAAGGAGAACCCTTCGTAAGTTTGGTTCAAACCAGCGCATGTGTTATCTTTAATCTAAGATTGTGCATCCCTCGCAAGGCTTAAGCTGCTTGAAGAAGTCGTTGCCCTTGTCATCGACGAGGATGAATGCAGGGAAGTCTTCAACTGTGATCTTCCATACAGCTTCCATGCCGATTTCTGGGAACTCAACGCACTCGATGCTCTTGATGCTGCTTTGTGAAAGAACTGCTGCTACGCCACCGATTGTGCCGAGATAGAAGCCACCGTGCTTTTTGCAAGCATCTGTTACCTGCTGTGTGCGGTTGCCCTTTGCAATCATCACGAGTGAAGCGCCATTCTCTTGGAATTCATCAACATATGGATCCATGCGGTTTGCTGTAGTAGGGCCCATTGAACCACATGGGTAGCCTTCTGGAGTCTTTGCAGGTCCTGCATAGAGAACTGGGTAGTCCTTGAAGTATTGTGGAAGTCCCTCGCCAGCATCAAGACGAGCCTTAAGTTTTGCATGAGCAATGTCGCGAGCAACGATGATTGTGCCCTTAAGGTTTACGCGAGTAGAAACAGGATACTTTGTGAGTTCTGCGCGAACAGCATCCATGCCCTTGTCAAGGTCGATTTCAATGCCCTTAGCACCTTCACCTGGCTTGCGATATTCTTCAGGAATGAGCTCTGATGGATTGCTATCCATCTTTTCAATCCAGATACCATCCTTGTTGATCTTTGCCTTGATGTTGCGGTCAGCAGAACAGCTTACGCCCATGCCGATAGGACAAGAAGCGCCGTGGCGTGGGAGACGGATGACACGGATGTCATGAGCAAGGTATTTTCCGCCGAACTGTGCGCCGAGTCCAATCTTGTAAGCTTCTTTCAAGAGCTTCTGCTCAAGATCGATGTCACGGAATGCACGACCTGTTTCGTCACCAGTAGTTGGGAGGTTGTCGTAGTATTTGATAGAAGCGAGCTTGACTGTGAGAAGATTCTTCTCTGCAGATGTGCCGCCGATAACGAATGCGATGTGATAAGGAGGACAAGCTGCAGTGCCGAGGTGCTTCATTTCTTCAACGAGGAATGGAAGAAGTGTGCCTTCGTTCTGGATTGTAGCCTTTGTCATTGGGTAGAAATAAGTCTTGTTTGCAGAGCCACCGCCTTTAGCAACCATAACGAACTTATATTCTGCACCTTCAACTGCTTCAATGTCAATCTGAGCAGGGAGATTGCACTTTGTGTTTACCTCGTCATACATGTTGAGAGGTGCATTCTGAGAATAGCGAAGATTGTCTTCAGTGAAAGTATTGTAAACACCGCGACTCAAAGCCTCTTCATCTTCAAATCCAGTCCAGATTTGCTGGCCCTTTTCTCCATGAATGATTGCAGTACCTGTATCCTGGCAGAAAGGAAGGATGCCTTTGCAAGCTGTTTCTGCATTGCGAAGGAACTGAAGAGCTACATATTTGTCATTCTCTGTAGCCTCAGGGTCTCTGAGAATCTTTGCAACCTGGAGATTGTGCTCACGACGGAGCATAAACTCAACATCGTGGAATGCCTGCTGAGAAAGCTTTGTCAAGGCCTCTGGAGAAACCTTAACTATTTCATGACCTTCAAACTCGCTGACAGAAATGCCTTCTTTTGTCAGCAAATAGTATTCTGTATTGTCCTCGCCAGTCTGGAACATAGGAGCATACTTGAATTCGGGTGCTTTTGCCATAATGATGTTAGATCTTTTTATGTTGTTAATATTTCAATATGCCTTAACTCACCTTCACCGTCATGCGCTCTGTACATGCGCACTATATGAAGGTATTGCAAAGATATGATAAATAAACGAAAAGAGAAACGAAAAACACTCTTTTTTTTATAATGTGTTATAGATTTGTGCTTTTTGGTGAATAAACATTTGTTTTTGGAAATCTTAGTTGACTTAGGAAGGGGGATAAAATCTTAAATGTCAATCTTCTCCTTACATTCGTCTAAGGAGCATACAAAAAAAGAGGAGCATCAGCGATGCCCCTCTTGTATCAATTTCTTCATTTGCGCTTAAATACTGGGAATATATAGAAGAAACTCCACACAATGAATATGAGAGCAGAGATACGACCTCCCCAAGTGCCGTAAGAATTTGTTTTTTCTATGTCAGAAAGGTATTCCTCAACGGTTAATGTTCCTTGACGGATATCTAATATACTGTCATCTTTTAGTATGTATGATTCTATTTTGTTTCCGTTTTGCATGCCTGTGATAGTTACATCGCAAGGCTTAGCTATCGTGAAGCGAACTTTTATGTCACCAATGCTTGGATTGTCCAAAGAGCCAGCACCAATGAACACCACTCCATTTCCTACCTCAACATTCACATCCCTCCCTAAGAGTTGGGTGGTAGAGTTCCGAAAATCATTGATGAACTGTTGCTCTAACTCAACATCGGCATTCTCCATTTTTGTGATTGCTGTCATTTGATTATCATTAAGAACGAAAGCGCCCACTTGCACATTTTCTGCAAACACTGTGTCGTTATTCATTCTGATAGGAGCAATGTTTTTATATCTTTTATAAATGAAGTTATCAGAATTGATAGGCGATGTGTACCAACCTTTGTAATGGTTAGTGCGAGTTTTTTTGTATTCTTTACCGTTTTTGTCTATGTGTTTTTCTTCTTCTTGCACCTCATCCCATTGATAATAATACACATTGCGCATCAGGCACAATGCATTGTACTTGCAATCGAACGCATTGTCAGTCAAGATTTCTTCAGTAGTCGCTTTGCCATTGATGTGAATGAGCTTTCCATTGTTCTTCTGTTCTATTTTGCTGATGTCGTCAAGGTGAGTGATTACTTTTGTCATTTCTTCAAGCTTATTGCTTGATTTAGAAGTATAGACCTCGGTACAACCGAATACAAATATTCCTAAGAATAATAAACAGAATCCTAATATTACTTTCCACATAGATATAGTTGATATTTTATTAAGTGTTTTTTGTATTTGTATAAAAGTTATTTTTTACGACGGAGATAGCTGATGCATTCCTTCAGAATCTTTGCCCCAAGAATCCATAAAAGCATGAGGTAAACTGCTGCAACAATTATAACTCTGCAAAAAAGAAGAATTGCAAAGTTGATTCTTGTTGGCTCAAGGTTTGCAAGAGGAAGAGTTGCAAAATATGCTGCAGCTGCAGCAATTAGAGCAACAGCAAGGAATGGCATAATATCCTTTAATGCAGAGAAGAATGGATAGTGAATTTCCTGCTTAAGGAAGATGTGCCAGATGCTAATCCAAAGAATCACTATGCAGATGTATGTGATAATCATTGCATCCATGTCTCCGCCAGCTGCGTGCACAAGAATAACGGATCCAAGTATTGCACTGCCTTGGGCAATTATATTCCACATGTAAATGTCTGATTTTCCCCGTGATATTATAAGGTTGTAATAAAGGGTTGCAATAGGCAGAAATGCACCAGCGATACAGAGCATTTGCATCAGGTGAGCAGAGCTTTCCCATTCATCTTTTGCTAGCGTCATTATGAATTCATGCGAGACTAAAGACAGGCAGAACATTACAGGGAATGTGATGAAGCATGTGAACCTCAGCATCTTACTGAATGCCCTTCGCAATCGCTCCAAGTCGTCACCGACTTGTACGAATGTTGGTTGCGCAACTCCCTGCACCATACCAGTGATGAGCGATGATCCCATAAGATTCCATTTGTTTGCTTGGGTGTATTCTCCAACCTTGTCTTCTGTGTAAATCTTTCCAAAAACTAACGAAAAGATTTGACTATTCAATTGGTTGAAAATGTTTGTGATAAGCATCTTGCTTGAGAATCCGAACATTTCCTTAATCGGGGTGATTGAGAATGAGAGCTTGGGCTTCCATTTTGAAAGAATCCAACTGAGAATGCTTACCATCAAATTGAAGGTAAGTGTTTGAGTAGCAATGCCCCAGTATGCCATGCCATTTAAAGCCATGCAGATGCCAACAATGCCAGAAACAATGAGGGCAGCTACGCCCATGATTGCCAACTCTCGCTGCTTGAGTTGCCTAAATAAGATTGCCCGAGGCACAATGCTGAATGAAGCTATGAAGAAGCCTAAGAAATAGTAGCGCGCGAGGCTGGTAAGAACGGGTTTTTCGAAGAAATATGCAATGAGCGGAGCCGAGAAGAAGAAAATGATGTAAAGGCAAAGACTCACTGTTATGTTGAACCAAAAAGCAGAGTTGTAGTCATTGTGAGTAGCATCTTTTTTATTCGTAAGAGCAGTCACAAATCCACTGTCTTGCAGAGAGTTGGCTATCAGAGTAAAGGCTGTTAGGATGCCTACGAGTCCGTAGTCAGCAGGCAAAAGAATGTTGAGCAACACTACGCCAAACACAGCATTTAGCAACTGCGTGGCTCCATTGTTCAGGAATGCCCATATAAATCCTTTTGCTGCTTTGTCTTTTAACTCTGATTCCATTATTCTTTGCTTCAATCTTATTCTATTTTTAAAGACTCCTTTGTTGCTCGGAATTTTTCTTTAAAGCCAGGAATACAGTTTTCCACTGATGATAAAAGGGAACCGTCCATGTTCAAATTTCCATCAGATCCCATTCGGTAGGCATTAAACACGCACTCTTTGCCTTTATACACAACAAGAGAGTTTGTGCTTGCTCCACAAATGCCTTCATTCACCTCCTTCACTTTCTTGACATTCTGTTTCTTAAGATGTTCCTTAATATTCTCAAACTGTTGCTTGGTTATAGTCATACTGTCTTTTGCGTTGGAATCTCCATATCCTTTTGTGAATGATATAGTTACTTTTTCAGGAACTACAACTACAGAATAAGAATACTGATACTCTGGCGCAAGAGAGCCTGTCGAGAAACCAAAAGAAATACGATCTGCATCGTTGATGACGCTTGTCAAACTCAATGATGCTACGAACAGTGAAGCTAGGAACTTAAACATCGCGAATTGTTTTATTAATTATATATATGTACATATTGTCCGTCGTAAGCTATTTTATATCGCAATAGGCTACGAGGATTAGAATGAATGCATTCTTTAGGCACATCGGTAATTATGCCATCGTTGTTTAGGTTGTATGAAATCTTGCAATTGCCGCATTTTGCATAGCCATTGTCATCAATTGTCATTCGCTTCTCTGCTCTGTTGCAATTGGGGCATGAGAGGTCATAAACTCGATATTCTCCAGCATATGTAGTGCCCACTATCAATCCGCCAAGACCAAACTGAAAGTACTTTTGAGCAGCTTCCATATTGTAGGTTGTTTCGTTCACCGCGCTTTTCATCTTTAGCTGGGCGGCTGATTTTCTGATAGTAGCAAATTGACCGTTGTTATTTATTACATCAAAGAGTTCTTTGTATTGCAATACAAAAAAATCGCATCTGACAGGATTTTTGTTGGAGTATGTAGATGTAGTATCGTCGGAACATGCAGAGAAGCTTATTCCGACGATAGCCATAAGAATGTATGCAATAATGTGTATATTGCTATGTTTCATTTTTTAATCAAATTGCAATACAGGGTCACGAAGAATCTCATTGATTCTATCCATTTCATCATCAGAGAATTGGAGATTGTCAATGGTTGCGAGATTATTCTCAAGCTGGGCCACAGATGAAGTTCCAATGATGCATGATGTCACGCGATTGTCAGCAAGAATCCACGCAAGTGCCATCTGAGCAATGCTTTGTCCACGCTCTTTTGCAATCTGTGCCAGCTTCTTTACAGCTTCCACTCTCTCTGGAGTCACCTGAGATGTTTGCAAGAAACCAGTGCTTCGTGCAGCGCGGCTTCCTTCAGGAATGCCGTTGTCATATTTTCCTGTGAGCAAGCCTTGAGCAAGCGGAGAGAAACAGATTACTCCGCTGCCATTGAGAGTTGCCACCTCAAAATTCTCGTTCATTGCTTTGTGGTCGAACATGCTGCAACGGTACTGGCTGAGTAAGCAAGGCACCTTTGCAGCCTTTAGTATGTCGTAGCATTTTTGCTGCAAATGAGGAGGATATTTTGAGATACCTGCATAAAGTGCTTTGCCTTGGCGCACAATGTCAATAAGTGCCTGCATTGTCTCTTCCACAGGAGTCACGCCATCGTAGCGATGACTATAGAACACATCGAAGTACTCCAATCCTGTGCGCTTCAAGCTTTGATTGCAGCTGGCTATCAAGTTTTTACGGCTTGAGCCATCGCCATACACTCCTGGCCACATATCGTGGCCGGCCTTAGAGGCAATGAACATTTCGTCTCTGTGACTTGCGAGCTCATTCTTCATTATACGGCCAAAGTTGCTTTCTGCACTGCCAGGAACAGGGCCATAGTTGTTGGCAAGGTCGAAGTGGCAAATGCCAGCATCGAAAGCTCGAGTTACCATCTGTGTGGCAACGCTGAAATCATCCACGCTGCCGAAGTTGTGCCAAAGTCCGAGGCTAAGCACTGGTAGCTGAATGCCTGAATGTCCGGAATATCTGTAAATCATAAATTGTTAAAAGACCCTTCCCCTTGCCCCTCTACGAAGTCCGTCCTCGTGATTACTCACTTCGGTTGCTTCCTAAACCGTGACATTTAATTAGGCTTTTTAGCGGTCGCACCCCTTTCAAGGAGGGGAGTAGATAGCAGAGGATGGGGGCTTGCTAAATCTTAAATCTTAATTAACTAAGCAGTTGCTTAACGGCATTTTCCATCTTTTCAAACTTGAATCCAGCCACAGCTTCGTCCATGAGCTGCTGAATCTTGTCATTGCAAAGGTTGCCAATACTGCCTTCGTGGGTGTGATGAATATCCTTGTTTGGCGCGAAGCGTCCAGCTTCAATCTCCAATCCCACATGCTTGTAAGCATCGCGGAAAGGCATTCCCTCACGGGCAAGGCGGTTCACTTCCTCCACAGAGAACATGTTGTCGTAGATTGGATTGTCGAGAATATGCTCGTTCACCTTCATCTTATTGATAATGTATGCAGCCATCTGCAAGCAATCTTTCAAGTCGTCGAATGCAGGAAGGAAAACCTCCTTAATGATTTGCAGATCACGGAAGTAGCCAACTGGTAGGTTGTTCATTATCATAGTCACAGTCACAGGCAAAGACTGCAGTTTGTTGCATTTAGCTCTAGTCAACTCAAACACATCAGGATTCTTCTTGTGAGGCATGATGCTGGAGCCTGTAGTGCAGTCATCAGGCAGTTTTACGAAAGCAAAGTTCTGACTGTTGAACATGCAAGCGTCAAAAGCCATCTTTGCGATTGTGCCCGCAATGCTAGCCATCGAGAATGCAACATTGCGTTCAGTCTTTCCGCGCCCCATCTGAGCATATACAACATTGTAATCCATTGAGTCAAATCCCAGCAGATCAGTGGTCATCTGTCGGTTGAGAGGGAAACTGCTGCCGTATCCTGCAGCAGAGCCAAGAGGATTTCTGTTGGTAATCTTCCATGCAGCTTGCAGATACTGCATGTCGTCAACAAGCCCTTCTGCGTATGCGCCAAACCAAAGACCGAAGCTGCTTGGCATAGCCACCTGAAGGTGAGTGTAGCCCGGCATCAGCACATCCTTGTATCTGTTGCTCTGCTGGATCAGTTCCTCAAACAAGCTCTGCACGAGTCCTGCGATTTCTTTAATTTGGTCGCGAATGAAGAGCTTCAAGTCCACAAGCACTTGGTCGTTGCGAGAGCGTCCTGAGTGAATCTTCTTGCCAATGTCTCCAAGCTTGCGAGTCAGCATAAGCTCCACCTGACTATGCACATCCTCAACGCCTTCTTCTATCACAAATTCACCCCTCTCTGCTTGCTTGTATATCTCCTTCAGCTCTTTCAAGAGTACATCAAGTTCGTCAGCAGTGAGCAAGTCGATGCTCTGCAGCATAGTGATGTGAGCCATGCTGCCAAGCACATCATATTTAGCAAGATAGATGTCCATCTCGCGGTCTTTGCCCACAGTGAACTTCTCTATCTCAGCAGTCATTTGGACATTCTTAGTCCATAGTTTATCAGCCATAAAATAAAAGCCCCCCGTCCCCCGAAGGGGGCGGCCATCCAGTATGGGGGAGGATGGCTTGTATTATTCCCCCGAATAAAAGAACCACACAGATTGGCAAACGCCAAGAAAAAGCATTTTTCTAGCTACCCCATTCCGCATGGATGTCCCCTCCTTTGAGATTAGGGGGACCTTTTTCACACTCCGCATGAATGCCCCCTTCAGGGGTTAGGGGGCTGTCTTTCTTTAATACGGTATCATTGCCATCATATCAGCAAACCTATCCACGCCTTGCTGCAGATGCTTGTCGAGCATCTGCTTCATGAAGAAGTTAAGGTCTGCATCGATGGTCACCTTGAGCTTGCACGAATCATCTCCAGTAGGCAACACCTGAATCCAGAGCTTGAAGCCCACAGGAGAGTTGGTTGACACATACTTCACGCACTTCTCTGGCTCACGGCTTTCAATCTTGATAGCGATAGAGCCAATTGGGCCAGCTGTGATACTTAGAGTGTCGGAAGTGCACTCCATCTCCTCAAGATGTTTCTTCACCTCGTCCCACTTGTCTGCAGGAATCTGTCCTTTCAGCTTTTCTTGCTGATCAGGATCGTTCAGTTTCTCTTTAATCGCAGCAAGATTGCTCAAATCGCTAATCTTGCCATACACAGCACTCTGGCTGTGAGGCACTTGCTTAATGCCACTTTCGTATTTTGCCATAAAGTCCCCCGACCCCCAGAGGGGGCGGCCATCCGGTATGGGGGAGGATGGCTTGTGTTATCCCCGAATAAAATAACCACACAGATTGACAAACACCAAGAAAAAGCATTCTTGCTACCCGTTCCGCATGGGATGCCCCGCTAAAGCTCAGGGCTGTTTTTACACTCCGCATGGATGCCCCCCTCGGGGGTTAGGGGGCTTTTTTTCACTCCTTACACCACTCGCTTGGATTCTTTCTCCACTCATTGAGGGTTGGAATCTGATCCTCAGTGATGTAGCCAGTCTTGAGGGCAACATCAAGAACTGCCTCATAGTTTGTGAGAGTGATGAGCTTCACCTTAGCATCGTCGAAAGCTTTCTTTGCCACATCAAAGCCATAAGTGTAGCTTGCCACCATGCCAATCACCTCGCAGCCATTCTTGCGGATAGCCTCCACAGCCTTCAGCGACGAGCCGCCAGTAGAAATGAGGTCTTCAATCACCACCACCTTCATGCCAGGCTTCAGCTCGCCCTCAATGAGATTCTCAAGTCCATGATCCTTAGGTTTTGATCGAACATACACGAAAGGCAAGCAGAGGGCATCAGCCACGAGAGCTCCTTGTGGAATAGCGCCAGTAGCTACGCCTGCCACAGCATCAGCATCCTGGAAGTTCTCCAGCACCACGCGGCAAATCTCCAGCTTCACGAAGTTGCGCAAATCAGGATAGCTCAAAGTCTTGCGGTTGTCGCAATAGAAAGGCGACTTCCATCCGCTTGCCCATGTGAAAGGATTCTCAGGCTGAAGCTTAATAGCCTTTATGTTCAGCAGTTTAGCTGCAAAAATCTTCTCCAATGTTTTCATAATCTTAAGTGTTTTAATTTTAAGTTTTGTGCAAAGATATACATTTTTTCGTTCCGACTTATAAAAAACTTGCTCTTTTTGTTGTTGATATAACAAAATGCTTATATTTGCTTTTGAAAAGCAAAACAACACTGTAACATTATTAATTTAAAATGCGAAAAACAGCTTAATACAAATAGGATAAAAAACGGGGGTATAGAGTGTGTCCATAAAAAAAATCAGAGCAGGAGTTTTTCTCCTGCTTTGATTTTTTGTATATATAGGGGTTCCTTATTTTACTTCCCAAATATCGTTTGTCTCGAGAAGCTCAGCGAAGTTGTGATACTTCTTTGACGCTTTAACTTCTTCAATCTGTGCGGAAACGCAGTCGTCGTAAGTAGGAGCATCAACATCGCGGATAACACCGAGAGCTACAGGCCATTCCATTTCGGCAAGCTTGAGCTGGAGAGTGTTATCTTCACACTTAGCATCGTGAATGAGTACATCAGCCTCTGTATACGCCTTTCCTGCAGCGTTAGTATCCTCTCCAAGCTTAACAGCTTTCACTCCAAAGCCTTCCTGAACGATGCCGTATTCGTTGTTAGCGCCAAAGAGCATCTTCTCGCCATGCTTTAAGTAGATTGCGTTCTCTGCGCGTCCTTCCTTTGAATAAACAGCATCGTGAGTGCCATTGTTGAAGATAACGCAGTTCTGAAGAATCTCGCAAACAGCAGCACCCTTGTGGTTGTAAGCAGCCTTGAGGATATCCACAGTGCCAGAAGCATCAGTCGCAACGGCGCGAGCGAAGAAATGTCCACGAGCACCAAAACAAAGTTCTGCAGGACGGAATGGATCTTCTACTGTTCCGTAAGGTGATGATTTGCTGATAAATCCTCTTGGTGAAGTTGGTGAATACTGACCCTTTGTCAAACCATAGATACGGTTGTTGAGAAGGATCATATTGAGGTTGATGTTACGACGGTTAGCATGGATGAAGTGGTTACCGCCAATAGCGAGGCCATCACCGTCACCAGAAACCTGCCAAACTGTAAGATCTGGATTTGCAACCTTAGCACCGGTTGCGATAGCTGCGGCACGACCGTGAATAGTGTTCATGCCGTATGTTGCCATATAGTGGGGAAGACGAGATGAACAGCCAATACCTGAGATAACCGCTGTGTCCCAAGGATTTACGCCAATCTCTGCCATTGCCTTATGGAGAGACGCGAGGAAGAAGTGGTCACCACATCCAGGGCACCATCTTGGCTGACCCTTTTTGAAATCATTTGCTGTATATGCCATAGTTTTAATGCCCTTTCTTTATTTATTAATAATTGCATTGAAAGCTTCAACCAATTCGTTTACCACGAATGGCTGACCCTTAACTTGGTTGAACTGGTAAGGAACGAAGCCATCTACTTTCATGCGGAGCCATCCTGCAAGCTGGCCCATGTTCTGTTCTGCAACAACAACCTTAGGATACTTCTTAAGCACCTCTGCAGTGTTCTTTGGAAGTGGGTTGATGAACTTGAAGTGTGCGAGTGCAACCTTCTTGCCTGCAGCACGCATCTCATCCATAGCAGCATGGAGATGACCGTATGTGCCACCGAAGCCAACAATGAGGAGTTCTGCATCGTCAGCATCACCAAGCACTTCAAGATCTGGCACAGGAATATTGTTAATCTTATCCTGGCGCTTGCGAGTCATGAGGTCGTGGTTCTCTGGGTTAGTAGAGATAGCTCCAGTCTTGTCGTCTTTCTCAAGACCGCCGAGGATGTGCTCGAAGCCCTGACGGCCAGGCACAGCCCAGTAGCGAGTTCCGTTCTCAGCACGCATATATGGAGTCCAGCTTCCCTTCATGTCTTCTGGAACATAAGGAGGGTTGATTGCTGGGTACTCAGCAAGATTTGGGAGCTTGAATGCACCAGAACCATTAGCAACATAAGCATCAGTCATGAGTATGACAGGAGTCATGTGCTCAAGAGCCATCTTTGATGCAGCATATGCAGCTTCAAAGCAGTCAGTAGGGCTTGTAGCTGCAATTACTGGCATAGGAGACTCACCGTTACGGCCGAAGAGTGCCTGAAGAAGGTCTGTCTGCTCAGACTTAGTAGGAAGACCTGTTGCAGGACCGCCACGCTGTACATCGAGAACAACAAGTGGAAGTTCCATGATAACAGCAAGGTTCATAGCCTCGCTCTTCAAACAGATACCAGGACCTGAAGTAGAAGTGACAGCAAGAGCGCCTGCGAATGAAGCACCGAGTGAAGAGGCGCAACCTGCAATTTCGTCCTCACACTGTACAGTTGTCACGCCAAGGCTCTTATGTTTAGAGAGCTCGTGAAGAACATCAGTGGCAGGAGTGATAGGGTAAGAGCCAAGGTAGAGCTTCAAGCCTGCCTTTTCAGCAGCAGCGATGAAGCCGTAGGCAGTAGCCTTGTTGCCAGTGATGTCCATGTAGCGTCCTGGCACCTTGTTCTTAGTCTCAATTCTATATACATTAGCAACACTTGAGTGAGTGTTGTGTCCGTAGTCGTAACCAGCCTGAATAACCTTGATGTTTGCTTCTGCAACGCCAGCTTTCTTTGCAAACTTCTCTTTGAGGAAGTTATAGGCAATGTCGAGGTCACGATCGAAGAGCCAGCATACGAGGCCAAGGGCAAACATGTTGCGGCACTTGAGCTGAGCCTTAACATCCATGCCAGAGTCAGCAAGGCAGTCCTTCACCATTTGAGTGATAGGGCAAGCGATTACGCGGTCAGGGTCAATGCCCATCTCTCCGAGGTAATCCTCAGTTTCGAAAGCAGCCTTCTTGAGGTCAGCAGCCTTGAAAGAGTCTGTGTCGATAATGATGGCAGCACCTGGCTTAGCGTACTTGTATTGAGTCTTGAGTGCAGCAGCATTCATAGCTACAAGCACATCGCACTTGTCACCAGGAGTGTAAACCTGGTCAGCACCGATGTGAACCTGGAAACCAGACACACCTGTGAGTGATCCCTGTGGGGCACGGATATCTGCTGGGTAATCAGGGAATGTACTGATACTATTGCCTACAGTGGCTGACACTGTAGAGAAGATGTTTCCGGCGAGCTGCATGCCGTCGCCAGAGTCACCTGAGAAACGAACCGCTACATCAGCGAGTTCCTTTACTTCCAATGTTTCTGCCATAATATTTATTCGTTAATGTTGGATTCTCTTTACCTTTTGATAGTGCAAAGTTCCGAAAAACCTTACAAATAGACAAATTTTGAGTCGATTATTTGTCATTTTTCTCAAAAAAACAAGGAAATCGCAGCATTTTGTATATTAAGTTGGTTGTTTTTCTTCTTTTTTATTTGTTTGCTTCTGCAAAGCGTTTAGCTTGCTCAGCAATAAGTTCCTTGTCGTCGAAGTAGTCTATACGCATAGCATGGCGCACCTCAGCAAGAGTTTGCGCACCCACCTTACGAGCTTCTTCTGTTCCCTTTTTCAGAATCTCATAAACAGCAGGAATATCCTTTTCGTACTCCTTGCGGCGCTGACGAATTGGCTCCAAGCGATCATTGAGCACATTGTAGAGGAATTTCTTGCATGTGCCATCGCCAAGACCACCCTTGATGTAGTGCTCTTTCATCTCGTCAAGATTCTTGTATTCTGGAAGGAACTTCTCGAAGTCGCTGTCCTGACAGAAAGCATCAAGATATACGAAGACGGTGTTCTGGTAGCTATGCTCAACACCCTCTGTGTCAGTATATGTGCCCTGCAGATGTCCTGGGTCTTCAATGTTTAGATGAAGAGGATCTGTGAACATAGAATTTACCTTCTTCTTCAGTTCTTTTGCAGTATCGGAGAGGTAAATGCAGTTGCCGAGCGATTTGCTCATCTTAGCTTTGCCGTCAGTGCCTGGCAGACGAAGACAAGCAGCATTATCAGGAAGGAGGATGCTTGGCTCAACAAGCGTTTCTCCATAGATGTGGTTGAAGCGGCGCACAATCTCGTTTGTCTGTTCCAGCATAGGCTTCTGATCCTCGCCTACAGGCACAGTCGTTGCTTTAAAGAGAGTGATGTCTGCTGCCTGTGAGATAGGGTAGCAGAAGAATCCTGTTGGAGTGCCCCCCTCAAACTTACGCATCTCAAGCTCAGTCTTCACGGTTGGGTTACGCTGAAGGCGCTGCACGCTCACGAGGTTCATATAATAGAATGTAAGCTCTGTGAGTTCAGGCACTGCACTCTGGATGAAGAGATTGCACTTTTCAGGATCAAGTCCAGCAGAGAGGTAGTCGAGAGCCACCTCAATCACATTCTGACGGATTTTTTCTGGATTGTCAGCATTGTCTGTGAGTGCCTGTGCATCGGCTATCATGATGAATATCTTATCGTATTCGCCTGAGTTCTGAAGTTCAACACGGCGACGAAGAGAGCCGACATAGTGGCCAATGTGAAGTTTGCCTGTTGGGCGGTCGCCAGTGAGAATGATTTTTTCTTTTGCCATTTTTATGTTTTGTTTATTTTTTTTCTTGCTTTGATAATACACCACACTCCAACTATTATCATTGGAATGCTGAGCAATTGTCCCATGTCGAGAGCCATGCCTTGCTCAAAGCTAACTTGCTCCTTCTTCACGAATTCCACGAAGAATCGGAATGTAAAGATTGCAGCAAGGCACAAGCCGAAGTAGAAACCAGAGCCGACACGGATTGCAGAGGTTTGGCTTGAATTCTGCTGGCTACGCCATCGCCAATACAAAGCAAAGCCAGCTATTCCTATTGCAAGGTAAGCAATAGCTTCATACAGCTGAGCAGGGTGGCGAGGCACAGAGATTCCATCCACAAGCGATTCCTTAGTGTGGAAAATGAATGCCCAAGCCACATCAGTTGGATTGCCAATAATCTCTGAATTCATCAAGTTTCCCAATCTGATGCAGCATGCTGTAAACGGAGTGGCAATAGCAATGTTGTCGAGCACCACCCAAGCCTTCAGTTTCATTCGTTTCCAATACAGCATCAAGGCGATAAACAAGCCTATAGTGCCTCCATGGCTTGCAAGTCCTTCATAGCCAGTGAACATCCATCTGCCGTTTTGAGCAATGTGTATAGGCAGCAGCATCTCTATGAATCCCTTGCCGCTTGTCAGGTAGTACTGAGGCTCATAAAAGATGCAATGTCCGAGACGAGCACCAATCAACACTCCAATGAAGCAATAGAAAAATAGAGGGTCGAACTTCTTCTCCTCAATCTTCTGCTGCTTATATAAGCGCTGCACAATGGTATAGGCGAGAAGCAATCCCACGCACCAAAGCAGGGAATACCACCTCACATGCACGCTGCCAAGGGCAAATGCATCTACATTTGGCTGCCAATCTATAAATAAAGTATTCATGAATAGTTACACATTAAACAAGAAGTGCATGATGTCGCCGTCTTGCACCAAATATTCCTTGCCTTCCACGCCCAGCTTTCCAGCTTCGCGCACTGCTGCTTCTGAGCCATACTTGATGTAGTCCTCGTACTTAATAACCTGAGCACGGATAAAGCCCTTTTCAAAGTCGGTGTGGATAACTCCGGCACACTGAGGAGCCTTCCAGCCCTTGCGATAAGTCCAAGCCTTAACTTCCATTTCACCAGCAGTGATGAATGTCTGCAAGTTGAGCAAAGCATAGATAGCTTTGATAAGGCGGTTACATCCGCTCTCCTCCAGTCCCATATCCTCAAGGAACATCTGCTTCTCCTCATAGCTCTCCAGCTCTGCAATATCTGCTTCTGTCTGAGCAGAGATAATCATCATTTGTGCATTCTCATCCTTGATAGCCTCTGCCACAGCTTTTGTGTATTCGTTGCCATCGGCTGCACTCTTGTCGTCCACATTGCACACATACAGCACAGGCTTTGTAGTAAGAAGGAACATATTCTTTGCAGCATTAGCTTCTTCATCATTCTCTGGCTCAACCACGCGAGCGCTAAGTCCTTTCTCCAGCGCTTCCTTGTAGCGGATGAGCAATCCGTATTCCACCTTGGCATCCTTGTCATGGCCTACATTTGCAAGCTTTTCCACTTTCTTTATGCGAGCCTCAACAGTTTCAAGGTCCTTCAGCTGCAACTCTGTGTCGATGATTTCTTTGTCGCGAACAGGGTCAACAGAGCCGTCAACATGAACGATGTTTCCATTGTCGAAACAACGGAGCACATGTATGATTGCGTCACATTCGCGAATGTTGCCGAGGAACTGATTGCCAAGACCCTCGCCCTTGCTTGCTCCCTTCACGAGACCAGCAATATCCACGATGTCGCACACAGCAGGCACGATGCGTCCTGGATGCACAAGCTCTGCAAGCTTAGTGAGTCGTTCGTCAGGCACGCTCACCTGTCCGAGCTGAGCATCAATTGTACAGAAAGGGAAATTTGCTGCCTGAGCTTTTGCGCTCGACAGACAGTTGAAAAGAGTAGATTTTCCTACATTAGGAAGGCCTACGATACCAGCTTTCAATGCCATATATGATTCTTTCTTTAGCTAATTTAAAATAATAAATGTGCCTCACAATGCAAAGCAATCGGAGGCAATTAAATGTAATTTGCTGCAAAGTTAGCACTTTTCTATGACAATATCCCTCATTTTCATTAACTTTTGTTTGGCTGTTTGGAAAAATAGTGCGTAATTTGTAGTGTGAAAGTGAAATCACCTACGAAAGCATTATATAAATAATTTTGAATACCTACTTATCATAAAATAAACACAATGAGTAACTTGTTTGATTGGAAAGGTACTTATGACAGCATAAATGCAGATTTCTCCACCAGAGCTAAGAAGCCTTTGGTGGGAATCACAGGCAATTACGCCAATGAAACCTGCACCCTTGCAGAAGGCTACTACCAGTCGGTGCTGAAAGCTGGAGGCATCCCATTCATCATTCCTCCATTCTACGAGACGGATAGGCTTGGAGAGTTGCTTGATAGTCTTGATGGCATCATCTTTTCAGGTGGTGGAGACCCAAATCCGTTGCTTTTCGGCGAGGAACCAATCAAAGAGCTTCATGGCATCACTCCCGAGCGTGACATGCAGGAATTGCTGCTTGTGCGCCTTGCCTACGATCGCCAACTGCCAATGCTTGGAATTTGCAAAGGCATTCAGATGATAAATGCAGCACTAGGAGGCACGCTCTATCAAGATATTCATTCTCAGATGGAAGGCACGCGCATTAAGCATAGCCAAGACCAAGATCGCCGTTATCCATCCCACACCGTGCAGATAGAAGAAGGCAGTATTCTTAACAAGCTTTTTGGCAACACGCTTCCTGTCAACTCTTTCCATCATCAGGCATGTAAAGAACCAGCTCCTTGTCTCAAGGTCACAGCCATAGCACCCGATGGTGTGATAGAGGCAGTGGAAAGTTGCGAGCACAAAAGCATACTCGGAGTGCAGTGGCATCCAGAGCCATATATATTGCGCAACAGCAATGAGATGATGCCAATATTCCAATGGCTTATCAGCGAGGCAGCAGACTTCAAGCAGGCAAAGGCGCTGCATAGCAAGATTCTCACTCTCGATTCTCATTGCGACACGCCGATGTTCTTCAGTCAGAACATCAACTTTGCCTCTCGCGACCCTAAGATACTTGTAGATCTTCACAAGATGACCGAAGGGCATCTCGATTCTACCATCATGGTGGCGTATCTTCCGCAGCAGGAGCGAGACGAGGCATCTCTCGAGAATGCCACAGCTAAAGCAAATCAGACTCTCACCCAGATAGAAGAATTGGTGGCATCCAATTGCACCGCAGTTGACATAGCTTACACCCCATCCGATCTTTGGCGACTCAAAGCCCAAGGCAAAAAAGCCATAATGCTTGGCATTGAAAATGGATACGCCATTGGTAAGGATATCAGCAATGTTGAGGCTTTCCGCAAGCGCGGCGTGGTGTATATGACACTCTGCCACAATGGCGACAACGACATCTGTGACTCTCATCGTGGCAATGCAGAGCATGGAGGAGTGTCGGCATTCGGAGCGGAAGTAATCAAAGAGATGAATCGCGTGGGCATGATGGTTGACCTTAGCCATGCGGCCGAAAGCAGTTTCTACGATGCTATCGAAATCTCATCAGCTCCAATCGTATGCAGCCATTCTTCAGCGCGCGCTTTGTGCAATCACACTCGCAACCTCACAGATGAGCAGATGCGTGCCCTTGCCCGTTCTGGCGGAGTGGCGCAAGTCACGCTCTATCATGGATTCTTGCGTTCCGAAGGTGAAGCCACCATCCTAGATGCCATAGAGCACCTCAACCACATGGTCAGCGTCATGGGCATAGAGCATGTGGGCATTGGCACCGACTTCGATGGCGATGGAGGCATCTGTGGATGCGCATCGGCAAGCGAGCTAATCAATTTCACTCGACGCTTGATGAAAGAGCGCTACACTGACGAGCAGATTCAGATGATATGGGGAGGTAACTTCCTGAGAGTGATGGAAGAAATTCAAATGAAACGATGACAAATAACGATGACAAATGACTTACGACATAAATAAAATACGAGAAGATTTTCCAATACTTAGCCGCTCTGTTTACGGCAAGCCCTTAGTGTATCTCGACAATGGAGCCACGACCCAGAAGCCACGCTGTGTGGTAGAAGCCATGGTCGATGAATACTACAATGTCAATGCCAATGTGCATCGCGGCGTGCATTTCCTTTCTCAGCAAGCCACCGACCTTCATGAAGCAAGCCGAGAGACCGTGCGCCGATTCATCAATGCACGCAGCATCAGCGAAGTAGTTTTCACTCGTGGCACTACCGAGAGCATCAATCTGCTAGCCTTCAGTTTCGGAGAAGCATTCGTAGGCGAAGGCGACGAGATTGTGGTCAGCACCATGGAGCACCACTCCAACATCGTGCCATGGCAGTTGCTTTGCCAGCGCAAAGGAGCAAAGCTGCGCGTCATTCCCATGACCGACGAAGGTCGTCTATGCATGGACGAATACGAGAAGCTTCTCAATCCTCGCACTCGCATTGTCTGCTGCGCACATGTAAGCAATGTGATGGGCACAGTCAATCCCGTTGAAGACATCATCCGCATAGCTCATGCCCACGATGTGCCAGTGCTCATCGATGGTGCGCAGAGCACGCCCCATTTCTCAGTCGATATGCAAGCTCTCGACTGCGATTTCTTCGCTTTCTCTGGTCACAAAGTATATGCTCCAACAGGAGTTGGCGTGCTTTATGGCAAGGAAGAGTGGCTTGACAAGCTCCCTCCATACCAAGGAGGAGGCGATATGATAAAGACCGTCAGCTTCGAGCGCACCACCTTCAACGCACTGCCCTACAAGTTTGAAGCAGGCACTCCCGACTATGTTGCCACACACGCCTTGGCACGAGCCCTCGACTATGTCTCAGCCATTGGCATGGACAACATCTTTCAGCACGAACAGTCGCTCACTCGCTACGCCCGCCAGCAGATGTCGCAGATAGAAGGCATGAAGTTCTTTGGTCCAAGCGACGATGCCGTCATCTCCTTCCAGGTGGGCGACATCCACCACCTCGACATGGGCACCCTTCTCGACCGCCTCGGCATTGCTGTACGCACAGGCCACCATTGCGCCGAGCCCCTCATGCGTCGCCTTGGCATCGAAGGCACATGCCGTGCCTCCTTCGCCCTCTACAACACAACCGAGGAAGTCGATGCCCTCGTGGCAGGCATCAAGCGAGTTGCTATGATGTTCTAAGAATGCGCACGGAGCCGTGCGTGATAATCACATAAATTTTCCTCCACACAGAAAGAGGTCATGTCAGTTAATTTTGGCATGACCTCTTTTTTTGTTGTCTGTCTCAAAGCAACACCGACATCCATTTAAAAGCTTTTTGGGGTATAAGACATAAGGTGAAAAGTCTCTGCCCGTCACGCCCTATCGCTTATCGGGCAGAAGCGATATGGCTTACAAGGCGTAAGCGATGAAGCGTGACGGGCGCAAGTTTTTCAGCCCCTAAAGAAGATGTGATAATATCTGATAGAAGTGATTGAATTATAAATAAATGTGTTCTCTAAGCAAGTTTTTTCTTTGCAAGTGCAATGGCTTTAAGTTCCTATTCAGTTCTGAGGAACAAGAACGAGAGTTTCGCGATTTGAAACCTGATAGGCCACTCAACACTCGACTGATGTATTTCGACCTCATTGAATTGTTGAACTGACAACTCAAGTTGCATATCAATAACATAGAGAACATTCTATTGACGAATAAAGTGCAGCTTTCCACTTTTATTATGGTATCACGAGCTTTAGGCATGAATTTTTCACTTGTCGTTGGGTAGAACCTAATGGACAGCTAGATTAAGCTAGTTACCATTTCGCCTGATCGCTCGGCTTTGCCATTTGCTTTGTATCGAAGCGATCGTAAATGTTATAATTGCAGGGCGAAAGTAATGGTTTTTATTTAATTATCCAAATTGGATTATCCAAAACGGATAAAAAATGCCGTTTTTAATGGCGTTGCTTTAATCTGTCGGCACGATTGTTCGTCTTTGGATAGCAGGAAGTGGTTGCTGAAGACGCAGCAGAATGAAAAAGTTGAACTTTATCGCATCGAAACGCATCGAAACGCACCGAATCGCACCGAATCGCATTTTGACAAAATAAGAATGCTTACCTTTGCAGCGAAAAATTGCAAAAGCAAGCGTTCTTTGACTTATTGATACAATAATATTGTTTTAGTCGGGCTAAAAGGTTGATTTCGTCGCGCTAAAGGAGTGAGGAGTCAATAAATCAACAATCCTGCCAATCCGCAGAGGAGAATCATGATGATGGGATGCACCTTGTAGAGTCTTGAGCCTACGAAGGAGAAGAGGAAAATGAAAATGCTGAGGATGAAAACGAAGGGGGAATCGGATGGGTCGCCGAAGTTTTCTTTTGACATGAGCATGATGGCTGCCGCTGCAAGAAGTCCGACAATGGCAGGACGAAGTGTGCCGAAGATGCTCTGCACTGTATTTGATTTGTGGTGCTTCATGAGAATCTTGCTGATACTTATCATGAGGATGAATGGCAACCAGATGACGCTGAGCGAAGCCAGCACTGCTCCGAGTACTGCTGCCCACACAGGATAACCTTCGTTGAGCACAGCTGTGTAGCCAGTGTATGTAGCTGCATTTATACCGATAGGACCAGGGGTGGATTGGCTGATTGCCACAATGTCTGTAAACTCTTTCACGGTGAGCCAGTGGTGCTTGTTGACCACTTCGTCCTGAATGAGCGACAGCATGGCGTAGCCTCCTCCGAAATTGAAGATGCCTATCTTTGTGAATGTATAAAAGAGCTGAAGGAATATCACGGGGGTGAGTTTTTAAGTTTTTGAGTTTTTAAGAACTTAATTTTCCGTACAAGAATCCTCCTATTCCTGCGGCCAGTATGCACCAGATGGGAGACACGCCGAAAGCGGAGATGAGGAGGGCGCAGACGATGGGAATCCAGCAATTGCGAAGCGTAATCTTTGCTGTTTTGGCCATCTTAAAGCAAGGAGCAAGGATGAGGGCTACGACGCATGGTCGAACACCCATGAAGAATTTCTCTACATAGACATTGTCCTTGAATGACTGAAAGAATATGGCTATGAGCAGGATGGACACGATGCTTGGCAGGGCAACTGCCAGGGCTCCGATGATGCCACCCAGTACGCCTTTGAGCTTATAGCCTATGTGGGATGCCATGTCGATGGCAAAGAGCCCCGGAGTGCTCTGTGCCACGACAAGTATGTCCATAAATTCTTCTTTCTTCAGCCAATGCTTTTTTTCAACAATCTCTTTCTCCATGACGGGTACCATTGCGTAGCCGCCACCGAGAGTGAAACCGCCAATTTTGGCAAAGGTGAGGAACAAGTCTGTGCAAAGTCCCATTTACTTCACTTTATTCTCTACCCACTTTCTTGCATTGACGAATGCCTCAATCCAAGGTGTCACTTCTTCCTTGCGGCGATCTGCAGGGTAGTTTGCCTGCTGCCATGGGAAGATTGCACGCTCGAGGTGTGGCATCATTGCAAGATGACGGCCGTCGGCTGAGCAGAGACCTGCTACATCGTAGTCGGAGCCGTTAGGGTTGGCTGGGTAGCCAGAATAATTGTACTTAGCTACAACATTGTACTCGCTCTCTGCTTTTGGAAGACGGAAGTTGCCTTCGCCGTGAGCAACCCAAAGACCGAGCTTAGAGCCTGAGAGTGAGCCGAACATCACGCTCTTGTTCTCTGGAATCTGGAGTGTGACGAACTCTGACTCGAACTTGTGAGATACATTGTGAAGCATCTGTGCGTAGTCCTTTGCATCAGTTACAGCGTGGTTGTTGTTTATGAGACCGAGCTCTACCATGAGCTGACAACCATTGCAGATGCCGAGCGAGAGCGTGTCTTCGCGAGCATAGAATGCGTCGAGAGCAGCCTTTGCCTTAGGATTGAAGAGGAATGCACCTGCCCATCCCTTGGCAGATCCAAGCACATCGGAGTTAGAGAAGCCACCGCAGAAGACAATCATGTTGATGTCCTCAAGTGTTTCGCGGCCTGTGACAAGGTCTGTCATCATAACATCCTTTACATCGAAGCCTGCAAGGTAGAGTGAGTAAGCCATTTCACGCTCGCCGTTTGTGCCTTTCTCGCGGATGATAGCTGCCTTTGGTCTAGATGAACTAGAATTTACGGTTTCACTAGATTTTCTAGCTTCCAAGTCAATGCCATACTGAGCGAGGCTGCCTGTGAAGCTCTCAGGGAACTTGTGCTCGATTGGCTGGTTCTTATAGTTGTTGTAGCGCTCCTTAGCCATGCCATTGAATGACTGCTTTGTGTCGAGGCGGTAAGAAGTGCTGTACCATACATCGCGGAGAGCATCGATGTCGAAGTGACGAGTGCGACCGTCCTTCTTCACGATGATTTCACGCTCTGCGATAGGAGAACCTATCTCGATGCAACCAACACCTGCCTTGTCGAGAGCCTTCATTACATCTGCCTTGTCGCTGTTCTTCACCTGAATAACAACGCCTGGATTCTCTGCGAAAAGCACCTTCACGATGTCCTTCTCAGCAATATCATTGAGGTTTGCCTCGATACCACCCTTCTGATTAGCAAATGTCATCTCAAGGAGAGTTGTGATGAGACCGCCTGCAGAAATGTCGTGACCAGCAAGGATGAGCTCCTGCTTAACGAGGTCGTTGACTGCGAGGAATGCGTCGCGGAAATACTCAGCGTTCTTCACAGTTGGCACATCGCTGCCAATCTTGCCGAGTGTCTGAGCGAATGCTGAACCGCCAAGCTTGAGTGTGTCGAATGAGAAGTCGATATGGAGGAGGGTAGTGTCAGCGTCATTTACAAGGACTGGAGATACAACCTTGCGAATATCATCAACCTCACCACCAGAAGAAACGATGACTGTGCCTGGAGAAACAATCTTGCTTCCATCAGGATACTTCTGAGTCATTGAGAGAGAGTCCTTGCCTGTTGGCACATTTACCTGAAGCTCGCAACAGAAGTCAGAGAGTGCTTTGACGCCTGCATAGAGACGAGCATCCTCGCCCTTCTGTGAGCGGCAAGGCCACATCCAGTTTGCTGAAAGTGAAACAGAATCAAGACCTTCTGCCATTGGAGCCCAAACGAGGTTTGTGAGCGACTCTGCAACTGAGAGCACAGAACCTGCAGCTGGGTCGGCAAGGCCTGCCTGAGGAGCATGACCGATAGCTGTGGCGATACCTGCCTTGCCACGGTAGTCGAGAGCCACAACGCCACAGTCAGAGAGTGGGAGCTGAATCTCACCCTGGCACTGCTGACGAGCAATCTTGCCTGTGACAGAACGGTCAACCTTGTTTGTTAACCAGTCCTTACATGCAACAGCCTCAAGCTGAAGCACATTCTCAAGGTACTGTGGAATCTCGTTGAATGAATATGTTGCGTCCTCGTACTTGCGCTCTACGGTTTCATCCTTCATGTAAGTCTTTGGAGAGTGACCGAACATCTGAGCCACCTCGAGATCAAATGGACGGATGCCGTCGCCCTGCTCGAATGCAAAGTGAGCATCGCCTGTAGTTTCACCAACAACATACAGCGGAGCACGCTCGCGCTCTGCAATCTGGCGAACATGGTCGATGTGCTTCTCGTCGATGAGCAAGCCCATGCGCTCCTGAGATTCGTTAGCAATGATTTCTTTAGAAGAAAGTGTCTGGTCGCCAATTGGGAGCTTAGTCATGTCGATGAGACCGCCGCACTCCTCAACAAGCTCAGAGAGACAGTTTACATGGCCAGCAGAACCGTGGTCATGGATAGAGACTACAGGGTTGACATCCTCTTCGCAAAGTGCACGAACGAGGTTGTTGGCACGCTTCTGCATCTCAGGGTTGGCACGCTGCACTGCATTGAGCTCAATACCAGATGAGTAACGGCCTGTGTCAACAGAAGAAACGGAACCGCCACCAAGACCGATGCGGTAATTGTCGCCACCAACAACTACTACTTTATTGCCTTTCTGTGGCTCACCCTTCAAGCAGTCGCGCTTAGTGCCGTAGCCAACACCACCAGCGAGCATGATCACCTTGTCGTAGCCATACTGTTCTGTTGTCTCGCCCTGTTGCTCTGCATGCTCGAATGTGAGCACCGAACCGCAGATGAGTGGCTGACCGAACTTGTTGCCGAAGTCTGAAGCACCATTCGATGCCTTAATGAGAATCTGTTCTGGAGTCTGATAGAGCCACTTGCGGATAGGAAGAATCTCCTCCCATGGACGGATGTCGCCTTCTTTGTCAGACTTTGTCCACTTGGCATAAGCATGTGGCTGGCTTGGAGCAACACCGTTGCGTGGGTAAGAAGTCATGTAAACAGCTGTACCTGCGATTGGCCATGAGCCAACGCCACCGCCCATACGGTCGCGAATTTCACCACCAGTGCCAGTAGCAGCGCCATTAAATGGCTCAACTGTTGTAGGGAAGTTGTGTGTCTCAGCCTTCAGAGAAATGACAGACTCAATGTCCTTTACCACGAAATAGTCTGAAGTGCTGTGATCCTTTGGAGCGAATTGCTCAACGATAGGACCCTGGCTGAATGCCACATTGTCCTTGTATGCAGAAAGAATCTTGTTTGGATTCTCCTGAGTAGTCTTCTTGATCATCTGGAAGAGTGAAGATTCCTTCTCTTCGCCATCGATGATGAATGTGCCACCGAAAATCTTATGACGGCAGTGCTCTGAGTTGATTTGAGCAAAGCCAAACACCTCTGAGTCAGTGAGCTTGCGACCAAGCTGGCCTTCCACCTTGTGAAGATATTCGATTTCTTCTGGAGAAAGAGCAAGGCCTTCCTGTTCGTTGTACTCCTCGAGATTCTCGATGTGAACAATAGGAGCTGGCTGGATATTCACAGTGAAGATGTCCTGGTTTAGGCCATTGTACATGCGCTGAAGCATAGGGTCATGCTCTGCGTCTTCGCCCTCAACAGGGAAATACTCTTCAATGCGCTGCACTCCCTTGATTGCCATGTTCTGTGTGATTTCCACAGCGTTAGTACTCCAAGGAGTGATCATCTCTCGGCGTGGGCCTACGAAGAAACCGCCAAGTTCTGCCTCGCTTACTTCCTTTGCCTCTCCATAGAGCCAGCAAAGCTCATTTTTCTCGTCAGCAGAGAGCTCATGGTTTACGCTTGTAGCTATGATGCTCTGTGCAGGTGTTTTGAAAAAATAAATCATGTGTGATTGACTATATTTTGTAACCGTTACTTTTTGTCAAATAATTAAATATGTGGCAAAGGTAGTGATTTTTATCCATACACAAAGAATAATTTTTCCATTATGTGAGTTTTTACCCCCAACAAAGCTACAGAAACCAAAATAATGGCGTTTTATCAGCCAAAGGAATTGCTGTTTTGCTATCAAAAGAAAGATACTTTTCCATATGCCAAGGAGCATAGATAACGGCAATGCGTGACGGGTGCAGGCTTTGGGGCGTGAAAAGCCGCCATGGGCAAACAAAAAAGGGAAGCTCTGTCGAACTTCCCTTTGAATGTCGTAAGTTGTATAATATGAATTACTTACCTTCAATAATAACGCAGCGGTTCTTGTCGTTTTCTGCGAATGGCTGAACGGTATCACCGTATGACTTAACTGTCATCTGGCTAGCAGGAACACCCATTGACTTGAGCTTGTCTGCTACCTTCTGAGCACGCTGCTGAGCATAGCCGATATTGAGCTTAGGTGTGCCTGTGCCCTTATCTGCATAACCGTCAACAGAGATTGTCTTGTTAGGATACTTCTTGCACCATGCAACAACCTTGTTCATGATAGACTCTTTGTCAATGTCGCTCTCACGGATTGCATAGAAGATAGTCTCCTTAAGTGGCTCCTCAACAACAGGAACTGGCTTCTCCACTACTGGCTCTGGCTTCTTCTCTGGAACAACTACTGGCTCTGGTTCTTTCTGGATGATTACTGGTGCAGGAGCAGGAGCGCAAGGCTTCTTGAAACCGAACTTGTAAGTAACTGAAAGGCTTGCAGTTAACATCCAGTCGTCAGCATCCTTGTACTTTGAATTGAAACGGTCGTCGAGAGAGTTGAAATCAACCTCTGCACCAATGCTCCAGTTCTTAGCAACATTCACATCAGCAAGAAGGCCGAGGCGAAGATTGTGGCTGAGGAGGCTCTTGCGTGGAGTCTGCTTGTCACCCCAAGCGTTTGAGATGTCGCTGCCAACGCTATACTTGCTTGTGATTGACTCGAACTCATCGTTATGCCATGCATAGTTGAGGCCGATACCGCCAATGAGATAGATGTCGAATGAGCGCTTTACTTTCTGAGAGAAAATGTTGAGCACATTGAGCATCAAGTCAGCATTTGTGTTGATGTAGTTGAACTTGTACTTGATAGGGCTGCCAGAAACATCGTATGTACCGTCGCTCTCGTTCCAAGTTGTGATTCCATCGTAGTACTGATTCATAGTGTCAAATCCACCCTTTGACTTGAAGCCATTCACATGAAGGCGAGTACCGATGATTGGTGAGAACATATAACCGCCACCAATGCTGTAAGTTGGTTCGAGGAGCTTGAAGCAGCTAACATCAGTGAGGGTTGTGCCCATGCCGCCCTGAATTTGAATGAAACCGTAAGGATATGGCTTGTAGCCCAAATCCTGTGCTTCCTTACATTCGTCACTTCCACAGCAGCTTTGTGCCTGAGCTGTTGCGCTTGCACCGCAGAATGCAATAATCAAAGCTGCGATGACTGTCTTGAAATTACGCATAAAATTAAGTGTTTTTAGTTTTTTTTACATGTATTTGGCCGTAAAATTAGTTAATATTAAGTTATTGAACAAAATATAAGCGAGAAAAATCGTATATTTGCCGAAAAATCGTGCATAATGCACTATTTACAACATCAATAGCAAGCAACAGAAGATGGTTACAGTAAAAAAAGTAGAAACCAAAAGCGAACTAAAAACTTTCATCAGATTTAACTACGAACTGTATAAGGACAACCCTTATTCGGTGCCAGATTTGTATGAGGATATGCTTAGCACATTCACCGAAAAGAATCCAGCAATGGAGTTTTGCGAGTCGGCATATTTCCTTGCGATGAAAGATGGTAAAGTGGTGGGCAGAGTGGCTGCAATCATCAACAACAAAGCTAACAAAACTTGGAATCTGAAGAATGTGCGTTTCGGATGGATTGACTTTATTGATGACGAGGAAGTAAGCAGCAAACTGATTGAGGCTGTTGAAAAGTGGGGAAAGGAGCGCGGAATGACGGCTATCCAAGGACCTTTAGGATTTACAGACATGGATGCGGAAGGCATGCTCATAGAAGGATTTGAAGAGCTCAGCACAATGGCAACCATATACAATTACCCCTACTATCAGCGCCACATTGAGCGACTTGGTTTTGAGAAAGATGCCGACTGGATTGAGATGCTGATGACGGTGCCAAGAGAAACAGGTATTCCGGAGCGACTCTCTCGCATAGCTGAGATTGTGATGAAGAAGTATGACTTGCGCATCAAGAAATATACTTCTGCAAAGAAAATTGCAAAAGAATACGGACAAGAGATATTCAAGGTTATCAACGAAGCCTTCAAGCCTTTGTTTGGTTATAGCGAACTGAGTCAGAAACAGATAGACCAGTATGTGAAGACTTATCTCTCGTTCATCGATCTAAAACTCGTGAGCCTCATCACAGAAGCTGACGGGCGACTTGTGGGTGTGGGTATCAGCATGCCTTCTATGTCAAAGGCATTGCAAAAGGCTCATGGCAAGCTATTTCCATTCGGATGGTTTCACTTGCTCAAGGCTTTGAAATGGAAGAAGCCAAAGACTCTTGATCTTCTGCTTGTGGGCATTCTGCCTGAATATCAAGGAAAAGGCATCAATTCTATTCTCTTCTACGATCTCTTGCCGCTTTACATCAGTGAGGGATATGAATATGTAGAAACCAATCCTGAACTTGAGGTGAATGAGAAGGTGCAGTCGCAGTGGATTTACTTTGAGCGCCGACAGCATAAGCGTCGCCGCTGCTACAAAAAGGAATTGAAATAACACAGATTGAAACGATAACAATCAATGGAAGAACTAAACCTAAATACAGCAGCAGAAACTGCCAATTACGACGATGGAAATATCATCACCCTAACAGGTGTTGAGCACATCCGTCTGCGACCAGGTATGTATATTGGTCGTCTTGGGGATGGCTCTCATTCTGAGGATGGCATATATGTGCTGCTGAAAGAAATCATTGATAATAGTATTGACGAATTTAAGATGAATGCCGGCAAACGCATTGAGGTTGAAGTGCATGACAACCTCTCTGTCACAGTGCGTGACTACGGACGCGGCATTCCGCAGGGAAAGATGATTGAGGCTGTGTCAATACTGAACACTGGCGGCAAGTATGACTCAAAAGCTTTTCAAAAGTCAATCGGCTTGAATGGCGTGGGTACAAAAGCTGTCAATGCTCTTTCCACCCGATTTGAGGTGCGCAGCTACCGTGACGGCAAGGTGCGCGCTGCTGTTTTTGAGAAAGGAAAGCTCGTAGGAGACAAAACGGAGGATACTAACGAGGAGAATGGCACTTACATTTATTTCGAGCCAGACAACACGCTGTTCCTCAATTATAAGTTTCAGGATGAGTTTGTTAGCAATATGCTGCGCAACTACACATATCTGAACACTGGGCTCGAAATCTATCATAATGGCGCGAGAATAACAAGTAGAAATGGCTTGAAAGACCTTCTGAAAGACACAATGGACACTCAGCCAATGTATGAAATTGTGCATCTGAAGGGCGAGGATATAGAGATTGCATTCACTCACACCAATCAGCAATACGGCGAGGAGTATCATTCTTTCGTGAATGGTCAGCACACTATTCAAGGCGGTACACACCAGAGTGCTTTCAAGGAGCATATTGCTCGCACTATCAAGGAGTATTTCGGCAAGAACTACGAGTATGGCGACATTCGCTCAGGCATTGTTGCTGCAATTGCAATCAATGTGCAGGAGCCTCAGTTTGAAAGCCAGACAAAGATTAAGCTTGGCTCTCTCACTATGGAGCCTAACGGTGGAGTGAGCGTGAATAAGTTTGTTGGCGATTTCATCAAGACCGAAGTTGATAACTTCTTGCATAAGAACTTGGATGTTGCGGAGATTATAGAGCAGAAGGTCAAGGACAACGAGCGTGACCGCAAGGCTATTGCAGGCGTGACTAAGCTGGCCCGTGAGCGTGCCAAGAAAGCTAATCTTCACAACCGCAAACTGCGTGACTGTAAGATTCACCTCAACGATGCTAAGGGAGATTTGAAGGAAGAAAGCTCTATTTTCATCACAGAGGGTGACTCTGCTAGCGGTAGCATCACTAAGAGTCGTGATGTGATGACTCAGGCTGTGTTCTCGCTGCGAGGCAAGCCACTGAACTCATTCGGATTGACCAAAAAGGTAGTGTATGAAAATGAGGAATTTAACTTGCTCCAAGCTGCTCTGAATATTGAAGACGGAATAGACGGATTGCGCTACAATAAAGTGATTGTGGCTACTGATGCCGATGTTGACGGAATGCATATCCGTTTGCTCATGATCACCTTCTTCTTGCAGTTCTTCCCAGAACTTATTAAGACAGGACATGTGTATATCTTGCAGACTCCATTGTTCCGTGTTCGCAACAGAAGAAAGCGCATCAAGAAGGCTTCACTCGACCAATACATGAAGGAGCACCCAGATAGCAAGGGTGACTTTGTTACTCAGTATTGCTACTCGGATGAGGAACGACTCAAAGCAATTGATTTGCTTGGCCCGGATCCAGAAATCACTCGTTTCAAAGGACTTGGAGAGATTTCGCCAGATGAGTTCAAGAACTTCATTGGTCCAGACATGCGACTGGAGGAAGTAACTCTGCGCAAGACCGACCAGGTGAAGGAATTGCTTGAATATTACATGGGTAAGAACACTATGCAGCGCCAGAACTTCATCATCAACAACCTTGTGATTGAGGAAGATAGGCCTGAAGAAGATAAAGAGATAAGAGAAGATGAGTAAGATTGCGCTTTTTGCTGGAAGTTTCGACCCTTTCACAAAGGGGCATAAGAACATTGTCGACCGCGCTTTGCAGAGTATTGCAGACGAGGTTGTCATTGCTATTGGCGTGAATTACAACAAGAAAAGCATGTTTTCTCTCGAAGAACGAATGGCTGCCATTAAGACTGTGTATGAAAACGAGCCAAAGGTGCGAGTTGAAGCATACGAAGGTTTAACCACAGATTTCGCAAAGAACATTGGAGCTTCTTGCTTGCTCAGAGGAGTGCGCAGCATAAAGGACTTTGAATATGAAAGAGATATTGCAGAAGTGAACAAACAACTGACTGGCATCGAAACTGTGCTGTTGTTCACCGACCCAAGTTTTTCTTGTATCAGTTCAAGTGTTGTGCGCGAACTACTCTCATATAATAAAGATGTGGCAGAGTTTCTGCCTTAACTATAAGATGACTATGAAGCTTAAAACTATATTTGCAATGCTGTTTGCTGCAGTTTCATCTATAGCAATGGCACAGCAGAACAGTGTGCTTGACACTCAAATGCGCAAAATGGTGTTTGCTCAGGGAGCAATAAGCCAGTTGTATGTGGATGAGGTTGATATCGAAAAACTTACAGAGGAGGCGCTAAAGGGAATGCTGAAAGAGCTTGATCCACACTCGAGCTACACTCCTGCTAAAGAAGTACAAGCACTGAATGAGCCTTTGACAGGCTCCTTCGAAGGAATAGGCGTTCAGTACAATATGAACGAAGATACTTTGGTTGTTATTCAGCCTGTCAGCAATGGCCCTTCGGAGAAAGTTGGCATTATTGCTGGCGACAAGATTATCACTGTAAATGACAGTTCTATTGCTGGGCAGAAATTCACAAACGAAGAGATAAAGAAGCGTCTCCGTGGCCCTCACGGCACAAAAGTTAAGCTCGGCGTGATGCGCCAGGGAGTTAAAGGATTGCAGACATTCATTGTCACTCGCGACAAGATTCCCGTATATACAATTGATGCTTATTACATGATTGATGCCAATACAGGATATGTGCGCATAGGCAGTTTTGGTGCTACAACTCATGATGAATTCAAGAAGGCATGTGAGCAATTATTTGCTTGGGGCATGAAGGACTTAGTTATTGACCTTCAGGGGAATGGAGGCGGTTACTTGCAAGCTGCTGTTGAGATGGCAGACGAGTTCCTTTCTGACAATGAGATGCTTGTTTACACAGAAGGTCGCACAACTGGCCGTCATGAATACAGAGCGCATGCAGGCAAGATGAATATCAATAAAGTTGTAGTGCTTGTTGATGGATACACTGCTTCGGCTGCCGAGATTCTGTCAGGAGCAATTCAGGATAATGATCGAGGTGTTATTGTTGGTCGCCGCACTTTTGCTAAAGGACTTGTGCAGCGTCCTGTAGATTTACCTGACGGCTCTTTAATACGCCTCACTGTTGCGCACTATTATAGCCCTGTGGGACGATGCTTCCAGAAGCCATACACAAAAGGCGATAAGAAAAGCTATGATCGCGACATGCTTGACCGTCTTAATAGTGGCGAGCTAATGAATGCAGACAGCATACACTTTCCCGACTCTCTGAAGTTTACAACAAAAGGAGGCCGCATTGTATATGGTGGTGGTGGTATCATGCCTGATGTCTATGTGCCACTTGACACAATGGCTTATACTCGCTTGCATCGTGAGCTTTCAGCAAAGAGCTGCATTATCCAGACAACGCTTAAGTATATTGACATAAATCGCAAATCTTTGTCTAAGCAATATGAGGTTGATGTTTATCGCAAGGCAAAAGCAAAGCAGGCTGACAATAAATCATACAAGGCTGAGGATTTGCGCAGAGGATTCGAACGCTTCAAGAGTGAGTTTGAAGTGCCTCAAGGAATGATTGACATACTGCTTTCAAAAGCAAAAGATGCGAAGATTGAATACACAGATTCTATGCTTCAAGCATCTCTTCCTATGGTGAAGATGCAGTTGAAAGCTCTTGTTGCTCGCGACTTGTGGGATATGTCAGAGTATTACGAAATAATGAATCCTCTCAACGAGATATACAAGAAAGGATTGGAAGCTCTTAAAGATGAGGAAATCTTCTCGGGCATCAAATAAAAAGAAAGTAAAGTTAGCATGATTTCATATAATACAGACGGAGTGAAGATGCCAAAGATTCGCCGTCGTGATACTTCCGCTTGGATAAAGAATGTTGCTGCCACATACGGAAAGAAAGTTGGCAGCATAGCTTACATCTTCTGTGATGACGAGAAGATTCTCGAAGTGAATAAGCAGTATCTTCAGCATGATTATTACACAGATATCATCACTTTCGACTATTGTGAGGATGAGGCAATGATGGGAAAAAAGAACACCATCTCTGGCGACTTATTTATAAGCCTCGACACTGTGCGAACTAATGCTGAGCAGCAAGGTGCCACATACGAAGAAGAATTGCACCGCGTCATCATTCATGGCATCCTTCATCTAGTGGGAATAAATGATAAGGGACCTGGAGAGCGTGAAATCATGGAGGCTGCAGAAAACAAGGCTTTAGCAATGTTAGACGACAACAAATAAACACATAATAAAATGAAAATCTTTCAGCATGTTTCAGACATAGGCGACTTGAAAGTTGCCCTTGATGAGGCTTTCGAGATTAAGAAAGACCGCTACAAGTATCAAGAGCTCGGCAAGAACAAAACTGCGATGCTCATTTTCTTTAATAATTCTCTCCGCACACGCCTTTCTACTCAGAAAGCAGCAATGAATCTCGGCATGAATGTGATTGTGCTTGATGTGAATGCTGGTGCATGGAAGCTCGAAACAGAGCGAGGCGTGATAATGGAAAGCGACAAGAGTGAGCATTTGCTTGAGGCAATTCCTGTGATGGGCTCATACTGTGACCTCATAGGCGTTCGTTCATTTGCTCGTTTTGAGAGTCGCAAGGATGATTATGAAGAGAAGATTCTCAATCAATTCATTAAGTACTCAGGCCGTCCTGTTTTCTTCATGGAGAGCGCAACAGTGCATCCTCTTCAGGCGTTTGCTGACCTCATTACTATTGAGGAATATAAGGACAAAACTCTTGTTGAGGCTAATCCGCTCTTCGGTGGTGAGCCTGTAAACCGCACTCCAAACAAGCGTCCTAAGGTTGTGCTCACTTGGGCTCCTCATCCAAAGGCTCTTCCGCAAGCAGTGCCAAACTCTTTTGCTGAGTGGATGAATGCGGCTGATGTCGACTTCGTTATTACTCACCCAGAAGGCTACGAACTCGATCCAGAGTTTGCTGGAGACGCAAAGGTTGAGTACGATCAGATGAAGGCTTTTGAAGGGGCAGATTTCATCTATGCAAAGAATTGGAGCTGCCCTGGCGTAACTCGTCCTGAGGATTACGGAAAGGTGCTTGGCGACTACCACGACTTTGCAGACTGGACAGTGTCAGAGCGTCAAATGGCTGTTACAAACAATGCTTATTTCATGCATTGCCTCCCAGTGCGCCGCAACATGATTGTCACTGACGATGTTATTGAAGCGCCAACAAGCATCGTGATACCAGAAGCTGCCAACCGTGAGATTTCTGCTACTGTAGTGCTAAAGCGCATGCTTGAAGCAATCAGCAAGTAAAGAGTCACGAAACAAATATAATATTGTAACCTATAAAAAAGAAAGCGAAGGGCATTCAACATGCTCTTCGCTTTCTTTTTTTATACTATTTTCTTCTTCTTATACTGTAAGCTTAGCAATGAACCAGCGTGCCGATATCCTCACCCTCCATCACCTTCTTCAGGTTGCCGAGAATATCCATGTTGAAGACATAAATAGGAAGATTGTTCTCCTTACACATTGCAGTCGCAGTAATATCCATCACCTTTAATCCCTTTGAGATAACCTCGTCGTAAGTGATTTCTGAGAACTTTGTAGCTGTTGGATCCTTCTCTGGATCGGCTGTGTAAACACCATCCACACGAGTGCCCTTGAGCATCACATCAGCCTCAATCTCAATGCCACGAAGTGAAGAGCCAGTATCAGTTGTGAAGTAAGGATTACCTGTGCCTGCACTCATGATGACAACCTCACCGTCTTCCATTGCGCTGATAGCCTTCCACTTGTTGTAGAACTCACCTATTGGCTCCATGCGAATAGCAGTAAGCACTCTGTTCTTCTGGCCGATAGCGCCAAGAGCACTGCTGAGAGCGAGTGAATTGATTACTGTTGCACACATGCCCATCTGGTCACCTTTCACACGGTCAAACCCCTTGCCAGCACCGCTCAATCCACGGAAGATATTTCCACCGCCAATCACGATGCCAATTTGTACTCCCATCTCTGCAATTTCCTTAATCTGCTGAGCATACTGATTCAGACGCTCCACATTAATACCCTGCTTCTGTTCGCCAGCAAGGCTTTCTCCGCTCAGTTTGAGCAGTATTCTCTTGAATTTTGCCATAGTATATTTAATATGTATTATTTAATCAATTGTCCGTTTCTTGTCTTTTATGGAGCAGGAGAGCTTTACTTCTTCACAATTGAAGTAATAGGATTGCGAAGCCCTTCTCCATGAGCAAAGAATGCCTTAGCTGTGCCAAACTTCAGATAGAAATCTATTCGCACAGGCAGATGGTTGAGGTCATCAGTCACATAGAATCTCAGCAACTCCTTGTCTTTATCCTTTGAATCATAGTCAAGCAGGGAGAACACCAGGCATCTGTATGTCTTGTTGTCATTTGCTTTCCACTCCTTCTTTCCTTTATACACAAGCGTCTGCATCTCCACCTTCTTGCCTGTGGCCATAGGGAAATGTATGCGTTGCCCTACCTTGTAATTCTTTGGGTCAAACGAGCGGGCCAGCGACAGAATGCTAAGCATGTCATAATTGCAGTCATTCGATTCAAAGTGGTGCTCAGAGCGATTGCCATGACGGTCGAGAAATTGCTGTTTCACATGGCTTTTCCCTCCTGTGTATGAATACCAAACCTCATCCACAGTATAGTGCTTACCCTCCATTGCCCCTTTACGGAAATAAAGAGGCACAAGATCAGGAGTTATGATGCTCACCAGAGTGTCTCTCATGGTGAACACAGCATCGCATTTCTTGTTGCTCGTGAACAGCAAGTCATTGCGCAGTGCCTGCTTCCCCTTGTGAGTGTAAGGCTTCATTGTGTAATTGGCAGCACCACACTTCACCCACACAAACTTCCAGTTGAAATACAAGTCGTAAGTCAGTCGTTCACCAGCCTTGAAAGCCTTGTTTTCTGCTGCACACTGAGCATTAGCAGTCAGTGCGAGCAATGTAAATATGAATGCTAAAACAATCCTCATTATTCAGACAATGAATCTATTAGGGCAGAGTCGCCCACCACTTCAATCACCAGCGTAGAGTCTGCTTGTGCCTTATTCTCCATCTCCGTCATGAAAGGGTCTTTGCTTGAAGACAAATACAGAAAGCCAAACACACATCCCAACACGATGATGGCAAGAGCCAGCATGCCAAACATCATGAATCTATTCAGCTGGGCAGCCTTGTTATTTCTTAATGCCATTACTTAAATAATTATGATCACCTACTTTCCTAAGATTTTGTTATATTCAGCACTATTGTTGAGCACGCTGATAGCCTTTTCCACATCAGTATCACCCTTCAAAGCCTCTTCTGAAGCACCTGCCTGATAGTAGTAGCGCTTCACAATCTCCACAGCCAGCAGCTTGCGAATATCCTTCTCCTGACGATCCATCTCGCGGTCAAGGTTATGAGCCAGTTTCTTTTCCAAAGCATCAAACTCATCCTTTGCATCGTCATAATAGCCCTCAAACTTAGCCACCTTCTTCAAGTCAGCAAGTCGCTTCTCGCTCTGACGGTCATACTTGAAATCACGCTCCTTCACAAACTGCTTGAAGTCAGCAAAGTCAGCATCTGTCACAGCAAAGTCCTTCACTTCAGGAATCGTTGCATGCTTGCCCTGGTATTTTGTGCCCCAATCTGTAAGGACTTCATCCACACCAAGATAAGCTACAATGTTTGCCATCGTGTCTCGCTTTGTCTCAATGTCAGGCTTAATGCCACTGCCTTCAGTCACTTCGCGTCCTCCTGCAGTGTGGAAAATATGCTTCACGCTATCCTTAGGAGCGATTGTCTTGCCAGCGCGTGCAGCTTCATCCTCCTCTCTAAGTCTCTTATAGTCAATTGCCTGCACACATCTGCCAGATGGAATATAATACTTTGATGTTGTGAGTTTCAATCCGCCATTGTAAGGCAGTTCGCGAGTGCCTTGCACAATACCCTTGCCATAAGTCTTAGAGCCGATAATGACAGCTCTGTCAAGGTCTTGCAATGAACCAGAAACAATCTCTGCCGACGAAGCTGTCTCCTCGTTCACAAGCACCACAAGCGGAATGTCCAAGTCGAGAGGGTCGCTGCCAGTAGCATAAGTCTTGTCCGAAGTTGAAACCTTGCCTTTTGTTTCAAGAATTGTAATGTCCTTAGGCACAAAGAGGTTCACGATATTCACAGCCTCATCCAGCAATCCGCCAAGGTTATTGCGCAAGTCAAGCACAAGTTGCTTAGCACCACTCTCCTTCAGAGCAATGATATCCTTGCGCATCTCCTTTGCACATCCTTCTGTGAACTTGATGAAAGAAATGTATCCTGTCTTTTCGTCCAGCATTCCATAGTAAGGGATAGCCTCAGTCTTCACATTGCGGCGAGTGATTTTTGCTTCAATTGGCTTGCTCACTCCTTGACGCATCACTTGCAACACAAATGTAGTGCCAGGTTCGCCTCTCAGCAGCTCAGTCACCTCATCCAGCTTCATGTCCTTAGTGATAACCTTATTATCAATCTTCGAGATAATGTCGCCAGGGTGCAATCCAGCATCTGCAGCAGGCATGCCCTTGTAAGGCTCAGCTATCATTTTTGTGCTGTCCTTTCTCATTCGGATAAGCGCTCCAATGCCGCCATACTTGCCCGTTGTCATCATTTTCAAGTCGCCCATGTCTTCCTCTGCATAGTACTCTGTGTATGGGTCAAGGCTCTGCAGCATAGCGTCAATGCCAATCCTCATTAGCTTGTCGGCATCAAGGCTATCCACATAGAAAACATCAAGCTGACGGTAGAGATTGTTGAAAATATCGAGATTCTTTGATACGCTGAAGCTATGCTCTGCTTGTGCCCACGCTGGCAGCATTGCCACCAGAGTCAAGCACAATAGTATGTACTTTTTCATATTCTTGAGTTAAATTTGAGGCAAAATTAGACAAAAAACTCCGAATAATAAATAAAAGAGTAGGAAAAGATGTTAAATAAGTGGGAAAGAATGTATATCTTTGCAATATGGATGTGAAAGAACGAGAAAGACTTGAGCGCAGATATTACCAATATCTGAAATTGGAAAAGGCATTCTCGCCTAATACCTGCGACGCTTACAAGAGAGATTTAGAGAAATTCATCAGCTACATCGACACTCTCGGTATCGATATGCTTGAGGTGCAGCTTGAGCATTTCCACAATTTCTCAGCAGAGATGTACGACCTTGGCATAAATCCCACATCCTTGTCTCGCATCCTTTCTGGCGTGAGGAGTTTCTATCACTTCCTTGTGCTCGAAGAAGTGCTAGAAGTGAACCCAACCGAGCTGCTTGAATTTCCAAAGCGCCCGCAGCATCTGCCCGATGTGCTCAATGTGGATGAGATTGACGCCATTGAGTCGGTCATCGACCTCAGTCAGCCCGAAGGGCAGAGAAACAAAGCAATCATAGAGACGCTGTTCAGCTGCGGATTGAGAGTGAGCGAATTAGTGAATTTGAAATTCAGCAACTTATACCTCGACGACGAGTTCATTCGTGTGGAAGGCAAAGGCTCCAAGCAGCGATTCGTTCCGATTTCCTCCAAGGCAGTGCACGAGCTTGAGCTGTACTTCATCGATCGCAAACAGCTTGATGTGCCGATACAGTATCAAGACTTTGTCTTCGTGAGCAAGCTGCGCAAGAAGCCTCTCACCAGAGTCATGGTGTTCCTCATGATAAAAGGGCTTGTAGAGAAAGCAGGAGTGCAGAAGATGGTTTCACCCCACACATTCCGCCACTCGTTTGCCACCTCTCTGCTCGAAGGAGGAGCCAACCTGCGAGCCATCCAAGCCATGCTGGGACATGAGTCGATAGCCACCACGCAGATTTACACTCACATTGACACCACTCATCTGCGTCAGGAGATTCTCGAACATCATCCAAGAAACATGAAGCTCTCAAAAAATTAAGAAAATAAATTAACTATTCAAGTTTCGCAAGTTCGCTAATGTGTTATATTTTAGATTTTTATAATGATTTTTGTTTAGATTTCGAGGAGCGTAGCGACGATCGCCTCAAAAACGCTCCCTAAA
>JAGHVC010000062.1 GCA_018064505.1 Candidatus Minthosoma caballi | reverse complement strand
GCTTACTGAAAAGAAAAAGTCACTCTCCTCTTGTGTTTCAAGGGGAAGAGTGACTTCGTATGATGTTTAGCGGACAGTAATAATTTTTAATATTTTTACTATTTTTCCTTTACATAAGCTTTTTTCAGAAGGAAAAAGGCGTATAGACATCTGTGACTTCGGTGCCTTATCTTTAGTTTTGAGCTAACGCACTCATTTCCATTCCTTTATTGTCTCTGTTCGATTGTGCTTTACACAATCGCTTCTCTTCGCCCGTCATGCATTATCGCTTCTGCCCGTCAAGCGATATGGCTTACCGAGCATAAGCAATCAAGCCTCTGCCCGTCTCATTTTTCGCATTCCTTCCTGCAAGCAATTTACCACAAAAATTCCCTCCTTTCTCATTCGGAAATAGCAGAATAGCCCTTAAAATCCACTTATCACATTTATTAACACACTTTTTTGATACTCAACACGCAGCCTTTCAAGGAATTTTAGTACATTTGTCGCAATATTAGAAAAACTATCATGACAAAGAAGTATGATTTTCTCATCATCGGCTCAGGTGTGGCTGGTATGAGTTATGCATTGAAGGTTGCTAATGCAAAAAAAGGCAAGATAGCTATTGTTTGCAAGACAACTCTTGAAGAAGCAAACACTGCAAAGGCTCAGGGAGGTATAGCTTCTGTAACAAATCTGCTTGTTGACAATTTCGACAAACACATAGAAGATACCATGATTGCAGGCGACTGGATCAGCGATCCTGAAGCTGTGCGCCAGGTTGTAACTGGCGGACCTGCCGGTATTCGTGATCTTGTGAAGTGGGGCGTTAACTTCGATAAGAAAGAAGACGGAGAGTTTGACCTCCATCGTGAGGGCGGTCACTCAGAGTTCCGTATTCTTCACCATGCCGATGACACAGGAGCAGAGATTCAGCGTGGACTTATGGAGGCTGTTCGCAACAATCCAGACATTGATGTGTTTGAGCATCACTTTGCTGTTGAAATCATCACACAGCATCATCTTGGCATTCGCGTGACTCGTCGCACTCCAGACATCGAGTGCTTTGGAGCATATATTCTTAACCCTAAGACAGGTAAGATTGACACTTATCTTTCAAAGGTGACTCTCATGGCAACAGGCGGAACAGGAGCTGTGTATGCTACAACTACAAATCCTAACATCGCTACAGGCGATGGCATAGCAATGGTCTATCGTGCCAAGGGCAAAGTGCAGGATATGGAGTTTGTGCAGTTCCACCCAACAGCTCTCTACAACCCAGCTGAGCGCCATCCTGCATACCTTATCACAGAGGCTATGCGTGGCTACGGTGGCATTCTTCGCCTGCCAAGCGGAGAAGAATTCATGCAGAAATATGATGAGCGCCTTTCTCTTGCTCCTCGCGACATTGTGGCTCGTGCCATCGACAATGAGATGAAGATTCATGGCCTCGACCATGTTTGCCTTGATGTCACACACAAGGATGCAGAAGAGACAAAGCATCATTTCCCAAATATTTACGCAAAGTGCCTTTCTATTGGCATAGATATAACTAAGGAGTACATTCCAGTTGTGCCTTGCGCACACTACATGTGTGGCGGCATCAAGGTTGATCTTGATGGTCAGTCAAGCATCAAGCGCCTTTATGCAGTAGGAGAGTGCTCATGCACAGGCTTGCATGGAGGCAACCGTTTGGCTTCCAATTCGTTGATTGAAGCTGTGGTGTATGCTGATGCAGCTGCAAAGCATTCTCTCGAAGTGATTGATAACTATGAGTTTAACGAACATGTGCCAGCATGGAATGATGAAGGCACAATGTCGAATGAAGAGAAAGTGCTTATTGCCCAGGATGCTAAGGAAGTGAACCAGATAATGAGTACCTATGTGGGCATTGTTCGTTCCGACCTTCGTCTCCATCGTGCATGGGAGCGTCTCGACCTCCTCTACGAAGAGACCGAGCATCTTTTCAAGCGCGTGAAGCCAACAAAAGACATCTGCGAGCTTCGTAACATGATAAATGTAGGCTATCTCATTACTCGTCAAGCCCTTGAGCGTAAGGAGAGCCGAGGCCTCCACTACACTGTGGACTACGCTAAGCATGCTCTTGACGATAAGAAATAAAAAACAGAACATAAATGAAAAAGATTTTTATCACTTTTGTTGCCTTCATCGCAACAATCAGTATAGCATTTGCACAACAGCAGATGCCGCCAGTGCCACTTGATCCAGCAGTGCGCCATGGTGTATTGCCAAACGGACTCACATACTATATTCAGCATAACGAATGGCCTGAAAAGCGCGTTGATTTCTATATTGCACAGAAGGTTGGTTCTATGCAGGAAGAGGATAATCAGCGCGGTCTGGCTCACTTCCTCGAGCACATGTGCTTCAACGGCACAACTCATTTCCCGGGCGACAACCTCAAGCAGTATCTTGAGCGCATCGGCGTTAAGTTCGGTGAGAACCTCAATGCTTATACAAGCGTTGACGAAACTGTATATAATATTAATAATGTGAATGTGGAGATTGCCGGAGCCATCGACTCTTGTATTCTCATCCTTCACGACTGGAGCCATGACCTTCTCCTTGAGGACAAGGAAATTGACAAGGAGCGTGGCGTAATTAACGAGGAGTGGCGCATGCGCTCATCAGCAATGATGCGTATGTACGAAACAGCTCTTCCAGAACTTTATCCTGGCAGCAAGTACGGCCATCGTTTGCCTATCGGCACAATGGATGTAGTAATGAATTTCCCATACGAGGCAATTCGTGACTACTATAAGAAGTGGTATCGTCCTGACCTTCAGTCAGTCATAATCGTTGGTGATGTTGATGTTGATGACATTGAAAACCGCATCAAGACAGTGTTTGCCGACATTAAGCCTGCAGAGAATCCTGCTGTGCGTGAGTACTATCAAGTGCCAGACAACAAGGAGCCAATCTTCAGTCTTTCAAAAGACAAGGAGCAGCAGCGCTGCATGATGGAGTTTTGCTGGAAGACAGATCCTATACCAGAGGAGATGAAATCCACAATGGATTACATCGTGGTGAATTATCTCATTGGCGCAGCAACAGGCATGTTCAATGACCGTATTTCAGAGTTGCTCCAGAAGGAGAATCCACCATTCCTCGGTGGCAGTCTTGGCTATGGCAACTACTTGGTTGCTAAGACAAAAGAGTGCTTCAGTGGCTCTATCACATACAAAGACAACGGACAGGCAGAAGCAGTGAAGGCTCTTTATCGCGAGATTCTTCGTGCAAAGCGTCATGGCTTCACTGTGAGCGAGTACGAGCGCTACAAGGCAGAATATCTCTCACAGCTTGAGTCAACTTATCTCCATCGCGACAAGGTGACAAACACAAGCTATGTGGATAGCTATGTTCGTCACTTCCTCGACAACGAGCCTTCTCCAAGCATCGAATGGACTTACGAGACAATGAACCAGCTCGTCCCAATGCTTCCTGTAGATGCAGTGAACAGCATCATCTCTCAGATGCCAGATTCTAACCTCGTCATCGCAGTTTTCTGCCCTGACAAGGAAGACATCAACTATCCTACAAAGGAAGAAATCCTTGACTATATGGCTGAGATTGAGGCAGAAGATATCGAGGCATACAAGGAAGAGGTGAACAACGACCCTCTCATCGAAAAGCTTGCTAAGCCAGGCAAGGTGAAGAGCATCAAGGACGAGCAGTTTGGCTTCAAGCTTATCACCTTGAGCAACGGCATCAAGGTTCATGTGAAGAAGACAGACTTCAGCCCTAACAACATCTCTATGCAGGCTGTTTCATGGGGCGGCACTTCATACTACAGCAACGACGAGTACATGCAGTCTGGCAATGCCGACATGGTAAACCTTGGCGGATGGGGCAACTTCAGCTCTATCGAGCTCAGCAAGAAGCTCTCGGGCATCCAGGCAAGCGTTAGCCCATACATCGACTCTCGTACAGAGGGATTGAACGGAAGCTGCGTGAAGAAGGACTTCGAAACTATGCTTCAGCTCACTTACCTCGCTTTCACAGCTCCACGCAAGGACTCAGAGGTGTTCAACTCAACTATCCAGCGTGAGAAGCAAGCTCTTGCAAATCAGGAACTCAACCCTATGGTTGCACTTTCTGATACAATTGCAAAGGTTATATATAACAACAATGTGCGCGCAGTTCGCACAAAGGCAGACGATCTTGACAAGATTAACTACGACCGCATCATCGAAATCTACAAGGAGCGATTCGCCGACGCTAACGACTTCGAGTTCTACCTCGTGGGCGACCTCGACGCAGACAGCGTGGCTCCACTCCTCGCTAAGTACCTTGGCGCTCTCCCTGTCCTCAAGAGCAGCGAGACGATTAAGGACATCGACCTCCGCATCAAGAAGGGCGAGATGAAGAATGTGTTCGAGAAGGAGATGGAGACTCCAAACTCTGTGACATTGTTCATGTACACAGCTCCTATCGAGATGACAATGAAGAACAACCTCATGGTAAGCATGCTTGAGCAGTCTATGGACATGCTCTACACAGAGACTGTTCGCGAGGACGAGGGCGGCGCATACGGCGTACCTGTAAGCGGTGGCATTCAGGACTACCCAGAGAAGGTTGTTTCAATGCAGATTCAGCTCCCAACATCGCCAGACAAGCGCGAGCGAATGACTCAAGTTGTATATGCAGGCGTTGAGAAGATTTGCAACGAGGGACCTAAGCAAGAGTACCTTGACAAGATCAAGGAGTACATGCATCGTTCACACGCTGAGAGTCTCAAGAAGAATGGCTATTGGATGAACCAGATTATGAACTGGACACGCTTCGGTCGCAACTATGTTGATGGATATGACGAGACTGTTGACAGCATCACAGTGGCAGACCTCAAGGAGCTTGCAACCAAGATCTTCCGCAGTGGCAACCGCATCGAGGTGGGCATTTACTCTCCTGTGAAATAACCCTCTCCTCTATGCAACGCCAATTTCAATCGAAAATAACAATTGCTAATTATATGCTACTGGCAGTACTGCTGTCAGTAGCTATTTATTTGATATGGAGCACTGCAGCCCTGTCAAAGCCAGGTGCAGGTATTCTCATTGCTGCCGATCTTGTATTCATGATTATCGTTGTGGAAAGAATGATACACACCACCTACACTGTGACGGCAAGCAATAAGCTTATTATTCACACTGGCCGTATTAGCAAAGATAAGGTCATTTCCATCGATGAAATCGCAAGAATTGACAGGCTTAACAAGCTTCGTTTTGCAGGTAAGCCATTGCAGACAGTGTTAATCATCGTGACAACGGACAATAAACAATATTCCATAACTCCCAAAAACGAAGAAGACTTTATACAATGTATAGCAAAACGACGCTCCTCTTAGCTTTCCTCATCTCTTTTCTCCTCCCCTCTTCTGTCGCGAGTTCGCCATCTTCGCCTTGTTCACTCGATTCGCGGATTTCGGCGTCATCTTCGCATTCTCCCCAGTATCCATCCATCCCACAGTCTTCATGGAGCGAGCAGTTGAAATCGCAGCTTGCCATTCTCGCCACTGAAGCCGACACCGTCCATTACAATACAGGCATCTGCGTGTGGGATCTCACAACCGATTCACTTCTCTTTGGCTATAACAATCAAAAAGTTATGCGCCCTGCCTCTACGCAGAAGGTGCTGACAGCAGTTTCTGCCCTTAGCATTCTTGGCGGCAAGCATGAGATAAGCACAAAAGCATACTACACTGGAACTATTACGGCAGATAGCACACTCTGTGGAGATATTTATGTGGTTGGTGACTTTGACCCAATGTATTCTTATAGCGATCTGCATGACTTAGCTCGCAATATTAAAGAATTAGGTATCAAGCGAATAACAGGAAAGGTGTATGGAGATGCATCAATGAAAAACAAGGACTTGTATGGCAACGGATGGTGCTGGGATGATGTCCCAAGTTCGAATCAGCCATACCTTTGTGCACTGATGCTGGAAAGAGGAAAAGTGTCTCCAAGTTTCAATAGCTATTCAAAAGATCTCTTGTTTAACCCGGCAGAGCATTTCGTGATGGTGCTTAGTCAGGAATTGCGTGATTTCGGTGTGTTGCCAGCAGAAAGCGGACGAAGCATGCTGGATTATGCTGCAAAAGAAATGACAGAAGCGGGCAATCACTTTTATACTAAATCTCGCACAATAGAACAGGTGCTGCAACGCATGCTTAAAAACTCTGACAACTACCATGCAGAAGCACTATTTTTCCAGCTTGCCAACATTGATGCAGGTAAGCAATGCACTTGGAAAGATGGCGCTCGACAGATAGAAAATGTCTTGCGTAAAGCAGGAGTTAACACTGCTTATGGAGAGGTTGCTGATGGTAGTGGAGTGTCGCTTTACAACTATGTTAGTCCTAATAGTCAAGTTGCTATGTTGCGTTATGCGTATCAGAATGCAGACATATACAATTACTTGTATCCAGCCTTGCCAATTGCAGGGCAGGACGGCACGCTGAGCAGCAGAATGCAGGATGGCAGTGCTTTCCGCAATGTCCACGCAAAAACAGGAACCGTGGAAGGTTGCAGTTGCCTATGTGGCTATGTTACTGCGTCAAATGGCCACATTCTTGCTTTCTCTATAATGAATAACGGCTTGATGAAATCTAAGACAGGTCGGGATTTCCAAGACCGAGTATGCCAAGAATTAGCAAGATAACTCAGTATAATATAAAAAGCTCTTTTTTTGTTATCCCGAATTAGTGAATTAGTGAAAGCTATGCAGGACGATTGGAATTTAGCCTTTGGCAGGAATAAGTGAAGCTGTCCGGATGGCTCTAATGCAAAATGCATGGTAATTCCCGGGAAATCCATACACATCCCGTATGGTTTTCACTAATTCACTAATTCGGGATATTTAAAATATGTTTTCATTCTATTTATTTGAGTATAACACAAAACATCTATGCCAATAATCAGCAAGATAACACCGTACACTCTAAAATTCAAGTTCGTTGCAGGAACAAGCCGTGGCTCCTACACCGAGCACAAGGTGAAATTCCTCCACCTTGCTGACGAAGTTGATTCATCGCACATAGGCATCGGCGAGTTTGCCCCTCTTCCTGACCTCAGCCCCGACACATCATCCGCCATGCTCTTTGCCATGGAAACAGCTCTTTGGCATTACAACGCCAGGACGCTGAAACTCAGCGATACCCCTTTCTCTCGAGGTGAACAAGGCATCCCAATCAACGGTCTTATCTGGATGGGTGACTATGACACAATGAAAGCGCGCATCGAAGAGAAGATTGCTCAAGGATTCCGTTGCGTCAAACTCAAGATTGGTGCTATCAATTTCGCCGATGAAATCGACCTTTTGAAGCGTATCCGCAGCCGTTATCCACGCGAAGTAATTGAGCTTCGAGTAGATGCAAACGGTGCTTTCGCACCTGGCGATGATGCGATGAGCAAGCTTGACACACTTGCTAAGCTTGAACTTCACAGCATAGAACAGCCAATACGGGCAGGGCAATGGAAAGAGATGGCAAAATTATGCAAAGAATCTCCTCTGCCCATTGCTCTTGATGAGGAGTTGATACCTTGTTTGCAAAATGGCTCATCGTTCGAATCTTATACAGCAGAATATAAGCGCTCGTTGCTATCTGAAATCAAGCCTCAGTACATTATTTTAAAGCCATCGCTTCATGGCGCAATGTCTGGGTGTGATGAATGGATTCGTCTTGCTCAGGAACAGAACATTGGTTGGTGGGCAACATCTGCACTCGAGAGTAATGTGGGATTGAACGCAATTGCTCACTGGGTGGCAAAATACAATCCTTCCATTCCGCAAGGTCTTGGTACGGGACAGATCTACTCTAACAACATTGAGGGTTATCCTCTCCAGCTCATCCGAGACGAAATGTATTGTGTGTGATTTCAAACTTTTTTCAACTTTATCGCATCGAATCGCATCGAAACGCATCGAATCGCATCGAATCGCATTTTCAATTCAAATACATTTCTTACCTTTGCACTCGCAAATAAAAAACAGCCTCAGATGCCCATAAAACGGCATCTCAGAGCTGTCGTGTTACAAAACTGACAAAATATGTATCATTTCTTATAGCCTATACATATTTATATATCTAACTTTGTACCCTCAACTACTTTCTACTTATGTAATGCAGAGAAGTTTTTTTTAAGCAGAGCTAAATACTAAAGAGAATACCAAGTTATAATTAACCTTTTTTTATTAACAACTTCTTATTCA
>JAGHVC010000191.1 GCA_018064505.1 Candidatus Minthosoma caballi | reverse complement strand
TGATTTCCATAGATTATGAAAAAAAATAAAAAAATGGTTTAAAAAATTTTTTTTGTGAAAAATGTATTTTTTATTTTTTTTTCGCATACCATAGGAATCAGCCTACACCCTACACCTTTTTTGCTACCTTATTGGATAATATGTGTTTGTAATTAGAAAACTTTTCTCTTATTGTATATATTTTGTGACTTATTGCATCTGTGTTTTCAAGAGCATTAACGACAAACATACCGATTGTCACCTCACACCCCTATGCTCGTTACCCCCGTGAGCCCGCAAGGCTACAGCTCGTGGTAGTTAGCCCGTCACCTCCGTGAGCCTGCAAGGCTACGGTCCAGAGACACAAAAGGCTGAAAGAAAAAGTGCTGACTCGGGCGAGCCAGCACTTATGCAATGTGTTGTGATCTTGCAACCTTACAACCCCTCACAACCTCCACAACCTCACAACCTTACAGCTACAAACGACGCGTATGAATGCCGTCTTTTTCTATGCTGTAGTTATTTGGCCTTTTCTGCATTTCCTTTTTCTTCTGAGCCAATCTCTTTTTAAATTCTTCAAAAGTCATAATAGTGGAATGGGGCTTTATAACATTTCTAAATAAAGAGTGAGCATAGTGACCTTCTTACCTGCAGCAGCTCCTTTGCCTGGCACTTCCATTGTGCCTACTGCTGTTACTTTGCCTTTAGCAAGGCGAGGGAAAACAACCTCCGATTCTGCGAGGTGGTAACTTACATACATGGATGTTTCTGCTGGCACCTTCACATACATCATTACCTGACGGTCTGGAAAGCCAATGAAGTAGTTGGCAAGAGCATCGGTTGACATAGAGAGATATGACTGAGTCTTGCAAACAAGAGAACCAACATTCAGTTCTTTTTCAACTGCTGTCTTGAGTTCGTCAACAGTCTCGCCTGTAAGACCGAGATATGGGCATGCACCTGGGATGCCAACAACACGAATGAGGTTCACTGGGATAGGAAGTGACGAGTTGTTGCACGCAGCGTCCATAATAAGGATTGTAGCATAAGAAGAAGGATTCATTGAAAGAGGTTCTTCTCCTACAGGAACGCCATCAAGCATGCGATCGACATTGCCGTAGTTTGTTCCCTTGATGTCTTTAATGCTAGTAATAATCTTTTTGTTGCACGCATTCTTACCGCCACCAAAATAGTCGCCCAGACAGCCATTGATTCGCTTGTAGTTGCGAGCACCGATGTAGCCATGGTCAACGCTATAGATTTCAGCTTCGTTAAGGCTCTGCTCATAAGCATCGTCACCAGGCAGTTCCATAAAATGGTTGCAGAATGCCTGCTGGATGATGTTGAGGTTGACAGCCTGATTTGTCACGCTCACCTTCTTAAGCATTCGGCGCACCACAGCTTCCCATTCTGCCTTATCCTTAGCATCAGCTTTTGTAGGGTCGGCAAAAATATTGAGGAGCTTCTCTGGGGCAGGGAAGTTCTCTTTAAACTCCTTTTCTGGATGCGACTTTGTGAAGTAATCGTGAAGGCGATAGAAATTGAAGTAGTAAAGAGGATTACCAAGATCCGTCATGCAGCCAATGATGCTGTCGTTGTCGAAAAACAGTTCTGCAGCAGCCTTGATAGACTGGTCAGTATTCTCTCGCACGAGTCTTTTTATCTCCGCATCTTTATTCTGAGCAAAGCCCGAGAGGCAGAGAACGACAAGAGAGAAAAATAATAGAGCAAATCGTTTAGTTTTCATATTTATTTGTTTATTTCCTATCGTAAAGCTTTTTGGCTAAGTATATTTGCAAATTCTATTAATGTCTTGCGATCAACTTTAGGCCAATCTATTGAATCAAGAACCTTAAAATGCTTGTCATTTGAAACAATATAAGTAGCTCCGGCAGCTATTGCACAATCGACAAATTTGTTATCATCTTTATCTTCTGTTATAAGTCCAAAGCGAAATGATGGTTCTATTTTTTCCACATTAGGAGCACTAAGTATTAATCTTATAACATAATCTGCAAATAGGTCACTTCCAGTTCTACGCTCAATAATCTCTCTGTATTCAGAGATGATTTCATTAGTGATGCAAATAGAGTATTCTTGTCTTTTAAAGGCTTCCCACACGCCATTGAAATAAGAGTCAGGGAATATGATGTATAGAAGACAATTTGTGTCGAGTACAATTCTCATGCGTATGGCGTTCTTTCATGAATATTGCACAAATCGTCAAGCTTCTCCTGATTGAGTTGCATTTTGTTCCAGATTTCGCGTCCCATATTGGCAACTTTGTCAAAATAAAAGTTTGTCAACACTTCTTGTAACTCTTGCTTTGTCTGCTCAGTTGGAGAATAAGAGAACATCTGCAAAATGTATTTCTGAGTTGGATTTAAAGGAGTTGTATTCATATAATATAAGTTTCTATTTTTTTCGCCACAAAGTTAAATCTTTTTATTTTTCCGTCCAAATAATCGAGAAAGAAAATGGTGCGGGGGAGAAGGGAAAGAAAAAGTGCAGGCTCGTGATGAACCTGCACTTTGTGTATTGTAGAGGGGTGGGTCAGTGACTTGTCCCTTTTGATACTGGTTATTTTATTTTGACATATGCTTTATTTACAGATGTAGAGCCGGTATATGAAGTAATGCAAAAACTAACATCATTATAATCTTTTATGTCACCATATCTTACGGTTACTTGTGCTAATGATGGACCTTGTGTTAATAGGAATTGAGTGGTTCCTAGTCCATTATTACTCCAATTGTAACTCCATTCGCCTTGGTTACCTCCCTTAAGCTGAGCTCCCCATGCACAGCCTTCAATCTCATATGTAAATAATAATTCAGTGTCGTCTGTTGGGGTTCCTATTAGAGATGTGATGTCAGACAATGCACTTTCATATCCCCACGATTGGTTAGAATTATATGTGGTTTTTATTATTTTACCGTAGTTTGGTGCCTCTACATTAATTGTTATATCTGCATTGCCACCAGCCATATCATCTGTAGCCTGCTGAATAACCTCAATCTTTGTTGTTCCTACTTCAGTTTTTGGAGCTACAGTAAATGTCCAGCTATAAACACCACCATCAGAAGTGCCTCCAGAAACAGCACTTACTGTTGTGAAGTTACTACCTGAAACTGCATTAACCGTTGGTGTTGTCGAATTCTTAGAAGTGATGGTTATCGTTTTAGCGCTACCATTAGTTTCCAATGAAAGTGGAGAACTTGGAGTCACAGCGAATTCTGAAGGTGTTTTAGCAGCACTAATAGTGACATGAATATCCAAAGTCTGTTGTTGATACTTACCGTTAGAAGATGCGGCCTGGGTAACATTGATGGTTCCAGAACCTACCGACTTGCCATGAACGGTGATTTCGTTACCATTAAGTGTGACATCCATAAATTCGGTACTTCCAGAAAAAAGAGTGTATGAACCATCACTTCCTGATGTAAGAGTGATTGTCTTATTTTCACCAACCTCAAGTGACAAAGAGCTTGAAGATGCCTTCAATGGCTTTAAATTATTCAAACTGCCCTCCGCATCTGTAGTAGTGGTAGTGCTAATAGAGTATGAACCTCTAACAACTTTTGAACTGTTATATGTTTGATACCATTCTTTATTGCTTGTTGGATCTGAAACCCATGCTGCAAACTGTGGATAAGCAGAAGATATTCCAATACTTTCTTGTGGCCATGGCCAAATGTATTTAACACCACCAATTGACCATGATGCAGGAACACAGAACATTGCAGGCACATCACCGCGCTCTGGGAATACAATTCTTGCATTCTCTGTTCCAGTTCCGTCTTGCCTTACGGATTGGATATAGAAACTTTCGTAGTTTGTCTTTTCTCGGTTTGATGTTTGGTCTGTTGCAGGCAAGTATTGGTCGAGAGAGAAATTAGAAGCCACAGGAACATGGATAATAGCACCTTCTCTTGCAATGCTTCCGCCATTTATCTGTGTGTAGAGACCATCAACTTGTTGAGCTGCAGGATCAATTAACTCATGGATTTCTCCAAGGTTCTGACCTGCAGATTCTGGATCGCCATAATATAAATATGATGCATAAGTACCAGCGGCTGCAAGAGGAGTTACATTGACATAAGTATTGTCTGTACCGTGTGAAACCTTGAATACGACATCGTTGAAGTCGTTATCACCTTTTATTTCAGAACGGTCCTCGCAAGCAATGAGCCATTCCGTTGCAGTCTTATCAATCGCGGTTGGAAGGTCGCCATCAAGGAAGAACACCATGTCGTTAAGGTCATTGTCTGGATTCCAGTCTTCAAAACTAATATATGTTGAACCGTTTACAGTGTAGAATGCTGCCAACGATTTGTCAATACATTGATTATTGATATAATTTGATGCACCTATTGTTGATGAACGGTAAGCGCTTGAATTTAGTTCCTTATCTGAATAGCTCTTCCATTTTTTATCGCTTGAAAGTTCTTCTGACACATTGCTTTGAATATCTATATACATACCAAAAACAGTTCCTTCTGGAATTGTTATTTTGATGCCTTGAGACCTAAGCTTGTAATGATCGGCATCCTCTACCGCGAATGCTAAGGCGCCAACAATATGTTCATGTGTAAACGATACCCATCCGTAATCACCAGGCACATGATCTCCGTTAGCGTCGTTTGAATAATATTGGAAATCATCACCTTCTTTACCCTTGAAAATTTCAACAGTTTGTACTTCTCCATTAGCATCTTTGTAATACACGCCAATGTTAGACCACGAACTTGTCTGCCAATAAAGAGGGTATATAGTAAATGTTCCATTTGATACCATCTGGAAGTTGCATGTTACTTTTTTTGTATTGTCTTTCCCTTCTGGAGCGACTGTTGTGTATGCTGTTATTTCTGTTTCTGTAAAGTAACGATAGCCTTCACTATCACATCCGTAATCACCATTTGCTGTTTTCCCGATTGTGATTCCTTTAGTTGTACCAGTCATAATTGCTCGACTAGATTGAGCAAGGTTAACAGATTCACCCACATTTACTTTTTGTGCAGAGATTCCATCACTTACCAATACTTGTGTTGTTCCAGCAAGCGCATCAAAACCAAGAACAGATCCTGGTTGAATATTCTTATATGAGGCAACGAGCTGATAGTCTGTGCCATTCTTGGCAAAAATATCCACATTGCCAGTTGCAGTGGAATTCACAGTGATGGTGTTTGCAGATGCCATATTCCATGTTTGATCTGCACTTACCTCACCATAAAAATCTTTGAAATTCTGATCATACGCAATTTTACCTGCTGTGTAATCATTGTCATAATCGCTACACCCACTTAGGCCTAATGTGAGAGCAGCTGCCGGCAGGAGTACCGACAATAGTTTCTTTACCTTCATAATAGCTATAGTTAATAGTAAGTTAATTTTTCGTTTATTGTAGTCCGGTTGGCGTGTTGTTTCCCCCTTTTTCGTTTAGTGCGTTGTTGTTAATTTCCTTGTATATTGTTTATGTTTTGTTTGTGATGTAGGGGAACGCCATAAAAAACGATGCAAGTATTTAGAGACCTCAAAACAACCATGAACAATGAAAAATACATAGAGATAATCGGTTGATTATCAATAGATATTAAATTTTAACACTTTGGACTAGCTATTTGGTGGTTCCCGATTTTCCGCTTACCTTTGCAACGTATTTCTACCGCGGAGAATTTAGGGAGCTTTTATTTTGCTATCCCGTGGACGGAGTTGAC
>JAGHVC010000167.1 GCA_018064505.1 Candidatus Minthosoma caballi | reverse complement strand
GGTATAAGTTTGTAAAGATAACGATATTAAATGCAAATATTTGTTAATGTAAAATTTCCATAGTATTTGCAGAGTAGAAAAAATAGCGATTTTTCGAGAATCGAACAGGTGGTAACAAGAGTGATTTTAATTGAAAACACCCTCGTTTTTTTCTTGTAAAAAACGAGTTAAAGTGCGGATTTTCAGCCCAAATACTATGAAAATTCTTGTATGAGTTTTTGGAGAAAATAGATGTTGTAGAGAGTAAAATTAGGGGGAATCATACAGATTTCTTTAAGTTTTTCACAACAGAAAACCGATTCTTTGCGACAAGTACAATCGTAAAGAATCGGTTTGAATATTATTTGCTCGAAAAATCAAAACAAAATTGAAACTGCTATCAATTCCATATAACAAACAGTATGTTTTGAAGGAAGACGAATTGAGCCTGAAATTAATGTAAAATGAAATAGATGAGCTCTTGCATGATGTCAGCATCTGTAAGGTTCCCCTTCTTTATCCCCTTGAGGCGAGCATCTGTCTCACGGAGTTTCCCAATGATAAGCATCGTCTTCATCGCATTGTAATTTCTCATTGCCACAGTATAGTCTTTCAACTGCCATGTGTTGCGTAATTCTAAATGCTTCATCAAGCCCTGTTCTGATTTATCTGGCGCATAAAAAGCTTGCATCAGCTGGGCAAAGAAGTTGAAAAGCGCAGCAACAGTCATGGTAGGAGGATTCGCCTTGGGGTTTTGTTCGAAATGAGTTATTATCCTATTGGCTTTCAACACATCCCTCTGAATAAGTGCAGAGCGTAACTCCCACACATTGAATTCCTTAGAAATGCCAATATTCTTTTCAACAAGCTCTGTATTAATGCGATTTATACCAGGAGGGAGAGAAATGACAAGTTTATCAAGCTCACCAGCCAGACGATTCAAGTCTGAACCTACAGATTCTGCAAGTATCTGGGTTGCGGCGTCATCTATGCCAACTTTCTTTCTGCGCAAGTAATCTATAATGAACTGAGGCAGCATTCCTTCCTTGAGTTTCTTGCTCTCATACACGATTCCCACCTTTTCAACTGCAGCAACAATCTTCTTTCGACGATCAATGCTTCCATTCTTATAACAAATGACCAAAATAGTAGTTGAAAGAGGGTTTTGAACATAGATTGCAAGGTCATCCAATTTTAACAAATTCTGAGCCTCTTTAACAATTACAATTTGATGTTTTGCCATCATCGGATAACGACGCGCAGAATTTATTATGTCTCCAACAGAGGTTTCGCGAGTACAATAGATAATGTGCTGATTGAAATCCTGCTCATCCTTTGTAAGCACATTGTCAGCAATATACTCAGAAATGCGATCTATATAGTACGACTCATCCCCCATCAATAGATAGACAGGTGAGTAATCTTGCTTGCGAATAGCTTCAACGATTTCGCGATGGGTTATGTTGGGTTTTGCTGCCATAAAGCGAGAGCTGTTGCTTTTTCTGCCAGATATACTAACAGAAACTATGTTTTTTTGTATCTTTGCGCAAAGATAATAATATTTTAGAAATGGAGCAACTGAATTTACCCGCTTATCAGGCAAACATAAAGAAAATGGGTGGAATAGTGAAGATAATGGATGTTCTTCGCCGAAAGTTTGTTGCACTCACGCCTGAAGAATGGGTGAGACAAAACTTCATACATTATTTAATAGACAAGAAAGGGTACGCTCCAGAGCTAATGGGAAATGAGGTGGCTGTGACACTTAATGGAATGAGCAGAAGATGTGACACTGTGGTGTACAGCCGAAAAGACGCAAAGCCAAGAATGATTATTGAGTTTAAGGCTGCAGATGTTGAAATAACTCAAAAAGTTTTCGAGCAGATTTGCAGATATAATATTGTGCTTGAAGTTGAATGGCTTGTAGTAAGCAACGGAATGAAGCATTATTGCTGCAAGGTGGATAAAGAAACACGGCGATACACCTTCGTTGAAGACATACCGCCGTTTGAAATATTGCAAGGCTGAGAGTTAGAGATGTCAAAAGAAAACACCCTTGGAAATAAACTCTAGTTTTGTACCCTTACTTTTAAGAAATATTCCTTTATAAAAATTCTTCAAAGGAGTATTTCATTTTCTTCTATATTAATCCTCTGCAGAAGCAGCTTCATCCTTCTTGCGAGAAGTGCGACGCTTGCGTGCTGGCTTTTCCTCAGCTGCTGAATCCTGCTTTACTCCTGCAAGCTCTGGGTCGATAAGGATACGGCCACAGTATTCGCAAACAATAACCTTCTTGCGCATACGAACATCAAGCTGGCGCTGTGGAGGAATCTTTGCGAAACAGCCACCGCATGCGTCACGCTGAACATACACGATGCCGAGACCATTGCGAGAGTTCTTACGGATGCGCTTGAAGCTCTGAAGAAGGCGTGGCTCGATGAGCGCTTCAATGTTCTTCGATTTCTCACGAAGCTTTTCTTCATCAGCCTTTGTCTCTGCAATGATTTCGTCAAGTTCATTCTTCTTCACATCAAGATCCTGCATTCTCTCTTCGAGGTCTGCCTGGCTCTTTGAAAGAGTTTCTTCCTTTGAAACAGAAAGAGAACGAGCTTCGCGAATACGCTTGTTTGCAAGCTCAACCTCAAGCTCCTGAAACTCGATTTCTTTGCAGAGAAGGTCGTACTCACGACTGTTGCTTACCTTCTCAAGTTGTTCTTTGTACTTAGCAAGCTGCATGTTAGCAGCATCAATCTTGCCATTGAGTTCTGAAACTTTCTGACGAAGGCCTGTGATTTCACCGTTTGTATTGTCGATACGAGTCTTGAGTCCTTCTATTGTATCCTCAAGATCCTCAACTTCGAGAGGGAGCTCACCACGCAAAGTGCGTATGCGGTCGATTTCAGAAAGAATTGTCTGAAGCTGATAGAGATTTTTGAGGCGATCCTCAACAGGCATCTCTGATGGATTTTCTTTTTTCTTTGCCATAGTTATTGTTGTTAATATGTTGTTGTTTCGTTTTGTAGGGCTCGACGGAAAAACCGTAGATAATAATGCGATTGGGGTGAGGTGGTTAAAGATAGAGAATAGGATTTGTCGGAATTGCGGATTTATGAATAGCCAACGATGGAGCAGCCTTTGAAATCACGCTTTGTAGTATCTCTGAAGTGTATTGCTCGCTCTCGAAATGACCGAGTTCAAGCAAAAGGATGTCTTGTTCATAACCGAAGAAACGGTGATATCCAATTTCACCAGTCAGGAAAGTGTCTGCACCCTTCTCTATTGCTTTAGGAATTAGGAATGCACCTGAACCGCCACATAAAGCAACAGTAGTGACCATCTCCCCTTGCCAATCGTTACAACGAAGCGATGATAGATTGAATACATCTTTTACTATTCCAATAAACTCTTTCTTTGGAAGAGGTTTTGGAAGCAAACCAATAATACCTTCACCTGCGCTTTCACCCTTTGGATTTAACCATTGGAGAGATTGAAGATTAAGCTTTTCAGCTATCTTATAGTTGACTCCGTGCTCAGCGCTGTCCAAATTTGTGTGGGCAGAGTAAATGGTTATGTCATGCTTGATTGCCTTTATGACCGTGCGCTCAATGTAATCTCGTCCGGAGATGCTTTTCATCGGGCGAAACAATAAAGGATGATGACTGACAATAAGATTGCAGCCAAGCTCTATTGCCTCGTCAACTACTGCTTCAGTTACATCAAGACACAATAAAGCCCCTGTAGCATCAGCGTCCTCTGCTAATCCAATCTGCAATCCCGCATTATCATAGCCGTCTTGCAGGGCCAAAGGAGCAAATTCTTCAAGGGCAGTCGTAATTTGCCTAATTTTCATTGCTTTTATGTTGTTTGTGGAAAACCACGCTGCAAAGGTACGACTTTTTTTTGAGAACGAAAGCTAAAATAATGTTAAAAAGATACAAGTTTCTGCTTTTCCGTTTGGAAGATTGAAAAGAATTGCGCTACATTTGCAGTGTATTACTTATGTAGTACACTAAATCAACAGCCAGTAAGGACAAGGCGAAACAATATACAACGATAAATAACAACACTTAAAAATACAAACAATATGCTACAGATTAAGAATGTGACTTATGGCTACAGCGCCTTGAGAAATGTAGTGGAGAACTTCTCGTTAGAGTTCTCAGAACCAGGAGTGTATGGACTTCTTGGCAAAAACGGAACAGGTAAAAGCACCCTACTCTATCTTATTATGGGATTGCTGCGACCAAAGAACGGTGAAATAACATTTTGCGGCATCGATACGAAGGAAAGACGCCCTGAGGCTCTGAGCGAAATGCTTATTGTGCCAGAAGAGTATGATCTGCCAAGCACCACTCTGCCTCAGTATGTAAAGGCAATCAAGCCTTTCTACCCTAACTTCAGCAGTGAGCTGATGGTCGAGTTGTTGCAAGTGTTCGACATGACGAACACAAATGGCGCTGAAGCAGATAAGGATGGCATTCCGATGATAAAGCTCGACGCACTTTCAATGGGACAGAAGAAAAAGATCTATATGTGCATTGCACTGGCTGCTCGCACCAAACTGCTGGTGATGGACGAACCTACAAACGGCCTTGACATCCCTTCGAAGAGCCAATTCAGAAAAGTGGTGGCAAAGGGAATGCGAGATGACCAGATTGTCTTGATTTCCACACATCAGGTGAAAGATGTGGAGCAGTTGCTAGACCATGTGACAATCATCGACAACAACGCTGTGCTTGTGAACGAGGCGATAAACATGGATGAGCCTTTAGATCTTGAGGAAATGTTCATAAAAGCAATTGGCGGATAATTGCAATACGGAATTGCTCATGTTGTCAGCCATTCGCCAGTGGCGAATATATATACGGCGGTGGCGGATATTAATACACCAGTGGCATACTAACATACGCCGACGGCATACGATTCGCAAATGTGACATATAAAACCACAACGCCACAGGCACTGAAATGGGAACAACATAAAAGAGCAGCAACCAAAGAACAGCAGACAAAGGACAACAATCAAAGAACAACAATTCAAAACATATAAGACTATGATTTTCAACAAAGATAGATTCTTAAATTTCGCGAGATACGATTTGACCATAAACAAAGTTTTGTATCGCAACCTGGCACTAGTTACTATTATTGGTGCAATGGGCATCAGCATGATGGGATTCTTCGTTCGATACGAGGTATGGAAAGGCATCATGAACACAGAAATAAACATGACAACAACATACGAATCAGGCGATAACAGCATCGGGAGAACTTACCAAGGAGACTTGAGCATGTTCGGCATTGGGCAACCAGGATCGTATGAGCATTATAACACCATGCCAATGACTTCATGTGTAATACTTGCATTCATACTGATCATGAATACCATTTTCGCTGGCTGTTGGCTTCACAATCTGCGCAGCAAACAGGGCAGAATCAACGAATTAACTCTTCCTGCAACAAACATGGAAAAGTTCACTTGGCATACAGTCAGCATGATTATTGGCGGTTATTTGCTTTGTTTCTTAGCATTGCTTTTTGCAGACGGCGTTAACGCATTGTGCACATTAGCTTTGCTTCCAAAAGAAGACGGCATAGGCTCTATCATTATTTCTATCGGGCAATTGCTTTCAATGAATCTTGCTAGCATGGGGATGCCTGTAGCTCCCGACCCAAACATCGAAACTTTAGGTATTGCTACAACTTTCTGCTTTATTGCTGGGGTTCTATCAGATTCTGCAATATACATGTTTGGAAATAGCATAAAATACAAGTATAACATCATCCTCACTTACATTGCAATGCAAATATTGCAATTTATTGCCGGCATTGCCACCATCATTTTCTCTGCAGTAAACTCAAACGAAATGTCTGCAGGAGCAGAAGGCTTTGCAGAAAAGATCAGTATTATTCTTTACATTGCAGGAGCCCTAAGTTGCATTACTGCTTTAGCTCTACCATTCATGAGCTACAGATTATACACTAAGGCTCAGATTACAAGTAAGTTGAACAAATAAACAAGTCAAATCATACACATTATTACATCATGAAAAAGGTATTATATCCTGTTTTGGCAATCTGCATTTTCTTAATAATGCAAACTGTCGTCAGTGTTGCTATAATGGTTCCTACAATAATAAATATGCTTGTGAACAATGAGCACATCACCGACCCAAGCAGTATAATGGCTGCCATCCCAATGGAGTTGATGGCAGGAGCAATAGGGGTGGCAGGCGCACTTACAATCATCGTCATCAGCTTATTTAAGATGATAAACTGGAAGAAAGTACTGAACTTCAACGATATCAATTGGGGAAAAGCCATCATTTATATTCTTGCAGCAGCATTCGGTATCTTTGCCTGCGACATTATTGAAGAGATTATAGATCTTCCAAACCTCATCGAAGTTGAGATGACTGGCATGGCAAACACAGCAATAGGAATGCTCTCCATCGGAGTGATTGGCCCTATCTGCGAAGAGTTCATATTCCGTGAGGCTGTGCTTGGCTACATGCTTCGCAACAAGGTCAACACATGGGCTGCTATAATCGGTTCCGCCATTGCTTTCGGTCTCATTCATGCAAACCCAGCACAAATTCCTTTCGCAGCAGTAATGGGAGTGGTGCTCGGATACATCTACCACAAGACAGGCAACATCATCGTTCCATGCATCATCCACATTATCAACAACTCGGCAGCTGTGTATATGATGAATGTTCTTGGCGACAAGGCAGACGAGGTGTCAATCACAGAATCATTAGGCGGCACACCAATCGCGCTTCTCACAAGTGCTATCGGAATTGCATTATGCATTGGCATTTTCTACATCACAGACAAAAAGAAAGCACGCTATGAACTTCAAGGATAACAAAGCAATATACCTACAGGTAGCAGATTTGATATGCGACGAAATTCTCGGCGGCGAACATGCTGAGGACGAGCGCATTCCAAGCGTGAGAGAGTATGCGGCAAAAGTAGAGGTGAATGCAAACACCTGCGCTAGAGCATACGACTGGCTGCAAGGGCATGAAATCATTTACACAAAACGAGGACTAGGATACTTCGTATGCCTCGGAGCAAAAGAAGCAATTCATGAAATGAGAAAGAAGGAATTTTTCAGCGAAACCCTACCAGAAATGTTCCATAAAATGGATTTGCTAAACATCAGCATAAACGACTTAATCAACGAATTCAATCGCACAAAAAGCGGCGTCTCTTAGCGTTTGTCCGTTTTTTTCAATTCAAATGTAAAAAAATCTAAACTTTTGTTGTCTAATTGGGTATTTATACATAACTTTGCAAACGAATCCAAGAAAATGGAACAAGAATGAACTCATTTTACGGCGCATATTATTATTTTTACTTTTACTTTAGCAAAGAGTAAGAGCGGGAATGTGTTGTATGTGCACAAGTGAATGAATAAAGCATAAAACAAAATAATTAATCCCGCTCTGATGAGTGGGATTTTTTTTGGAAAGCGGCTGAGCCGTATTGATTAGGAAAAAATATGAAGAAAATTGCTATACAAGGACAAGTGGGATCTTTCCACGATGTGGCAAGCCACCGTTTCTTTGAAAACGAGGAAATAGAACTCATCTGTTGCGACACTTTCGAAGATGTGTTTGCTGAGTTGAAGAGAGACAGTAGCGTGATTGCACTTGTTGCAATAGAAAACACAATTGCAGGCTCACTTCTTCACAACTACGAGTTGCTTAGAGAGAGCGGAATGCAGATAGTCGGCGAACATAAGCTGAGAATCAGCCATAGCATAATGTGCTTGCCTGACGAGGATTGGGATGACATCACAGAGGTGAACTCCCACCCTGTAGCGCTGATGCAATGCCGTGAATTCTTGAAGAAGCATCCAAACTTCAAAGTTGTGGAAGCTGACGACACAGCAGGTTCAGCTAAGATGATTAGCGAAGGTTCATTAAGAGGACATGCTGCAATATGTTCTAAATTTGCAGCCCCACTCTACGGAATGAAGGTTCTGGAGGAAGAGATTGAAACAAACAAACACAACTTCACTCGTTTTCTTGTTCTCTGCGACCCTTGGCAGGCAGAGGAGCTTTGTGCTCCTAGCAAGTCAAACAAGGCAAGCATCGTGTTCAGTCTCCCTCACAATGAAGGCTCGCTTTCCCAAGTGTTGAGCATTTTCTCTTTCTACAAAATCAACTTGACAAAGATTCAATCACTTCCTATCATTGGCAGAGAGTGGGAATACATGTTCTACATCGATGTTTGCTATGATGATTACACTCGCTATCGCCAGAGCATTGACGCAGTGAGACCTTTGACAAAACAACTTAAGATTCTCGGCGAATACACAGAAGGCCGTTCTACAATATAAAGCCCCCTACCCCCCGAAGGGGGCAGCCATGCGGTGTGGCTTGTTGCTATGCTCGGCTCTCACTTCCGCATGGATGCTTGTCGGGGAATACAAAACAAACGCTATCCTCCCCCAACCGGATGGCACGCCCCCTTCGGGGGACGGGGGGCTTGATTATGATACAACCAGCAGATAGACTTTCGCTTGTAAGCGAATATTACTTTTCAAGAAAGCTTAAAGAAGTAGCAAAACTGAATGCAGAGGGCAAAGACATTATCAGCCTTGCCATCGGCTCACCAGATATGCCACCAAGTACTGAGACAATTGATGTACTTTGTGAAAATGCAAAGAAGTCTGACGCTCATGGCTATCAGCCAACTATGGGCATCCCAGAACTGCGTCAAGCAATGGCAAGATTCTACAAACGCTGGTATGGGGTAGAGCTTGATGCTGCAAGCGAGATTCAGCCACTCATTGGCTCGAAAGAGGGAATCTTGCATGTTACTCTCGCATTATGTAATCCTGGAGACAAAGTGCTCGTGCCTAACCCTGGCTACCCTACATACACTTCGCTAAGCAAGATTCTTGGCCAAGAGATCATTAATTATGATCTAATGGAAAAGAACGGCTGGCAACCAGATTTCGAACAATTGGAGAGCATGGACCTTCGTGGCGTGAAACTTATGTGGACCAACTATCCAAACATGCCAACAGGAGGTCGCGCTACCCGTGAGCTTTATGAGAGGATTGTTGCATTTGCAAAGAAACATGACATTGTTGTTGTGAATGACAATCCATACTCTTTCATTCTTAATAGAGATGAGCATTTGTCCATCCTTCAGGTTCCAGGCGCAAAGGATTGCTGCATTGAGTTCAACTCTATGTCAAAGAGCCACAACATGCCAGGATGGCGTGTCGGCATGCTTGCAACAAATAGTCAGTTTGTGCAGTGGATTCTTAAAATCAAGAGCAATATCGATTCAGGCACATTCCGTCCTATGCAGCTGGCAGCCGCTCAAGCTTACGACAACACAGAGGCTTGGCACACTGCTGCAAATATTGAGACATACGCAAGCCGTCGCAAGATTGCAGAACAGATTATGACAACTCTTGGATGCAAGTTCGACCCTATGCAGCAAGGCATGTTCCTTTGGGGACGAATCCCAGACACCTATGCAGATGTTGAAGATTTAACGGAGAAAGTGCTTCACGAAGCAAGAGTGTTCATCACGCCTGGATTCATTTTCGGTTCAAACGGTAAGCGCTATCTTAGAATCTCTCTCTGTGCTAAGGACGAGAAGATGCAGGAAGCATTGAACAGAATTGAGAAAGTTTTCAAGTAATGCGCAAGCATATACATTATTATATAAG
>JAGHVC010000050.1 GCA_018064505.1 Candidatus Minthosoma caballi | reverse complement strand
AGAATGTTCCTTACATTCAGAACAGCGCAGATGTGGATCTTTCTGCAGCAACAGGTCTTTATGACGCAAAGATTATGCCAAAAGACCAGCTTGTGATTAATGTAAACTATCCTACAGATCCTGAAGCAGTGAAGATGTTCAACCTCACTATGCAGTCGGGAAATACAGTGAATAGTACATATTCAACTGCTTTCTCAAGTCAGGTGCAGTTGCAGACTTACCTTGTAGATAATGAGGGTTATATTAATTTCCCTATTCTCGGAAGAATGAAAATAGTTGGTATGACTCGTTCGCAACTTGAGGAAAGCATAGCAAAACAAATTAAGGGTACTTATACTCACGAATTGCCAATCGTTAATGTGCAGATGTCTAACTATAAGGTAACTGTGATAGGCGAAGTGAATAGGCCTGGTCAGTTTACAACAACAACTGGCAAGATGAATATCTTTGAGGCTCTTGCTCAGGCTGGCGACCTTACAATTTATGGTCAGCGTGATTGCTTGAAGCTTATTCGTGAAAATGAGGGTGGTGAGAAAACAATTGCGCAACTCAATCTCAATGATGCTAATATCATCAATTCTCCTTATTATCAGCTGCAGCAGAATGATATCATCATTGTTACTCCTAACAAGACAAAGTCTAAGAACTCTGGTATTGGTCAAGAAACATCATTGTGGTTCACTTCAACTTCAATCTTGGTGTCAATTGCCAGCCTCATGTACAATATCATGAAGTAAATTCATAGAATTGCAACTTAACAGTTAGCAATTGTGAATAAAATGTGAAAAAATTAAGACTTTCTTTTAATCGGTGTTAACACAGCATTCAGATGTGTTAAACAAAATCAAATAACGATAAATTACCGATTAAAATGTTTTGAAGTCTATAAAATTTATAGTTATTTTGTCCCCGAAATCAGAAAAGCCCTGATTCCGGGGATATTTTTTGATATAAGTGTTAATACACAATAGTTTTGAATTAATAATTAAAAGATAGAAAACAATGAAGCAAACAACAAAGAGATTTTACGGCACACTCGCATGTGTAGCTGTTCTTTCAGGATTGACAGGCGCTTTTGCGTTCTCACTCACTCAAAAAACTTCACTTCCAGTATTTCACTCTACAGAAGGAGAGAATGCTGTGGCAGTAAATGAATCAGGCAATATCATGCAGCTCTCAAACATCTCTGCTCCTGCATCTCAGCCCGTGGATTTGACAGAAGCTGCTGAAAAGGCTTGCAATGCAGTAGTATATATTAAATGTGTACAGACAAGCAAAACGCAAACCGTGGAATATCAGGATCCTTTTGCTGATTTCTTTGGCGACTTCTTTGGCAGAGGCAACGGCGGAGGCACTCAGCGTCGTCAAGTGCAAACTCCAAAGCGTGAATCAGCAGGTTCGGGAGTTATTATATCTGCAGATGGCTATATCGTCACAAACAACCATGTAGTAGAAAGTGCTGACGAGATTACTATCACTCTTAATGATAATCGTGAGTTTACAGCTCGCGTGATTGGACTTGATCCAGATACAGACCTCGCGCTTCTTAAGATTGACGCAACAGACATCACTCCAATAGTTATTGGTGATAGCGATAATCTGAAAGTAGGAGAGTGGGTGCTTGCTGTTGGCAATCCATTCAACCTTACTAGTACAGTCACTGCTGGTATCGTTTCTGCAAAGGCAAGAAACCTTGGTGCAAATAAGAATGGCATTGAGTCATTCATCCAGACAGATGCAGCTATTAATGCAGGCAATTCAGGTGGTGCGCTTGTCAACACTCGTGGAGAACTCGTTGGCATCAATGCGATGCTCTATTCTCAGACAGGCTCATTCACAGGATACGGATTCGCAATCCCTGTAAGCATCATGAAGAAAGTTGTATCAGACCTCCAGTCATTTGGTACTGTACAGCGTGCAATGCTTGGTGTCAGTGGCATGACTCTTCACGATTACATTGATAGCCAGAAGTCAAAAGATGAGAAATTTGATGCAGACTTTGGCACTATTGATGGCGTTTATGTGGCAGAAGTTGTCAAGGATGGCGCAGCAGAGGATGCAGGACTCAAGAGTGGTGATATTATTGTCTCTGTAGATGGCAAGAAGATTACAAAGATGTCCGAGCTTCAGGAAGCAACAACAAAGTATCGCCCTGGCGACAAGGCAACTGTAGGATACATTCGTGACAAGAAAGAAAAGACTGCAACTCTCACATTCCGCAATGCAAAGGGAAATACTAATGTCATTAAGACACAGAGCGTTAGCGCACTTGGAGCTGAGTTCAAAGAACTCACCGAGAGCCAGAAGAAGTCGCTCAACATGACTTACGGAGTTCAAGTATCACAAATCAAATCTGGCTATTTGCAAGAAGCTGGAGTTCCAGAAAACTTCATTATCTTGAAGATTAATAATCAGAACATTAAGTCAGTAAAGGATATCGAGAATATCTTCAAGTCAGCTCAGCAAAGCGATGAACAGACACTCTGGATTTGGGGTAAGACACCTGCAGGCAAGGCAATGAGCTTTGCAGTGCAAGTAGGCGAATAAAGTTGTCCCAATCAAGGCATAGAAAAGTTAAATAATAAGGATTTGCAGATTTTTTTCTGCAAATCCTTTGTAATTTAAAATATATAGACTACTTTTGTAATGCAATTAGAAACGATTCCCAATTAGCTGACGAAGCATTGCATCAGAAAGCTAAACTCCCATAGCCGGGGGTACAGGATCGATCGGGATACTCATCAATTTATTACAGAAAACCGAGATTATTTCGTATTCCAATGGCGGGCCACGCCCCCTGGAACCATATCTTCGAGTATGGAGCATTTCTGGGTCAGGTAACCTTTGAGTCGGTGGATTACAAAGGAATACGAATACTCAAATCTTATTCACTCGGAGTTTCATCACATCTCCTCCCCGGCTTTATAAACAATGAAGGCTGCAATCAACACATTGCAGCCTTCATCATTTTGTAAGTAAAGTATCTTAGCACTCCAACTCTTTCAATTCCTCCTCAACTCCCTCAACTAATAATACTCAATAGTTCTTTCTTCAATCATATCGTACGGCTCACTCTCCCCCTCAACAAGATAACTTCTTTTGCGCTTAGTCCAATTTCCAGCCTTATCCTCGCCGTAGTATTCATACCTAATCTCCATCTTGCCAGGGCCATCATCAAAGCCAGAAATAAATGTCACACGCCCCTTCTCGTCATACTGATAATCATAAGAGTACGCAAGCCCATCAGGCATAGCATCGCAACTCGCCTTCACTATGCGCCCTTTCTCGTCATACGCAAATTCATCGGCATATCCGCGCCCAATCTCATCAGTTTTGTTAATTCTCCAGATCCTCCCCTCAGCATCCCTCTCAATCTCGCCCACATTCTCGTAAGGCAAACTAATGCTCAATACCTTGCCATTCTCATCAAACAAGAATGTTTCCTTACTCTCCTCATATTCTTTCACGCAACTCTTCACCCTTCCTTTCAGTTCAAATACAGCCAAGTCAGAATACCCATTCGCTTTAGCCACATCCACTACTTGCGAAGCGCACTCCTCCGTATTTGCCACAGAATCCACGCAATCGCCGTTTCCCTTAATGCCATTGCCATTGCAAGCCATCATCGTAAGAGCCATCACAGCAGCTCCAGAAATAAAACCAAATTTCATAATCTTATCTGTTTTCGTTTTTTTGATAATCAGAACAAATCCCTCACTGCTCACTACCCATTTCGAATACTCAGACGAAACGGCATCTCCTGCCCGCAGGCATGAATGCACTCCGCGAGAAAGTTATCAGCCCCGAATGCAGAAAGCGAAAATCATTTTTTACCCGACAAAGATAACAACAGTTATCGATACAATCAAATATTTAAGCAAAAAGGTTTTGTCAATAACCATTTTTATAGTCCAAACAGTATAGCTTTGTTACTCATCTAATATTATTACTCATTTTTAGAGAAGAAAATAGCAGACTTATTTCTTATTTTGTAATTGTCATCTAATGAGGCGCCATTGGAAAATATTATACCATCATGTTTCTCTGTCCCATAAGCTTCATGTGCATGACCAAACAAATGATATTTAGGCTTAACAGCAAACACTCGGTTTCTTAAAGGTATATTCCCCCAATGCGTGCCAGATGATTCATCGAGAATCATAACTGGTGGCTCGTGTGTTACGAGAATGTCTATTCCATTAGGAATGTGCATTTCTGAATGATTGTATGCTAAGCCATAAAACTTTATTCCTTCAATCTCACATTCTCTATCTTGAAGGAAATGTATATTGTTTGGAAGATCTTCTATTCCATCAGCATCCCAGAGACAAAGGTCATGGTTCCCTGTGATGAATATCTTGTGGTTATATGGCAATTCTATGAACCAGTTCAGGAAGTCAAGCACCTCTTCCTCTGTGCCTTGCTCTGTGAAGTCACCACAATGGATGACGATATCAGCCTTTGGCAGGTTAGTCAGTTCATTATGTCTGTTGTGTGTGTCAGAGATTTGGAGAAGCTTGATTGGTTTGTCATTTATGGTCTCTCTAAAAAGACCTTCTCCCAATGTTTCTTTAAGCTGTTGATTATTGAGGTAATGGTCAAAGTCTTCATCCCAATTTCTTCGTGAGGTAACAGATACGACTCGGTTCGCTTTTGTCAATAGAACAGCAATGAATGACATTCCGTAATTGTCGTATGGATACCCCTCCCCAAAGGCAATCTGACTATAGTCATCAGCATCAGCACGCTTACAGAATAAGAAATGACACTCCCCTTTGTGAGTTTCTTCAAAGAACACATCCTCTGACTGAAAGATGCACCAGGTTGGAGCATATTGCTCATACTGCTTTGCATCTTGAAAACTATCAACAGAAATGATCTCGTATGAGAGCTTTCCTTCGTTTGGCTTGTCATCTAGTATTCCTCCTACGAACTCTAACAATTGATTCTCAGTCATGTTAGTAAAGTCCTTAGATGGATTGTCATAGATGAGAGGACTGTTACTTATGTAATTGAGTATGATGTCCTTTGTCATGCAATCTTTAGTCTTAAAGTCATATGAAGAGTTTTATTCTTCATATTTAAAAAGAAACAATCTTCAGGCATTTATATTGCTTACATCAATATGAATATGCTTTACTCCTATTGATTGCAACTTTTCCTTAGAGATATTCATTTCTGGATATACTTCATTCTCGTAAAATGTGACCCATTCATTTTCATTCTTTGGAACATCATTGTATTCTTTCATCGTGGGATCATTTACGAAGTCTAAGAATACAAGTATTACATTTTTTATTGTAATATCTGCTGTTCCAATAAAATCATTGAATCTTGTAAGAAAAGCCAATCTATTAGCATATTGATAATAGCTTTTGAACCAAGCAGTTTTATTTATTTCATCATTGTTTTCATTAATCTTCTTGAATGTATTCTCAAGAGTTTGCTTTATCAATTCATTTGATACATATTTATAGCCTTTTACTTCTGATTTATGAGATTTAGCTTCAAACAAATACAATGTTGTTCCGTCTATAGCTATTCCGTCCCATTCAGGATTTCTTCCCATTGATGGCCAGAAGTCTTTGTGGAATAAGTCTTTATTCTTTGAAGACTTCCATATTCTTTCAATTATCTCTGTTGATCTTAATTGGTATTCTTGGTAATTGGGTTTTAAAGGAGAAATCCAATGCAACTTTATATTTCCTAAAGCTTGATTTATGCATTCTGGATGATTCTGTACTATTTCTTGCATCCAATGCCGACTTCCTTTGTTGGCTATGCCTGTGGTTTTATTTGCCGTATCATAATGTTTTATAGGTCAGCATCTGCTTCCTTGTGTATGCAGATAACTTCCTTTGGTTTAACGGTTTTGATTACTTTCTCAATTGTTTGGCGGTCAGCATGACCAGAGGTGTGTATGTCCACAACATTGTGGAACATATCACGGAATTGCTTGTACTTGGGATTAACCTTTACCTGCTCTGGCTCCTTGTAGTAGCCATCCCATGATGAGTAGATGAGAAGTGTTTCTTCCTGAGGCAACTTGCCAAGTAATCCCTTGACACGCTCCATCTGCGATATGCCAACTACCATTGTCATGCCTGTCTGCTTTAACTTTCTCAGCATACGATCGTTAAAGAACAATGGTTCAAATGAGAACAAACCTTTTGATGCTTTTGCTTCGCGCTCTGTGAAGTATGCCATCGTCTTCTTCATAAATAATGACCAGATGCAGAGAGGCTTCGCAGCATCGATAGAAGCCTGTTTGATAGCAGCAAGTCTTTCTATGTCAGTGGCAGATGCAAGGACGAATACATACTTGAAGGCTTTCATCACATTCTGCATTTTGTACGATACAATATGCTCATGGAGGCACTTGTCCTCACGCTTCAACATTGTTCCTTCAGTAATGAGAACATCGATGTCTGTTGCATATTTCTTCAGAGTGGGAATCAGTCCTTTGCCCATGTAACCATGCTCGCGATAGTCGCCCATGTGCCAGATACGCTTGCCGTCAGCTTCGATGAGGAACATGTGGGAGTCATAGATGCTATGGCAGTTGAAGAAAGGAGTAACCTTGATGTCGCCAATGTAAATGCTTTCTGGAGCTTTTCGTAGTGAAGTACGCTTCCAAACCTCTATTTTGTTGAGCAACTTACATTTGTTGTCTGCATATATGAGTTTGTTCAAAGCATCACTATACATCTGCGAATCGCATTCTTTTTCAAGGAGTTCATTGACTTTAAGGTCTGCGCTCTCGTAAAGAACATCGTACTTTATCTCCAGCAGTCCCTTGGTTCCTTCACTCATGTGCTGAGGAACATCTTCTGGAATGTATTCAAACAATCCTACATGATCCTCATGACCATGGGTATAGAATACGGCTTCATACTGTTTTTTGTTCAGAGCAAATATCTGCGTCACCATTGCTTCGTCCTCTTCGGGTGTAGTCGGTTCGCCATTACCAGGCAGGTTTTGACCAAAGTCGATAAATACTCGGGAGGTTTCTGTTGAAATCTCCGTTATGCAACCTCCTATCTGGTCAAGTCCTCTATGTACTTTTATCATCATATTATTCTGTTATTGACAGTTGCTTAGTTGTTTCGTTGTATATATAGTGGCATTGTTGAAAAAAAACAGGCATGTCACTTGATAACGCATTTGAATTTAGAATACTAAACACCTTTTTGTTTTCAACGAGGGGATGGTATTCGTTTGCCAACATATAAGCACATACCTTGCGATACTTGTTCGCATTCTTATAAAAAAGTTTTTCTGTTTCTTTTACAACAGGGGTAGATGGTTCATGAATCACCCCTATTGCAATGTCTCTCATAACACAAGAATATAAGAATAGTTCAGAAATGATTCCCACTTTTATGTTTTTGGAACCGCTCTTAGGTATGTACTTCAGTTCTATTATTGACAAAACATCGTCTTTAGTGCCCCACAAATCTATGGCAGAGAGTCCGCCAGTAAAGAATTGTTTGTCTGCCTTTTTCAAGCCGACAGGAAATTGACGATCTATGAAGCCTATATTGAAATGTGATTTCATTATTGAACTGAAATCATTCGCCATAGCAAACTCCATGTCAGTTTCACCAAAACCGCTGTGGCTTGGTTTATGCTCTGGTTCCTTTGAATAAGCATTATTTCTTATTTCGTTAAATCTCTTGGCAAATTTCTCTATTTCATTCTTGTTATCATTGGAAATTTCGAACCATTCCGGGTATGCCTCTTTGAATCTCAATACTCTGTAGCAAAATCTGTTGTAATGTTGCTCGCTTGAACCTCTTTTTAGAGTAATTTCTGAAGGAATATCCCATGAGAGTTCAACTTTTCCAATATTAGTTAGCCAACTTTTCAAGCATATGGCCCATCCCTCAAATGCTGCGTTATCTTCCTGCATGTTTTCGCATACAGGATTCTTCATGATTTTATTGCCATCTATGGTTGCCTCCATTTCTTTTATTGAGATAGAAAGGGTTGAATCAGCCTTTATTCTAAAGAAGATATACTTAGGAAGTTTTATGCTTCTTAATCTACCACTTGATGACTTTACTTTTGCTCTAAGAACATCGACTATCATGTTTTTTTCATGAAACATTTGTTCTGTATTGCTGTCTTTTATGTATTTAACTTCTGTTGCCATTTTCTATTGTTGTTTTTATAAAATTCATTTCTATTGAACATTTAAATGCTGACTCTACGTCTTCTTTTATGTCAGCAATAACCTCGTCCATGTGTTCTACTATATTTGTGTACCCATAGGATTCCATGTCTTCAACTATTGACTTATAGTCTTCCAATATCCATTGGCGTTGCTGATATTCTGTGTTATTTAATGCCATTCTCTACTAATCTACTAATTGCCCTGTCTCTCAGTTGCTTCACTCTTTTTGTTGCAAGATTCATGTTTTGTCCGATTTCGTCTAGTGACTCTGGCGAATCGACAAGTCCAAACCATCTGGTTAAAATCTCCTTGTCACGTTCGTTGGACATTCTTGAAATCAAATCCTTTTTCTCTTCCTTCGTTAGATCTGACAGATTTATGTCATTCTTTGAAGTCTCAAGGAGTGCAAGAATGCTCGCCCTGATGAACCAGACGGCATAAGAAATGAATTTGAAACCTCGCTGTGGATCAAACTTTTTAGCAGCAAGTTCAAGTCCTTTGTTGCCTGCCTCAATAAGTTCTTCCATAGATTTGCCTCTGTTCTTATACTGCTTTGCAACACTTGCTACGAAACGGAGATTGCCAGTAATGAGTTGCGAGAGGGCTTCTTCATCACCTCTTTTGATGCGATTGGCGAGCTCCGTTTGCTCCTCTACAGTTTGAAGTGGATACTTGCAAACTTCTTCTAAATACGACTCCAAAGACTGACTAACGCGGTTTGTAATTTTCTTATTCATTGTACTATCGAAATTATGTGTCTCTATTAAATATACGAATGAAAACGGGTGAAATCGGGTGTTTTGGGGCTATTGTATGCACAAACTCCGCAGAACACTATCAAATTTCTTAATCTTTTTTCATATATCTGTCAAGAGAGGCACTAATTTGCGACATAATCTCTTCACGATATTCTAATGGTTCCAGCACCTCAACATATGAACCCAATGCCAGTATCTTTGATTTCAGTTCTGGTGTCAGACACACTCTGTAATTGAACTCAGCAAACTCACCATATACAGACTTTCCTTCGCTCTGTGACTTGTGAAGTGGGAGCATTCGCATGTACTCCATCTGCACACCATACACCCTAATCTTCAGATTAACGACAGGGAGATCTTCATTTACGTATATTCCTACAACATTATCATAGTACTTTCGTGGGATGAAGTCCTTAGGAAACTCAAATCTGTTATTTGTTGTATGCAGGTCAAGAAATCTTTCCAATGCAAGGTGTCTAATACTTTCCTTTTCCTTTATAAAGCCAAGTAAATACCACCTTCTATTATACACCTTCAAGGAATAGGGTTGCATAGTAAGTGTTTCTCGCTGTCCTTCATAGCGTTGATAGTCTATTATGAGCTCAGTATTAGTCCTCATAGATTCAACTACGTTATCAAAGTATGCTGTGCCATGAGGTATCTCTTCAAGCAAAATACGGTCATGCATCATATTAAAAGTAGAAAAATCCTGTGGAACGCTATACTTTCGTAATAACAATTTAGCATAAGGATTCAGTTTCAGCACTTCTGGATTCTTGATGTAATATATATAACCATTGGATTTATCACATTCTATGATAACTCCAAACATTTCTTCTATACCCTTACGATGTTCGTGGAAGGTACGAACAGGCAAACCGCCCATATAAGCATAAGGAGAACCCTCCCATTGCTTTACTATATCGTCATAGGTTTTTGGAAAACTTGCATTGCTGATTGTATCAAGCAGCCAAATATATCTGAGATAGGTTTTACTTATCATGCTTGAAATTTTTCAGCAAATTTATAAAAATACAGTCAAAAACAAGAAAATGTCGTTTATGTTCTGCGGAATTTTTGCAGAGAAAGCCTCAAAAAGACCGTTTTTAAAGATTTCTCATCGTATTGTGCAGTAATAACAAACAAAAAGAATACTGAATATGTCAAAGAAAAAGAATCAAAAGAAGGCAGAGGCACAGGCAAAGAAGAGTGCCGTTGAGACACTATGTTTCCAATCACATTGGGGGCTTAAACAACTGGGGCAAGAGGAAGGTAATATATTCCACCAACTAGTAGATGCAGAGGTCGATTTCATTGCCGAACTTGATCTTGCCCAGGATTTGTTAGCCATCAAATCGCTCGTTGATGGTGTAAAACAGTCATTTGCGGTGACCCCAACACCAGAAAAGGGCGATTTCGTGAAAAGCCCAACAGCAGTGGCTCTAGGCATTTCGCTTGTCGAAGACATCAACAACATTGGCATTCCTCTCACATGGAGTGAAATGATTGAGCAGAAACTGCTTACGATCTATTATCCCGAAGAATATCGTAACCAGATTATCGACTGGGCAAAGTCGAACGGTTATAACACATCCACTTACCTTGGTGGCCCTATAGTAAAGTTCAGAAAGTTGTATATTATCATAGATAGGACACGCGAATGAAAAGAATGAAAGAGGAGAAGGCAGAGCAGATGCTCGCCTTCACTAACATAGTCAAGGCCATTGTGCTCGCAAAGCCAACATTCGTATGCCTTTATAGCCAACATCTGTAAGCCCGTAAAAAAAACGGGGCAAAAGCCTTGCCTAGTGCGACAAGGCTTTTGCCTCGTGCGACAAAAGCTTTGATTCTTTAGCCATAAGCTTTGGTTTATTGCTGTTGTGCTCTATAGTTGCTGAATAATGAAAATGACTTGCAACTAAAGCATACCAAAAGAGCGATATGCCAAATCATCGGTATATCATGTGCAAAGATACGAAAAAAAACAGGCATTTGCAAGAGAGCAGGTTTATATTTCAATTGCACAGTTAGAAATTTTACTAAAGTTATGCTGTCAAATATCATTGTAAATGAAAGAATACAAGGATTATACCATAGTAGATTTCACCGTAAGAACAAATAACATGAAATCAAACTAATAAAAGTTCCAGAGTAATACATCTTTGCTTTCGCTATTCATTATTTGAGCTATGTAATCCAGTCCTCTTGAAGAGATTGTGAGGCATCCTAAGCAGCATTTACTATTCAGAGGAATGTAGGTGCGCCAGCAGTTCATGTCAACCCAAGCAGCTCTGTGAATCATCAAAGCTCTGCTTCTGGCTGTCTGGTTGTTGAAATCTAATCCGCGAATATAGTATCCGGATTTGTTTCTCTTTCCATGTTCATGAGTAACGGCAAATCTTCCCAGTGACGAGCAGTTGCTTCCTGGCTTATTGCTGAACACGGGTTTTTCGTTTGTGCTTCCTCCTCCTGGACCATGCATGACATAGGTTTTTGCCACCACTCGTTTTTCGTCAAATGACCATACATATAGTCTTGGCGTTCCACTTGGTACGGAATAATCTACCAAGAAGCAATACTTCTCGCTCAGCCTCATCTGTTTTGCCAGCTTTTCAGCCTTTGATGCTCTCTCTGCTAATGTTTTGTAGTCTGTATTGTCAGGCAACAAAGGCAACTGATAATACTTCCATGCCCAACTGCCTGCTAGACCGCCAACAATAGTCAGCGCCAAAACGATTACAAACTTAATTTTCTTAATAGCTTTTTTCATTTCCATATCTCGTTGTTTTTTTAATTCACGCCGCAAAGGTACTTAACTGTTTGTCGAAAAACAGAATAACGATGTGTCTATTGTACGAACCCCTTGTTTTTGTGTACGAAAATACAGGCTAAGTGCTGAGAATCATCTCACGGGGCTCATAATGTTTGACTTACACGGGCATTAATGTCATGCAACTGCCCGCGCAGTCTTAACACTTGTCGGGGGACAGTGTTAAGCCAGTTCGGGCAACAGTCTTAGTGCGATTCGGGCAATGGCAGTTATGCGTGTGTCCGAAAAGCGATAACAGGGCAGGATAGTGTGTGAATTGATTGTGTTTTCTTTTGGCGAATAGGAAATGTTTTGTAACTTTGCCGTAAAATAGATAAGAGCATGGAATATACAAAATGGGTTGCTTGCTGGGGCAACGCAACTTCTATCACTGACAGGCGAGAGGCTGTCTATGCTAAGGATATAACTTTGAGATACCCTGTGCGCATGTGCTTTTCAGGCAGCAGGTTGCGCCTGAGGTTTTCTAACCTTACGGGAACAGAGCCTGTTACTCTTTCTAAGGTGTTTGTGGCTAAGCAGGGCGACGAATACGAGCCTGTGGCTGTTGCTTTCCTTGAGAAGCTAAGTGTCTGCATTCCTGCTGGCGAGGAGGTGACGAGCGATGAGGTGGATATTGACATTGCTGCTGGCCAGATGCTCGATGTGAGCATCTACCTTGCTGACTGCACTCAGATGAATGCTGGCACGCTCATCACGGGGCCTCTGTCGAGGGGCAAGTATTCATACGGTGACTATGCCGATAGGAAGGATTTGCCTATAGATTTGACTCGCAACACGAATTGGTTCTATTTCCTGAACACTATTGATATTCTCACAGAAGAGAAGAACCATGCTCTTGTCTGCTATGGTGATTCCATCACGGCTCAGAGCTGGCCAGACTATCTTGCTATCAGGGCTTGGAGAGAAGGGTGGCGCAATGTGTCTGTCATTCGCCGTGCGGTGAGCGGCACTCGCATATTGCGTCAGTATGATTGCATCACATATCAAGCCTACGGACTGAAGGGTGCAACGCGTTTTCCTATCGAGATGAATGTGGCTGGAGCTGAGGCTGTGATTATCCAGCATGGCATCAATGACATCATCCATCCTGTTGGCGTTGAGACAAATGTGTTCCGTCCTTGGAGTGACATGCCTACATGCAACGATCTGATTGAAGGCACTGAGCGCATCTACATCTCTCATGCTCGTGAGCTGGGGCTGAAAGTGTGGAGCGGCACTTTGCTTCCTATTTATGGCTGGCGCACTTACAATCCTGACCGTGACATGATTCGGCAAGAGTTCAACGCCTGGCTTCGTCAATCCGACAAGTTTGATGGCTGTGTTGATTTTGACCTCGCTGTCCGCGATTCGCAGTCACCTGAATCGTTTGCGTCAGGCTTTGATTCTGGTGATCATCTCCACCCTAGCGAAAAGGCATACGAAGCAATGGCTGAGTGCGTTCCAAGTTGCCTATTGGAATAAGTTATTCAAGAAGTTAACTCCCTGTGCGAAAGCGATAACTCCCATACTTGTATAAGTTATTTTTTGAAAACTAACCAAGGCACATTTCCTTTCCACTTTGTGAAAGGATAGCTTTCTGGGTCTCCTATGTCATGACGAGTGCCATCAGCTGTGCGATAGTAGCTGTAGTTTTCATTGCCGCCTGTGATGTATATTGCATCGATGAAACCGTATTCACGCAAGGCATCGGCGAAATCCCAAAGTGTTTCTCTGTTTTGCGTCTTGATGTAGTATAGCTGGTCATTTATTCGTCCAAGTGCGCAACGCTCCACTTTTCCATGGAGATGGAAACGGGATGGCAACTCGTGATTGCTGACCAGAATGAACTGACGGAAGAAGCTGCCATTATTGCTAATGACAAAATCTTTTACAGCGTCACTTCTTGATATGCCAATCACAGTTCTGTCGCCCACCATTCCGCAGTATCCCAATCGAGTGCTGCCATCATTCTCAAGCTCTTGCCCGTTTGCCACAATTGAGCCTTTGTATTTTGGCCCTTCGTCATTGTGATCAGCACATCGCATGTATAGAAAAACGGACTCGTCGAGAGTGTCTGGCTCTTCAAATGATATTTCAGCTCGCAAACCGCGAAGTTCGTAAATGTTGAGAGCAACATCAAGTATTGTGTCCGACACTGCACATACTTCTGGCTGAATATGCTCAAGAGTTTGAACCTTCAGTTTCTCAATATTTTCTTCGGGAGTGCATGATATCTGAACTCCAATATTGACATGGTAGCGATACCACAAAATGCCTCCCAGTGCAACTGCAACGAGCAATAATGTGGCAGCAATGCTGCCAGCAATCCATGGCCAACGGCGATGTGGCTTCTTGATGTTGTTCTGCGGAGTTGACGAGAAGGAACCAGATTCATCATCTCGTTCTATGATAATGACAGGAACTTCCTCAGAATCATCAAACTGTGCCTTGAATTCCACTTTCTCGTTAGTTATCATAGTCTGTTCCTCCTTTCTCGTGTTCCATAATCTCTTTAAGTTCTGTCAAAGCCTCCTTAGAAGCGTTGAGCCTGTAGTCTGTCTGGAGATTTAATCCGCAAAGCACTAATTTCTTCTCCATCAAGCTAATAATGTGTATGTATCGCTTGTTGACAATTAAGCTTCTGCCCACTCTGACAAACATATTGTTGTGAAGCTGATTGAATGTTTCATCAAAAAAATGCAGCTTAAAAGTCATTCTATGGCACTTGCCATTGAAGAGCCACAATTCAGAATAGTTGCCATCAGCTTTCACATAGGCAATTTCATCTGTCCTGACTCGCATTAGTTCGCTCGAAGTGGAAATCTTAATCCATTCCATGTTTGATAGGATTTTCAGTTTGATTTAATTTCCAAAGGTAGCAATTTATAGACAACCTTACAAGCGTTTTTTCCTTTTTTTACTTTTTTGCGATGATTCTGCGAATTATAAATAATATTGAATACCTATTTATCTTTTATTTATGACGCTGTCACAGTAGTGACATAATCCATTCTTATTTGACATGTCAGCATGTCCTTTTGCATCACGCATAATACAAGTCGGATCATCTTTCGGGCAATGTGGATAGTCATAAAATGTGTGTATAAACTCATGAACCACAACTTTCCATAGTTTATTCTTTGTACCTAAATGACTTGTTGTGATGACACAAGCATTCCCTATAGATAGCCCATGAACGCTCCAGTTTGGATGCCCTTTGTATGATGTGCAAATGCGGTCTTGCGTCAAAGCGATAGTTGTTATGTTATCATAAGGAGTTGTTTGTAAGGCTTTAATAATCTTTTCTGCTCTGTAATAATTCTTTCTGCTTTGACTGAGGAACTCTTTAGGCAATTCTTTTTCTGGAAGCACAACTATATCAAAATCAGCATCTACATAGTGGCTAAATGCTCGCTGAGTTCTTTTTGCAATTGTATAGCTTCCTTTGAAGACGATTTGTCATATGGCTGAATGTGTATAGTAGTGTGTAGAGGTTTAATACCAGCAGAATATAGGTATTTCATAGTTCTATAGTAAGCTATGCTATCATTCATTATCCATACATAAGCCCCAAAACAAATCGCAATTATAGCAACTATGATGCTCCCAATAACTA
>JAGHVC010000031.1 GCA_018064505.1 Candidatus Minthosoma caballi | reverse complement strand
GGATTGCACTTCACAGAGAGGGTGCTCAAGGCGCTTGATGATGCTGGAGTGGAGAGAGAGGAACTGACACTGCATGTGGGTGCTGGCACTTTCAAGCCTGTGAAGAGTGAGGAGATTGGAGGCCACGACATGCACACGGAGCATATCGCCGTGAGTAAGAAGACTATAGAGAAGCTCATTGCTCATGGTGGCGAGGCTATTGCTGTGGGCACCACTTCGGTGCGCACTTTGGAGAGCCTATATTATATGGGAGTGAAGAGTGAGGAGTTAAGAATTAAGAATGAAGAATTAAGATTAAGCAATGAGGTTGGTTGCGAGACGGGCGATGCTGAGGAATTGCATGTGAAGCAATGGATGCCATACGAGTATGCCGAAGCAATGGGCGATGGACAGATGAGCACTATGGCTGCTTTGCAGAGCTTGCTTGACTACATGAACAGGCATGATCTCGATGTGCTGCAATCGTCAACGCAGATAATCATTGCTCCAAGCTATAAGTATCACATCGTGAAGAGAATGGTAACGAATTTCCATCAGCCACAGTCAACACTGCTGTTGCTTGTGTCGGCATTCCTCCATGGCGACTGGCACAAGGTATATGACTATGCTTTGAGCCATGAATTCCGTTTCTTGAGCTATGGAGACTCTTCGCTGCTAATTCCCTAATGAAACGAAAAATATAATTCAAAATATGAAGAGAATTGAAAAGATAATTGGTGTAGTTGCCTTGTGGAGCGTGATGTTTTTAAGCGCGAATGCACAGTCGTCATCTTCAGCCGTGGAGATGGGTAAGAAAACTCTGAAAAAGGCTCAGAATGTTGCGGATAAGATATCTAAGGGAAAGTTTGATTCCACTTATGTGGCGCTTCCTGAGTATAAATGGATGGTGACTGTGAGTGGCAATGCAAACTACAGCAAGTTCAGGATGAAGGTGCCTGTGCCAGATATAGTAAAAGAACTGAAAGAAGATTTTGGCGATTTGATTCCATCGGCCTTGCTTGATCCGAAAGTGTTCACTTATGACATGGATTTGCACAGCGGTGCTCAAGCTGTGGCTATTGGTGTATCTTACGGAAGCATTAAGGCAAAGTATTCTTTCAATATTAATAGCGGAAACGACCAACAACTTACCTTTGAGACTCTTGGTAGCAAGTTTGGTGGATTCGTTGACTACCGTCGCAGCACAAAGATGAAGGGAACTATGTATAATGTTCTTGATGGTTTTGAACATGGGGCGGATAAAATTCTTGCAGGCGAAGAACCGACTTTGGATGATGCGTTGAAAGGTGGTACAAATCCTATTGGTAGTAAGTACAACAACTATACCACTCTGCACATGCAAGGGCACTATGTTTTCAACTCGAAGCATTTTGCATACTCGGCAGCTCGCTCTGCAAGCCGAATCCAAAAGAAAAGTGCAGGTTCGTTTATTGCTCTTGCAGACTTCTATTATTCACGCGCTAAGTTTTCCGAGAGGTTTATAGTGGGGACAGATGAGAAATATAGGACAGCAAAGTTATCTCTTGGTGGTGGTTATGGCTACAACTGGACACCAAACGCAGGTAAACTGCTTGTGCATGCTTCTTTTATACCTACTGTGTCGCTGTTTAGCAAGTCAAGATATTCCACAGACCTAACAAAAGACCCGTTTGTGGATAGTGAGGATGAAAGGACTCCAGAGGAAATAATAGCGGAGAATAAGAAGGATAAGGAAAGAGTGGATAAGATGATCAATGCCACTCCAAAGCTGACGCTGAACTGCACAGCCCGATTATCTGTCACTTGGAACATTGACAAACACTTCGTGCTAGGTGGCTATGCTTCTTATATGTACAGCAACTATAAGAACAAGGAAAACTACAGCATTAAGGAGCATTATGTGAATGGCAATGTGTATGTTGGATATAGGTTTTGAACTCTCAAACTTACAAACTCAGCAATGATAGCAACAAAGCAAGATAATAAAGACGAAATGTTTCCTCTAGTGGATGAGGAAGGCAACATCATTGGCGCGGCAACTCGCGGCGAGTGTCATGATGGAAGCAAGAAGCTGCACCCAGTGGTGCATCTGCATTTGTTCAACAGCAAAGGTGAGCTGTATCTGCAAAAGCGCCCAGAATGGAAGGATATTCAGCCTGGGAAATGGGACACCGCTGTGGGCGGTCATGTTGATTTGGGAGAGAATGTGGAGATGGCTCTGAAGCGTGAGGTGGAGGAGGAGATAGGCATCACTGATTATGAGCCAGAGCGCATAGGTCAGTATGTGTTTGAGTCGGCAAGAGAGAAGGAGCTTGTGTTTGTGCACAAGGCGGTGTATGATGGCGAGATAAAGCCAAGCGAGGAACTGGATGGCGGCAAGTTCTGGACTGCGGACGAGATTCATGAAGCTATGGGAAAGGATATACTTACGCCAAATTTTGAAAGCGAGTGCAAACGATTAAATTTGATATAAAAATACCTTATGAAACTAACAAACTTTACCACAGTGATGATGATAGCATTCTTTGCTCTTCACTCTTCGCTATTTGTTGATGAAGCAAAAGCCCAGGATATTTGGCTGGACATAAACGGAGTGCGTGATTTGACGGCCGACAGTATTGACATTGCAAATCAAGCTCGTCCAGTGCCAGGATCTTCACGAAAAGGAAATAACCCAGTTCTGTTCTTGGTGGGCAATAGCACAATGCGCACTGGCACTCGTGGCAATGGCGACAACGGACAGTGGGGATGGGGATACTATGCTCATGAGTATTTTGATGAGAACAAGATAACGGTGGAGAATCATGCTCTTGGCGGCACTTCTCCTCGCACTTTCTACAAGGATCTGTGGGCTCCTGTGCTTGCTGCCGTAAAGAAGGGTGACTATGTGTTTCTCGAACTTGGCCATAACGACAATGGCCCTATAGACTCTATTCGCGCTCGCTCTAGTTATCGTCCTGATGGCAAGCTGAGTCTTTCGGATGATTCTGTTTCTATATATAATAAGGTGAAGAAGCAGCAAGAGACTGTATATACCTTTGGAGGCTACACTCGCCGTTTCATAAATGAAGTGCGTGCAAAGGGGGCAACTCCAATACTCTTCACTCTCACTCCTCGCAATGCATACGAAGAGGACGGAAAGACGATTCAGCGTAAGCTGAGCGACTTCACTCCTGCTATCTTTGCAATTGGCAAGGAAATGAATGTGCCTGTGATTGATCTCAACGATATTTCTGCTAAGAAGCTTGAGGCTTACGGTCCTTGGAAAACGGATTATCATTTCTATCTGGATAAGATTCATTCATCGGCATTTGGTGCAATGATGAATGCGGCTTCTGCAGCAGAGGGAATTGCTCTCTCGCCTGATGCAAGATTGCTGCAGCTCAAGTATTTCCTGAACGACAAGGTGATTCCAAAGCGCTGTGACCAGAACAGAAAGCCTGGGCTTCCAATGGTGTTCCTTTGCGGTGACTCTACGGGAAAGAACGAAGATAAGAATCCTGACGGAATGTGGGGATGGGGAAGCCAGGGATACACTGTGTTTGACAGTACAAAGTGTGTGTTCCAGAATCAGGCAAAAGCAGGACGAAGCACTCGTACTTATCTTGATGAAGGTAGATGGGATGAGGTGTATAATTCGTTGCAACCAGGAGATTATGTGCTTATTCAGTTTGGTCACAATGACATTGGAGGCATAGACAAAGATAAGGAGCGCGGCGTGATAGCCTGTGCTCAGGATACAAGTCATGTGTATCATTTGAAGTCAAACGGTAAGAACAAGGTGATCTACAGCTTTGGTTGGTACATTAAGAAGATGATTGTAGATGCTAAGGAGAAGGGTGCTCATCCTATAGTGCTTTCGTTCACTCCTCGCAACGAATGGCATGAGGGTAAGGGCGAAGTGAAAGGACAGTTCTATCCAGTGGAAGAGAAGAAAGGCCACTTCTACATTGAGCGCAGAAACGACGGCTACATTCCGCAGTGGGATAAGCAGATTGCAGAAGAAATGGGTGTGGAGTTTGTTGATGTGCACAATATCTCTGCAGATTTCCTTGACAAGAAATTCTCTAAGAAGGGCAAGGAAGCAGCTTCTGTGTATTTCAATCATGACCACACTCACACATCGTTGCTTGGTGCTCAAAACAATGCAGCAAGTGTGGCAAAGGGGCTTAGAGCAATTGGCAGTGAAGCTGCTAAACTTCTGAAGAATGATGAAAAGAAGAAGTGAGGAAAAATATTAAAAGATGAAGAAAAGATTGGCAATATGTGTGAGTATTGCCAATCTTTTCTTTTTTATCATCTGTCCATCATTTTATCCTTATTCAATCTTAAAAGTGTCATCGAGCTTCTGCTTTATCATGTTCTCTTTTAGATGGGTGGTGAACATGGAGTCGTCCATGAAGCGGTTGAACGCAATAATCATTCCGCCAGCATCGAGAGCAAGCCAGTTTTGAGTGGCTATGGTGAACACGGTGTTTGTTGCGGCCGACATTGCATTTGACATGCTCAGGATGGTGCGAGTGCGTGCTTCGTACTCTTGGAAAGAGCCATCTTTCTTAGGATCATACTGCAGAGTGTGGTATAATCCTATGGTCATGTTGATGAGCGATGCAATCATGGCTTGGTCGCCTACGAGAAGGTATCTTTTGCTCTTTGTGAACATCTCATACTGGTGAGTGTAGAGGGCGCTGATTCGCTGCTCAGAGAATGTGGAAACGAACTCAGCCTCAGAGAGGGTGCGTCCTTGCTGTTTCATGATCTGGGCATAAACAGCTACTGGCAATCGCATCATGTCTTCATTCACAGAACGAACAGCATCCATGAACATCTGCTTCATGCTTATCTTCTCGACAATGCGAAGCTCTGGGTCGCGTACAACTCTGTATGTGTTGTAGTTGTCGAAAGTTACAGTGTCTGTGAGGTAATTCATTGAGCCAATGATGCATCCCCACACAGGCTCTTTGCCAAGAATCTTGCGTGTGAAATCATCTATGCCAACTCCGTAGATGTGGTTGATGTCGCCAACGCATTGCAAATCGTAAGGTGCGCAATTGATGATTATGTCTCGCCATGAGCGATTAGGATTATGCTTGGCAGCACCAGGCGTTCCTGCCGATGTTGTATCTTTAGAAGAGGAGTCGCTGTTTCTGAGAATAGCATCATTTGCTTTGCTGATAAGCTGACCGAACGATTGTGATGCTACGGTTTTCCCTATGTTGGTAATGGTGTTTATAGCAGTTTTTGTTCCTCCTTTTATTGCAGCGCTTTTGCCAGCCTGAACAGCTGTGCCAGTTGCAGCTTTAGTCACTGCGGAAGCTCCCTTTGCAGCAACGGTAAACATCTTTTGTAGTATGAACCAGCGAGCAGATTGCAAAGTGATGGCTGTTGCTAAGAAGCCCATGTCTTTTGCGCTGAGACCAGTGTTCTTGGAAAATGAGCGGTTTATAGCTTCGATTTCGTTCAATCCGTACTTGATTTCTTTGTCGCTTAAAAGATGCTCGATAGTGACAGGATTTCCGCTGTATTCCCTTGCGCTTTTCTCCACAAGTGCATCCCAATCTACAGTATCTTCCACCTTGACAAGGCTGTACTCCTCTGGGGTGTCAATCTCGTCTGTAGCAATAGCTTTGCGAAGTTGTTCTTCGTCTATGGAAATATTGCGTTTCTGCAGAATGCGCTTCAGCTTGGCTTCAAGCTCATCAAGCTCTTCTGTGTTCTGATCTACTTGTGATGTCACATCCTTGAGATGCTCTTGCTGCATCTTCATGACTCGGTTCATCTCAAGTTCTGACTGGGTGTAATCGAAATCTGCCATTTATAAAAAATGAAAAGATTAAAAGAATAAAAAAGAAAGATGTGAAGATAAAGAGTGGAAGGGGGAGATGACAAATGGATTTATAGCTCCTCCACCTTATCCTTAGTGTCGTCGAGAAGATCTATAACCGCTTTCAGATTCTTTATCTTGCGTTCGTTTTCCTCTTGCTGCAATTGCATCTTCTGGATGACATCCTGCTGTTTTGCCATGACCTTACGCATGAGAAGCTCCTTCTGTTGCTGCTTCTTTTTTTTGTCGGAAAGGTGATTGCGTATGAGCATAGTGCCAGTGTATATGATTGGATTGACAGCAAAAAGGGCGTAGCTTAATAAAGCATTGTCGTTTACCATGAACTTTTTTGCAAATTCAGGGCTGACAAGCTTTGCTGAACTCTTCAAGTCATTTCCTGGCTCGTTTATCACATTGTCTGCAAATTTAAGCACATCTTCAACATTTTCGCTGAATTGGCTTTCGTCCTTCATGTCATTAGCGTTGTCCATATCTTATTGTTTACTTTAGTAGAACTTCAAGTGCAAAGATGAGGAAAAATACTCGAAAGAAAGAACGAATTAGCATAAAAATCAGCTATTCGTTAACATTTTTTCTCTCTTATTCTTCTTTTTTATCTAACTTTGCAATGGAAAATGCCAAAGCTGGCTCATAATATTGCATAACCATAATGCACAAGTAGCTCACTTTGTATTATTAAGATAGTTTTGTTTATTTACTTATGTCTATTGATGAACGATACATGACGATGGCCCTGGAAGAGGCGCGAATGGCACTTGCCAAGGACGAAATTCCTATTGGCGCTGTTGTCGTGGCTAACGGTGTGGTGATAGGCAGAGGACATAATCTCACGGAAACGCTGCACGATGTGACTGCCCATGCGGAGATGCAGGCAATCACTGCAGCTGAGGAGTATCTGGGAGGAAAGTACCTTGATAAATGCACATTGTATGTGACTGTGGAGCCTTGCGTGATGTGTGCGGGGGCAATAGGATGGAGTCAGCTGGGGCGCATAGTATATGGAGCAAGTGACCCGAAACGAGGCTACCAGATGTATGCTCCTCGTGCTTTTCATCCCAAAGCTCAAGTTGTGAGCGGCATTCTTGAAGAGGAATGCAGCAAGCTGATGAAGGATTTTTTCAAGAGCAAAAGATAAAGTAAAAAATATAGGATTATGAAGAAATTTGTATTTATTGCGCTGATGACAGCATTTGCTTGTGGCGCAACTGCTCAGGAGGTGAGCACAGATAGCACAGTTGTAGTTGCTGACTCAAGCATAGTAGCAGCTCATTTCCCTGGCGGCAAGGAGAAGATGGATGCTTACATTGCAAAGCAGATTGAGGTGCAGATGGTTGATAAAGGCGGCAAAGGCGTGCATGGCGAAGTGACTGTGTCGTTCAACATTGACAAGAAGGGCTACCTTTGGGGCGCAGAAGTAGTGAAGAGCACAAATGCAGGTCTTGAAACAGCTGCTATTAATGTGGTTACTGCAATGCCTAAGTGGGTGCCTGCAAAAAAGAATGACGAGCCTGTAGAAAGCTCTACTCAGCTCGTCCTTAAGTTCTAAGCGAATTAGCGAAATTTGCTTTTGTTTATACATGTCGCTGTGGCAATTACTTCATTGTCACAGCGATTTTTGTATAATGTCATTAATGGTACAAATATCTTCTGATGCTTTTCTTCGGAGTTTTTTCAAATTCTGTGTCTTGCAATTCGAGGCTTGCAAGCTGAGAGAATTTAGGCAGATTTTCATTTATGTTTCGTTTGTATGTCTCTAAGTTCTGCACAAGAGCCTCGTGTGAGATACCTTGTTGTTCACGAGCAGCATCGCTGATGTAAACAAGAGCAACAAGCTTTTCCTCTCGCTGCACCACGATGGCTTCTTCAAAGAATGTGCGAGTTGTGATAACATCTTCAATTTCTTCAGGATATACATTTTGGCCATTCGCTCCGAGCAGCATTGTTTTCTTCCTTCCTCTGATGAAAATGTTACCGTCTTTGTCGATGATGCCGAGATCGCCAGTGTGCAGCCATCCTTCTTCATCAATTGCTTCGCGCGTTTCTTCCTCGTTCTTGTAGTATCCTAACATCATGTTCATGCCTTTTGTCACAATCTCGCCAGGAATTCTTTCTGGCTCCGGACTTAGCACTTTCACTTCCATTCGTTCAACCTGCTTGCCGCATGAGCCTTTGCGGAAATAGCGCCAATCTTCGTATCCAAGGATAGGACCGCATTCTGTCATTCCGTACCCCACGGTGTATGGGAAATGTATGAGATGAAGGAAATCCTCCACTTCTTTGTTGATAGCAGCTCCGCCAATGATGCACTCGTAGAAGTTGCCGCCGAGAGCATTGTAAAGCTTATTTCGTATCTGCTTGTAAATGATGTTTTTCAGCAAAGGAATGCTTGTGAGAATTCGCATCTTGCGAGTTTGCAGAACAGGGAATACTTGCTTTTGTACGATTTTCTCAAGGATTAGAGGTACGACGATTACAATTACAGGCTTTACTTCTGCAAATGCTTTGATGAGAACTTGAGGACTTGGCGTCTTTGTGAGGAAATGCACATGGCAGCCAATGAGGAATTCAAAGAATAGGTCGAAGGCAAAGCCATACATGTGCGCCATCGGCAAGATTGCCATCGTGTTGCTTCCAGCATCAAAGCCGAGCTCTTCGTCTGCGAAGTGCATGTTCGACCACACGGAACGGTAAGGCAGCATCACTCCTTTTGAACGGCCAGTGGAGCCACTGGTGTAACTGATTAATGCAAGTTCTTCGGGAGAGTCATGATGGTAATTCAAGTCCTCAGGTTTTAGATCGCAGTATTTCTGCATGTCGATAGCCAAAGAACCGTCATGCATCTTGAAATTCTCTATTCGCAACACTTTTGCATTCAGGTGCTTAGCATATTTGATTCCGCAAATCATCAGTTTGGACTCAGAATGCTCGTAGATGTTCTGAATCTGCTCGATGCTGAAATCTGGCAAGATAGGCACAGCAACAGCTCCATAGCAGAGGATGGCTTGCAGAGAAATTGCCCAGTGGCAGTTGTTCTTTTCGCACAATGCAATCTTGTCGCCAGGGGCTAAATTGAGTTGGCGGAATAGGTCGTGCAGACGCTCAATCATCTGCGCCGCTTCTCCATAAGTGTAGCTTCTATCGGTTCCGTAATCGGTGAATGCCGGCAGGCTCCAGTATTTCTGGAAAGTGCTTTTCACCATAGCAGTTACCGAAATGATGCTTGGGTCTAAAACTCTTTTGTTGTTCAGTATCAAATCTTCTGCACTTATTAGTTATTAAAGTTCCTTCGCTCGCAAAGCGACTCAAATCATTTCAGCCTTTCATCTTTTCATCATCCCCTTAGTCCATGTGGAACATCTCTGGCAGAGGAATAGAAATTGGTGAGTTGTCTGGATTTGTCTCCATGATATCGGCCATGTATGCCCACCATTTCTGGCAGATTTCTGTACCGCCCAAATCCTGACTGCCACCTTCTCCCTCCAGTTCTTGGTAAGCGAAAAGGATATTTGTGTCTTCGTCGAGGTAAATGCTGTAGTTTCTCACTCCGCTCTCAGACAAAAGCGCCTTCAGCTCAGGAAACAGATTTGCATGGCGACGCTTATATTCTTCTTTGCATCCTGGCTTCAGGAACATCTTGAACGCTTCTCTTTTCATATTTTTTCTTTGTTTTTATTTTCCTTTTAGTTAGCTTTTTTCCATCAGTCATTCATCCATTGATAGCAGGGTAGGGATAAGCCTAATGAATAATCACCATTGTTGCTCCAAATCCATACTGCTGGAACGAAGCATCTTGGTATTCACAAGTTTTGTAATAATACTTCAAGTCGTCAATGATGGCTTTGCGCAGCACACCGTCGCCCTTTCCGTGAATGAATACTATCTTGCGGCCTTTCTCCTTCAGATGCTCATCCATGGTTTTGTGAAACACGCTCAGCTGATACTGCTTAATGTCGCCAGCAGACATTCCGGCGGTAGATTCTAGTATTTCATGGGCATGCAAATCCACCTCCACAATTTCATTCTTCTCCTGCTTGCGGGCTTGCCGAGCCTCCACTTTTTGTTTTTCTTTCGTTGCTTTCTCATCCATGAGGCGGTCAAGCTGCATCTGCAATTTTCTCACAGTCATCTCAAGTCTTATCACCCTTGCCTCAAGATTCTCGTCCACTTCCTCATCGTCATTCTTCTGGACAACTCCTTTCGACTTCAGGTATTCCTTGCCGCTCATTGCCTCTGCAGGATTCTTCGAAGCGGGTTCTGCTCCATACTCAATCTTTGGTGCAGGCTTTGGCTTCTTTACGAAGTTGAGGTGGTTTGTCTCAATCACCACAATCTCGCTTTCATGCACAGGCACATCAAATCCATCCTCGTCCTCTACCAGCACAATGCCTCCAGGACGAAAAGCCGAAATCTTGCCTCCGCCCACATCGTTGAGGAATCTTACTTTATCTCCAATATTCATATTTGTACATTTTTTATTTGCAAATATACTCAAAATGTTATGACTCCAATGCCATTTCTCATCCATTTATTCAATTTTTTCAATCTTTTTAGCGCAAATAGCACGAAAATGTGCTATTTTTATAGTGGGAGTGAAGAAATCGGCAATGAAGTTCTTGCAAAACAACAATATCTCCTCATTTGCGCGCCTTGCGTTACCTGAGATGTGCAGAGCGGAAGCCGAAAACTTTGCGCTCGTCACGCTTCATTGCTTATCGGGCGTAAGCGATATGGCTTACAAGGCATAAGCAATGAAGCGTAACGGGCGTAAGTTTTTGAGGGTGCAAAGGACTTGAGATTGAGTGATTTCTAAGGTGTCGATAGAGTGTGGTATGGAGCGTTTTTTCTGGTGTTTTACACATTATTATATAATATAGGGAGGAATATTGGACCTTCTATATGGATTTATTGGATGTTTTTTCGTATCTTTGCGGCCAAAATTGAAAAAGCGGTCGTGATAGGCTGCTGGCTAAATGAAAGAAAAGAATTATTACGCAATAGCAATTGCAAGATATTTCAGCACTCCTGTGCCTTATTTCTTGCTGGGGTCCGTGCCGCTGATGCTGTATGGATACTGGCATAGTGAGTTGTGCTTTTGGATAGGGCTGGTGATCACTGTGCTGATCTTTGCTATCAATCACATGATGATGTCATCGCTCACCAAGACTTTTGGCATGTATGCAACTACTGCGCAGATTGACTACCTGAGCAATGTGCTGATGGGCAAGTGCAAGGTGTTTTCGAAGCAGGAATGCGATTCAATGTTCAACATGATTGCAGATTTGTCGTTTGATGATAAGTTTGGTATCGATGACTACATGAAGCATGTGAAGCAGAAGCTGGAAAGCAAGGCGAAGGCTGGCAATGCGGAGGCGAACTACTGGCTCGGATTGTACCACAGAAAGTTCAGTGAGGAAGAAGGTCACAATGCTTTGGCTAAGCAATTGATAGAGAAATCGGCTGATATGGGCTTCGAGGAGGCAAAAAACATGCTGAAACGAGTGAAAAAGTGGTGCTGAGATGACATTTTGATATAAAAAGTGCTTTAAATTCAAAACTTTACATGCTTTTGTGGAAAAAAATCGAGTAAAGTTTTGTCAATTAACTATTTTGCCGTAATTTTGCCGACTGTTGGGAAAATCCCAGCACGAAAAATATATAATTTAATAACATTTTCTAAAAAAGAATTGTAATGATTATTGTACCTGTAAAAGAAGGTGAGAACATTGAGCGCGCGCTCAAGAAGTTCAAGAGAAAGTCAGAGAAGACTGGCGTTATCAAGGAAGTAAGAAGCCGTAAGCAGTTCAACAAGCCATCTGTTGTTAAGCGCATCAAGATGCAGCACGCTGTTTATGTAAACAAGCTTCACCTCGAGGAGGAATAAATCCTGAAGAGGCTTCCCGTTTGGCTGAGGAAAAGTGATTTTTCTGAAGCTAAACAAGAAAAAACAAGAGAAAGATAAAAGTTTTCAGTCGAATATTTGGTCGTTTGGCTAAAATGTCATAATTTAGTCGCATAATACGATGAAATATGGAATTATGGACTGATCCCTTTTTGGAATATCTGAAGTCTGAGCGAAACGACTCACTGCTGACAGTGGAGGCTTACGCCAAAGACTTGTCCGAGTTTCAAAACTTCCTCGAGGCTCAAAATCCCGATTGCCTGTGGGCGACAGTTGACACTTCAGATGTCAGGGAATGGATTATCTATCTGCTGGATGGGCAGAAGCTGTCCGAAGCCTCCGTAAACAGAAAGTTGAGCGCCATGCGCACCTTCTATCGCTACCTGCGAAGAATGGGGTGGGTGGATATCAACCCGATGGAAAGGGTGGTTGCTCCAAAGAAAAAGCATCCGTTGCCACAGTTCGTGCGTGAATCGGAAATGGATAGGCTGCTGGAGCTCACTGCCGAGGATAGGTCTTTCGTAGGCATCAGGAATCGCTTGATTCTGATGATGTTCTATGAGACGGGGGTTAGACGGGCTGAGTTGCTGGGCATGACAGATGCAAGCGTGGATTTGGTGTCTAAGCAAGTCAAGGTGACAGGCAAGCGTAACAAACAGCGCATTGTTCCATTTGGCAGTGAGCTGGAAGAGGAACTAAAGGCTTACATGAATTCCCGCAAAGAAGCGTTGCCGATGGACAGCTATCCTACGCTTTTCGTCACAGAGAAAGGCACTCCGATGAGCCAGGGGCAAGTGGCAAAGGTGGTGAAAGACAACCTGTCGAAGGTGACTACCATCCCGAAGCGAAGCCCTCATGTGCTGAGACATTCATTTGCCACTGCAATGCTCAACAATAATGCCGATCTCACTTCCATACAAAAGCTTCTTGGCCACGAGAGTGTAGCTACAACGGAGATTTACACCCATGTTTCATTCGAAGAATTGAAGAATGTGTATAAGAACGCGCATCCGCGTGTGAGTGATAATTAACACGATTTCTTAACAATCTAAAATTCATTGACTATGGACATCAACATCAAGGCAATCAAGTTCGACGCAACCGATAAGTTGCAGGAGTTCATCACAAAGAAGGTGAGCAAACTGAGTAAGTTCTGCGACGATATAAGAAAGGTAGAGGTGTCACTCAAAGTCGTGAAACCTGAGACGGCAAACAATAAGCAAGCATGCTTGACAGTATCTTTGCCAGGAGGCGAGTTGTTCGCCGAGAAGGTAAGCGACACTTTTGAAGAATCAGTTATGGAATCACTGGCTGCAATTGAAAAACAGCTGGGTAAATATAAAGAAAAACAGACAAATATTTAAAAAAGTCTGAAAAAAATTTCGCATTACAAAAATAATGCCTAAATTTGCACCCGTTTCGTGTGGATTACTCTGCACGAACGGTTACAAGCCTCTTTAGCTCAGTTGGCCAGAGCACGTGATTTGTAATCTCGGGGTCGTTGGTTCGAATCCGACAAGAGGCTCAGAAAGAGGCTAAATAGGATGGGCGAACGAAGAGAAGCCAATCCGCTTTGTCTCGGAC
>JAGHVC010000060.1 GCA_018064505.1 Candidatus Minthosoma caballi | reverse complement strand
CAATAATACCAACCTTCTGCTTATTACCCATTGAAAGATTGCGAATAAGAGTTTTCTGTCCTAGCACTTCTCCATTCATGAAGTTATCAAACTTCAATAGTCTGTCATTCATTACTTCATCGCTTATACCAGAAATCTTTGCAATAAATCGGAAATATTCTTCTGGGGTAAGGTAATCTATAAGAAAGCCACTATCTACGAAAGCACCTGTCACAGCCTTCCAATCCTCACACTTTGTTGGATCATAAGACACATGCTGGCCATCAACATCTCCATCAATGATTATTGAGCCAGAATCTGGGTGTAGCAAATCAAGGATAGTGCGGAAAAGAGTTGTCTTTCCTGCACCGTTATTTCCTACAAGACCTATAATCTCGCCACTATGTATAGCATAATGGCCAATATTAAGAGCTTTCTTGTCACCAAAAGATTTTGTTAGGTTATCGATTGTTATATTCATAAGGTCAGATTGTTATCGCGAATTTCTGAATCCGTCCATTATCTTATGGCGTTTCTTCATAAATCTATTATAAATGCTTCTAAGCCACAATGGATGCAGCAATGTTCCCGTCAAGCCAATAGCTATCATAACGATAGAGGCAATATCGTCATCAAGCAGTTCAACAAGAGCATACATAATAAACATTGGCAAGAACAAAGCTACAGATGACATCAGCAACTGTACTTTTGTATCTCGTCCTGCTTTTGTCAACTTATCATTCAAATGCAGCGTAGAGTCATTATAAGTGGCCAATTGGAAAAGGAATGGGAATACTCCACCAGAAACAAATAATAAACACCCAAGAGCTGACAAGAAAGTGAGCTTACCTTGAATGATTGGCATTATCGTAAATAGCAAAGGAACCAAAAGCATTATACAATGGAAATAGTACTTTGCTTTTAACAAAGACAATACGGTTTCCTTTCTAACCATCAGGCCATCAATATAATTACCTTCGGCGCACATTATGCCAGTCAATGTCATAACTCCTAAACACGCAAAACAATAAACATTGATAAATATGCTCATGAATTTGGCATTGTCATATACATCCGTAAACGACAAAATACCACAAAGCATAAGCATACAAAGACTTCCTGTGAGGAATTGCTTTCTCACCACAAGATTACGGAATGTTGACTTTACCTCAAGCTTTAAGTATTCGCCTATTACGCCAAACTTATCGAGAAACTCCATATTATTAGAGTTTACTTTTTTAACTTGCTCTGTCTTAGAAATTTCTACATAAATTGCAGCTTTCTGCAAATGATGATTTATAATAAACAAAGGTATTGCCATACTAAAGAATACGACCCAGCTGATTGGATTCCATCGGCAGAAACCTCTCATCAAGTGGATGCATCCTTGGAAAAGCCATTGATTATTATCATCAAAGAATATTCCAAAATAAATAAGCAAAGCGAATAGAATTACAGGAATGATGAACCAAGCGAAATTTCGATTAATCAATGTTCGCCAAAACAGATACCAATAACTATTTACAACAAACATTAGCCACCATCCAAGCAAAAAGCCTATAAAACCTACTACCCCATAGAAATGAGTAACAGACAGCAAGCCAAATGGAACAAAGAAAAATGCCCAGAATAGATTGTATGCTTGCAGTCCCATTCTCAGCAAGAATGTGTTTAGAAGAAAATTGGTTGGAATGTTCAACAGCTTATATTGCTTAATGTTCTGGGCAGGAGTTTCTTGCATACCAAAGCGAACGAGAAAGTCAATAACCAGAAAGAATATCATTCCGCCATCTATCCAGTCAAAAGCTTCGAGCGCAGTATCATCAAACATGTTACTGAATCCAACTCCAAGAATAATCAAATAGACTGCCCAGAAAGCAAGGAAGAAATATCCTAAAATCTTCATTGCTTTATTTTTCTCAAACATCGGGTGTCTTCTGTCTTGAAGACGCTGGTTATGAGCAACAAGCTTATATAATAATTTCGCCCGTTGAAAATCCATAAGTTTTAACTACAATTCACTAAGATACTTCTCTGCTTCCATAGCTGCCTTACAGCCACTGCCAGCAGCAACAATTGCCTGGCGATAAAGAGGATCTGCTACATCTCCTGCAGCAAACACACCTGGGATATTAGTTTTTGGAGTTGCTCCTTCTGTTTTAATATAGCCTATTTCATCTGTTTCTATCCATGGCTTAAACACCTCTGAGTTTGGACGGTGTCCAATTGCAAGGAAGAATCCATCAATTGGTAAATCATAATGTTTTTCATCAGTTTCACCAAGTCTATGAACAAGATGAGCACCTTCAACTCCTCCTTCTCCATAAAGCCCTTCAGTATTTGTTTCAAAAAGAACTTCAATCTTTGGGTTATTGAACACTCGTTCCTGAAGAATCTTAGTTGCTCGAAGGAAGTTTTTGCGAACAATAAGATAGACCTTACTAGCAAGACCTGCTAAATAAATAGCTTCGCCGCACGCAGTGTCTCCACCACCAACAACAGCGACTACCTTTTTGCGATAAAAGAATCCGTCGCATGTGGCACAAGCGCTGACTCCCATTCCACGATACTTCTCTTCATCGCTCAAGCCCAAGAACTTAGCAGACGCACCTGTTGCGATAATAACAGTATCAGCCTCAACCTCGCTATCATCATCAAAAGTGAACTTATAGGGAGCAGCAGATAAATCGCTTTTAACACAAATATGCTCGCGAATCTCCACTCCAAACTTATCAACTTGTTCACGCATAAGATCCATTAGTTCACTACCAGAAATTTCCTCTGGGTGAGATGGGAAATTCTCAACAACATCTGTAATTGTCAATTGTCCTCCTGGCTGTATTCCTTCATAAAGCACAGGATTGAGATTTGCACGAGAAGCATAAATTGCTGCAGTATATCCTGCAGGGCCAGAGCCAATGATGAGACAACGAATATGTTCCATAATATTATATTTTGTCTTAATTCTAGTATGGATTTTTCAAAATAATTGCAGACTTGCAACTATCTCAAATCAACAACTTCCACATTAGGATAGTTCTTCTTATTGAATTTGAATGTAGCCTCTGTATATTTCTGATTCTTCAAGAACGAATTACAATTGATTGTTGTAACATTGCCTTTTGAGGAAGTCATTTGAATGTACGATGGTTGATAACTGTTTTTGTTTACACGCATTACAACCTTTGAATATGGATTGTTTGCCTGACCAGTCAATATCACCTCATATTCTTTGGCTGTACTCTTTCCCATCTTTGCTGTGTAACCTTTTTTATAGAAAGACAAGAAAGAATATGGGTTCATCTTAGCGATTTCTGCAGCACTTGGGGTAGTCACATTCACCTCTTCATTTTTCTTCACATAGTTCCACATTGTTGTTCCATCAAACCAAGTAATAGTTCCTGCCATATTAACAACAAACTTCTGTCCCTGCAACTTAATATAGCCTGTTCCTGAATTTCCATCTGCATTAAGCGTAAAACCAATTTTAAGGTTGCCCGCGCTTTTCAAAGCTGTTGAAGTCTTATCAAGAATCTTTGTTGCATCTTGTGCATAAGCAAAACTTGCTGACACAAGAAGCATGAGAGTAAATGCATATTTAATGAAATTCTTCATAATAATCATTATTTAGTTAAATTTGACTTTGTTTTATCCTAAAGTATTAAGCAATCCTTCCAGAGTAAGCATATCCTTAATCATCACTTCTCTTGGCTTAGCACCAATCTGCGGTCCAACAACTCCCATCTTCTCAAGCTGATCCATAATCTTGCCTGCTCGATTGTAGCCAATAGAGAAGTTTCGCTGAATCATTGAAGTAGAGCCACTTTGGTTACTAACCACGAACTTTGCCACTTCTCCAAACAATGGGTCAAGGTGTCCTTTATCAATTGTTCCCATTCCGCCGCCATCACCTTCTGCTTCCATAACCTCTGGCAAATAAAGAGGATGCAGATATGACTGCTGACGAGCAATGAACTGACAGATGTCACTTACTTCTGGAGTATCAACAAATGCACATTGAACACGAACTGGTTCCGCACCTTGCAGATACAAAAGGTCACCTTTGCCAATGAGTTGATTTGCGCCAGGGCGGTCAAGAATCACACGAGAGTCCATCATTGAGCTAACCTTGAATGCTATTCTTGTTGGGAAGTTTGTCTTGATAGCACCACTAATGATGCTTGCCTGTGGACGCTGAGTTGCTATAATCATGTGGATACCCACAGCACGAGCAAGCTGAGCTATACGACAGATAGGAAGTTCAACTTCCTTGCCTGCTGTCATGATAAGGTCACCAAACTCATCGACAATAACAACAACATAAGGCATAAACTCGTGTCCATGTTCTGGATTGAGCAAGCGCTTCTTAAACTTCTCGTTGTATTCCTTAATATTTCGCACGCTAGCTTTCTTAAGCATGTCATAGCGTGTGTCCATAAGCTGACAAAGCGAGTTAAGAGTCTTTACAACTTTTTGTACATCTGTGATGATACAATCCTCTTCTTCCTCAAGTCTTGCCAAGAAGTGGTTCTCAATTGGGCTATAGATGCTAAATTCAACCTTCTTAGGATCCACCATCACAATCTTCAATTCTGCAGGATGCTTCTTGTAGAGGAGAGATGTAACAATTGCATTCAAGCCTACAGACTTTCCTTGGCCAGTAGCACCTGCCACAAGCAAATGAGGCGCCTTTGCAAGGTCAAACATGAACACATCATTACTGATAGTCTTACCAATAGCACAAGGAAGTTCCATTGTTGACTCCTGATAAACTTTGCTATTCAGGATGCTCTCCATAGAGACTATGCATTTCTTCTTGTTTGGCACTTCAATACCAATAGTTCCTTTTCCTGGAATTGGGGCAATAATACGAATTCCCTCAGCAGCAAGGCTAAGTGCAATATCGTCTTCCAAGTTTCGGATCTTACTGATACGAGTACCTTCTGCAGGAACTATTTCATAAAGAGTGATAGTTGGACCAATTGTGGCTTTAATGCTTGAAATCTCAACGCCAAAATTCTTAAGAACATGGATAATGCGTTCCTTATTCGCATTCTGCTCTGCCATATCAATCTGAGGGCCCTGATCATTCATCTTATTGAGAAGGTTCAGAGTTGGATACTTGTAGAGTTCCAAGTCAAGCTTCGGATCATATGGAGTATTGATGTTTCCTCGTTCAATCGTACCACTACCCTTTTCTGTCACATTGGTTTCAACTGTCATTTCCGCATGTTCATCCTTTTTGTCTTCACCATCACCTTCAAAGTTAATCTGGGTTTGCACAGCTTGTTGCGTAGTTGCAGCAGTAATATTTTGAGCTTGAGTGACATTGATGTCTACAAATTCAAGTGTATTAACATTATCATCTACATCTTGCTCACTATCAACATCGTTCACAGATACAATGAGCTGTTCATTAACTCCATCTGTCGTATCTGTACTCATCAAATCGAAATCTACAGTATTTGAAGAAGTTATTCCATTGTCATTTCCCAAAGCATCAGTGTTTTCTGTCTCAAGTGTATCACCACCTTCCAGCTCCACATCAGTTCCGTTTTCATTGACACCAGGCTCATTGCCATCAGAATCTGCATCAGTTTCTTTTTTCCTGCTAAGCATGTTTTTCAATCTCTCCGCTCTTTCACCTTTGAGGAACTTGAGACGGAATGCATTTCTAATTATCTCTATAGTGTGAGCACTAAGATAAATCAAATAGCCAACAGCATAAATAAGAAGAACTGCGTAAAGTCCAGGAGTGCCAATGACATTCGTAAGAATCTTGACAACATTATTGCCATGATTTCCACCTAACTTCAGAAACGAATCATTGAAGTAAGGGAAAAGATCGCTGAATGCAGAAAGGAAAACACTCGTCCACAGCATCAGCAATGTGAAAAGAATAAATTTACGAACAAGTGTGAACTTAAATATTCTCATCAGTCTCATACCAACAATAACAAGGTATGGAGGAATGATGAACGATGCCAATCCAAACAAATCATTAATAAAGAAATAAGCAACGATTGCGCCCCATGATCCGCAAGCGTTTTTGTACTGCATCTCTTTATTCATTGGATCAGCGCTTTGTTCAAGCAAACTGAAATCGGCCTCACCTGTAGCTAAATAAGAAACAAAAGCAACAAGCATAAAGACAGCTATTACTACTACCAAGAAACCGAAGCAGAAAGATGTCATTTCCCATTTGCCGAATCCATCGAAGAAATCACCAGCTGTCAGATTGTCTTTTGCTTTGCTAGTTGTTTTCTTCCCCTTTTTATATGTATTTTTACCTATTGTGGTAGCCATTAAAATCTTTATCAGTTTTTATCAATAGAAAGCATATTGTTCATAAAAGAACGACACTTCCGAACAAATCGATAATTTGTTGCAAAGTTAACTAAAACGAATTTTATATCCAAAAAAATCCCCCACAAAGTAAAAACTTTGTTTTTTATTTGTCAAGTTGCTTGAGTTCCTTTCCTTTATTCAGCTTGAAATAAGTCTCGCGCAAGCCATCAATCCACAAAGACTTATTATTCTCGTCAAACTTTCTTGCTTTCTCAAAATTCTCGCATGCAAGGTTGTAAGAATTGTTTATTTCTGCTTTTTTCTTCGAATAGTTTGGATCACTTAATGACAAGTTCATCTTCTCATACTTGTCATGAGCATAATGCAAGTGTATATTTCCTATTGCCGAGAATGCCTCTGCATCATCTGCTTTGATTTCGACGCATTTATTGAAAGACGCAAGAGCATCATCAAACTTTGACAAAAAGAGTTCTTCCTTTCCTCTAACATACCAATAATTACGATTGTCTGGATAGAGCTCTGTCATCTTCTTTGATTTTGCCAACGCATTCTCGTATTGTTCGTGGTCATTATAGTACTTAATCAAAGCCAAATAGAAGTACTCAACTTCTGGGTAAGAGTAGAAACCATTCTCAAGCATTTTTACCATTTCTGTGCTGTCACCTACTGCAGCAGCAGACTTGCTTCCAATCTCAAGCAGCTTCTCTTCGATACTTTTATCTTTTAGGCTTTCAGTAAGATAAGTAAGAACTCCTTTATTATTACTTGAAGCATAAGCACTCAGAGTTGCAAGCGATGAGACTTCTGTCAAATCGTTCTCAGAAGCAGTCATTATCTCGTCATTTTTATTTACGAAAAGAGACGAATTCTTAGTATCCAAATAATCAGAGAAATACGCAAATGCTTTTACATAGTCTTTCTTTACATAGTAAAATTTTCCTGCCGCGAGCATCTTCTTTCTACTTGGAAATACGATGTCGGCAAGGTCGTCTTTATATTTAGACTTTGCCTTGTCCCCTTTTCCATTTTGCTGTGCCATCAACTTTTGTTCTGTTTCAAAACAATCAAAACCAGCGTCATATTGTTCTTTAATAAGGCTAAAATACTTAGCAGTATCAGGTTTCGAGTTAAGGTAAATCTTGCGGTTTTCCTGCGAGATTAATTCATTGAGCACACTCACCTTGAGCATATACATCTCCGGATCATGTGCCGCTGTTTCATATTTGCTAATTGCCCCATCTATTTCGTTCTTTGCCTTGTCATACTTCTTCTCTTTCATAAATGTCTTGAAAGATTTCACCGTAACGCTCTTTTTCCATTCATCACCGCCATTCTTCTCCTGCGCTACAGCAAAAGAAGCTACAAAAAGTAAAGCAAAAAAACTGTAAAAATATTTAACATTCATAATCTTATATATTTACGGAAAATGCACCATCCCCTCTTTTTGAGGATGGTGCAAATATTGTAAAGAGAGTTAAGAACAAACAGGCAAGAGTTGTATAATCACAACTTTTAACTATAAGCCCTTAACTTTGAGTTCGATTAGTTGAACCACTTAACATAGCAGAAGTCCTGACGATGTGGGAGATCTGCGTTCTTTGGGTACATACGGTAAGCAACCTTGAAGCTACCTGCTGTTGGGATAGTATGTACACCTTCGAATGTGTAGAGGTTGCCCTCCTTCTTTGTAACCTCAAGTGGCTCTACCTGGCTGATGTGGTCGCGACCTTCAGAATCAGTGAAGAGTGTAACGAGCTCGAAGCCAACTGCATCGTCGAGACCCTGCTCGTCGATAACATACTTGAGCTTGTACTTCTGGCCTGATAGAACATCACCCTTGATCATTTCTTCTTCCTTCTCGCAAGAAACAACCTTGATGCCATCCCAACGAGATGCAACAAGCTCCTTCCATGCAGCGATTTCCTTCGCCTTCTTGTAGTTGTCAGCGAAGAGGACTGCGCGACGCTCTGCAAGTGGGCAGTAGAACTTAGTGAAGTAGTCGTCAAGCTGACGCTTCATTGTGTAGTGAGGAGCAACCTGTGCGATTGAGTTCTTCACTGTGCGGATCCAACCCTCGCTATAGCCCTTAGAGTTACGAGCGTAGTAGAGTGGAAGGATTTCGTTCTCGAGGAGAGAGTAGATTGTTGCAGCGTCAAGCTGATCCTGCTGCTCCTGATTCTGGAATGTACGCTTTTCTGTGAGAGCCCATCCAGCACCCTCGCGATAGCCTTCGAGCCACCAACCATCAAGTACTGAGAGGTTTACAACACCGTTCATAAGAGCCTTCTCACCTGATGTACCAGAAGCCTCGAGTGGACGAGTTGGAGTGTTCATCCAGATATCAACACCAGTAACAAGGCGACGAGCAAGCTTCATGTCGTAGTTCTCAAGGAAGATAATCTTACCGAGGAACTCAGGACGACGGCTGATCTCGTAAATCTTCTTGATGAGACCCTGACCTGCACCATCAGCAGGGTGAGCCTTACCAGCGAAGAGGAACTGTACTGGGTAGTTAGGATTGTTCACAATCTTAGCGAGACGGTCAAGGTCTGAGAAAAGAAGGTGAGCACGCTTGTATGTAGCAAAACGGCGAGCGAAGCCGATTGTAAGTGCGTTTGGAGAAATCTTCTCGAGGATAGAAACGATACGAGATGGGTCGCCCTGGTTCTTCAACCAATCCTCACGGAATGCACGCTTGATGTAGTCAATGAGCTTAGCCTTAAGCTGGAGACGAGTGTTCCATACTTCCTGATCAGGCACATTGTAGATAGCCTCCCAAAGCTTCTGGTTGCTCTGGTCGCCAAGGTAGCCCTTGTCGAAGTGCTTGCCGTAGAGAGTCTTCCACTCTGAAGCTGTCCATGTTGGCATGTGAACACCGTTTGTTACATAACCTACATTGTGAAGCTCCTCTGGGTAGTAACCCTTCCAGATGCCGTTGAACATATCCTTAGATACCTTGCCGTGGAGCCAGCTTACACCGTTAACCCATGAGCAAGTGTTGCAAGCGAATGTTGACATACAGAAGCGCTCGCCCTTGTCCTCAGGATTTACGCGACCCATGCCGATGAACTCGTCCCATGTGATGCCGAGCTTCTCAGCATACTGACCCATGTACTTGCCGAAGAGAGCCTCGTCGAAGTAGTCGTGACCAGCTGGAACTGGAGTGTGTACTGTATAGAGTGAAGAAGTACGAACTACCTCAAGAGCCTCATTGAATGTCATGCCGCTCTGTTCATACTCTACGAGACGCTGTACATTTGCGAGAGCTGCGTGACCCTCGTTGCAGTGGTAGATATCCTTCTTAATGCCAAGCTTCTCGAGAGCGAGAACACCACCGATGCCGAGGAGAATCTCCTGCTTGATACGGTTTTCCCAGTCACCGCCATAGAGAGCGTGAGTGATTGAGCGGTCATACTCTGAGTTCATTTCGTTGTCAGTGTCAAGGAGATAGAGCTTAACACGGCCAACATTTACCTGCCAGATGTATGCGTGTACTGTATAATTGTTGTAAGGAACATCAACAACCATTGGCTGACCATTCTCGTCGAGGCAACGCTCGATTGGGAGAGTTGGGAAGTTCTGAGCCTCATAGTTAGCAATCTGCTGACCATCCATTGAGAGAGTCTGTGTGAAGTAGCCATAACGATAGAGGAAACCTACAGCACAGAAGTCGATGTTAGAGTCAGAAGCCTCCTTTACATAGTCACCAGCGAGGATTCCAAGACCACCTGAGTAGATCTTGAGCACATGGCTGAGACCGTATTCCATACAAAGATATGCTACAGATGGGCGCTTTGTATCAGGCTTAACATCCATATAAGCGCGGAATTCCTTGTAAAGCTTGTTAACACGGTCAACAACCTTCTTATCATTTGCAAGCTCCTCAAGCTTCTCGTAGTTCATACGGCCGAGGAAGAGCACTGGGTTCTGCTGAACATCATGCCAAAGCTGTGCGTCCATGTCCTGGAAAAGGTGACCACATTCATTGTTCCATGACCACCAAAGGTTGTGAGCGATCTCGTCGAGTGGCTTAAGTGCCTCTGGAATGTGAGATCTTACGCTAATTTCACGCCAATTAGGAGTGTTAGCATTACTTGCCTTAATTCTCATAATCTTTTTATTTATTGAGTTAGGTTTTAATTTTATCTTTATTTAGTTCGCTCATCACGCTTAGCGAGAGCGATGTCATATGCTTCATAATAGTATTTGATGAAATGCTTCCACAGAGCTTTCTCTGCTACCTTCTCAGCATTCTTTCTAGCGGCATTCACCTGCTTCTTGTCCATTTGAGAGAACTTGAGAATTGTGTCGCGAATTGTGTCAGACACCTCATCAAAGTTGTAGTCAGAGCGATGGATAGTCTTCACGCCATCTTCAATCTCGCTGTCACCACCCTTCAAGCTGTTTGCCCAAAGACCGAAGCCTGCAAGGTCTGTAGTGATGCAAGGCACATGGAATGCAACCGACTCTGTTGGGGTGTATCCCCAAGGCTCATAGTATGAAGGGAATACTGTCAAATCGTTGCCGATGAGCAATTCGTAATAGTCCTTGTTGAAGATTCCGTCATTGCCATCGAGGTAGCAAGGAACAAAGATTACCTTTACTTTATCCTCTGGGCGATTCCACATGTCGAGCCAGCTCATCTGACCGAGCACATTATCGTTTTCCTGCTCGTTAAGAACATGAGTGATGCGTGGGTTCACCATTGGAGTTGAAAAGTCGAGCATAGGATTGCGAGGATCTTTCTTTGCCTTGTCAATCACTGCGATCGAGCTCTTCAAATCCTCACGAGCCTCTTTCATCCATGCTGGAACCATTACGAAAGCAAGAACATTCTTGTTGAGACGGCTGTCCCATCTAAGACGGTTGAGAGCATCTACATATACATTGATGCCCTTGTTCTGATACTCGTAGCGTCCACCTGTTGTGACGATGAGAGTGTCGTCGCCAAGGCTTGTGCCCATCAGTGTGTTTGCAACCTTGAGCAATGTCTCGCGAGCATCCTTGCGAGCTGTGTTGAACTTAGCTGCAGGAGTTGGAACAAATGCATTCTCAAAACCATTGAGGAGAATTGCGTCAGGAGTCTTGTCAAGCAACTCTGTGCACTCTGTGCCAGTGATGTCGCTCACCGTAGTGAAGCAGTCAACATTCCAAGCAGCCTTTTTCTCAACGCTATGCTTAGCTTCCACATTAAGCTCTGCAGCCATTTGGTCGCCGTTGTAAGCAGGAAGGTAGTCGTAGAGAGGCTTGTTGTTGCCAGCAATGCTTCGACCGATTGTTGTAGCATGTGTAGTGAAGATTGTTGCAATCTCTGGCACATACTTATTTATATATAAGGCAGCGAGACATGTTTGCCATTCGTGAGCCTGAAAAACGACATTGTCTTTCTTCTCAAGTCCGAAGAATTTGTAATAACTTTCAACTACTTTTCCTGCAGCCCAAGAGAACATGAGGCTTTCATCGTAGTCGCCGTATGCATGAAGAGAGTCAACCTGATAGTTTTCCCAAGCCCAACCAAAGATTTCATTTCTTTGTTCAAAAAAAGGCTTGAAATCAACAAGGATTGCGATTGGTTCACCAGGAATCTGCCATCTTCCCACTCTGAAGCTAAGTCCTTCATTTGCTTCAGCATTCTTTCTCCACTTGCCGAGCAGAGTCTTATTTTCTTTGAATAAAGGATTCTTCTTTCCCTGCCAGAAATCTGGGCCAATAAAGAAAACCTTGTCAGTTAGCTTATCCTGCAATGTCTTTGCACGCGTAGATAAAACTGTGTAAATGCCACCAACTTTGTTACATACCTCCCAACTGGACTCAAATATGTACGATGGTTCCAATGTACTTTTTGGCATAGTGTGTATGAAAAATATTTTTACCTTAAAAATCTAACCGACTGCAAAGGTAAGACTTTTTTATGAAATATTAAGCATTAAAATGACGAAAAATCTACATTTTCACACGAAAATAGTAAACGAAGTACATTTTGCAATATAGGGTTTGCAACACGATGCTTATGCTCGTCACGCTCTCAGGCTTACGCCTTATACCTCTTGTGCGATATCGGGCGTAACGCACAGTCGATACAAGGCATAACGATTGTGCGATGCAAGGCGTAAGCTGAAAGAGGTAAAAGGCGCATGGATTTCTGGCTATACGAAGACAAAAGCCAAGACATGAAAGGGTACGCTGAGATAAATTTCAAGGCAAACACATCATTTGTATATAAAAAGAATTCATATTCACATAAAACATGCAGTGTAATCAATAATTTGTTCGTATATTTGCATTCGTTTTTGTTTAACCATCGAGCATCATCCTTTCAATTGCATTGGATTAATTCTCGCAAATTCACAGAACTATCAGAATATGAAAAAGATAACAACACTTGCACTGCTTATTCTTTTTGCCATGAGCGTTGCTGCCCAAGACAAAAACACATTTACTTTTGGAGCAGACATTAGCTGGTACACTGAAATGGTATCTAGCGGCTATTCGTTTGCAAAAGGTACAAAGAAAATGAGTTGCCCAGAGTTGCTTCGCGAATATGGAATAAATGCAGCAAGATTTCGTGTATGGGTTAACCCTGCAAGCAAATACAACGGCAAGGATGATGTGGTGAAGAAGGCAAAAGCTGCAACGGAATGCGGCCTCGATGTGTTTATTGACTTTCACATGAGCGACACATGGGCAGATCCCGAGTCACAGGTTGTGCCAAAAGCTTGGGAAAAAGACTCTTATGCAGAGATGAAAGCGCATCTTGCTGAGCATGTGAAAGATGTATTGTCTGCCCTTGTTGCTGAAGGCGTTGAGCCTCGCTGGGTACAGATAGGCAACGAGACAAACAACGGCATGCTTTGGAACTTAGGCAAAGCATCTGAAAAGCCTGCTCAATATGCAGGATTCATTAACGAAGGATACAATGCTGTTAAGAGTGTTTGCCCTAATGCTCAGGTAGTTGTGCATGTCTCTAACGGATTTGACCAGTCTCTATTTGATTGGAACATTGGCATACTCAAGAATAACAAAGCTAAATACGACATCATTGGCATGAGCCTCTATCCTGGCAATGACGATTCAACGGCAGAAACTATTGACAAGACAATCAAAAACATTCGACATCTCAGCACATCGTTTGGCAAAAAAGTGATGATAGTAGAGGTTGGATTGCCTATAAACTCAGGATCTAAAGGAAAGAGCATCATGGCAGACATCTTAAATCGCGCACAAAACGACACAAACAAAGGTTGCGTTGGCGTGCTCTATTGGGAGCCAGAAGCTCCAAGCGGATGGAACCACTATCAAATGGGAGCATCAATCGCGTCAAGCAAAGTGATTAAATTCACATCTGTAATGGATGCATTTGCTGAGGCCGCAGAAGCCACAAGCATTGTTGCCCCTGCAATGCCTACCCAGAACAATCTTCAATCAATTTATAGCATTAACGGAACAAAGCTCAATGCACCTATCAAAGGCTTGAACATAATCAATGGAAAGAAGGTTTTCGTAAAATAGGCAACTTACACACATACAATCATTTACAACATAAGCCACCTCAATGGTGGCTTATATGATTTTTTGATAGTTTTTCCTATTCAACAAATTCAAGAAATCATCTCCAAGAACTCTTCTTCATTAACAATTCTTACACCAAGCTTATTTGCTTTTTCAAGCTTTGAAGGGCCCATATTCTCTCCTGCAAGAATGAAAGAGGTCTTTGCAGAAATGCTACCCACATTCTTTCCTCCGTTCTTCTCTATCATTGCCTTATACTCATCACGGGAATGGTGGCTGAAGACGCCAGAAATAACGACACTCATGCCTTTCAGTTTGTCTGTCTGCCCTTGTATTTGCTCTTCAGACAACTGCATCTGCACACCATACGAAGCGAGCTTATCTATTATCTCAATGTTCTTTTCATCTTGGAAGAACCTAATGATGCTCTCTGCTATAATAGCGCCAACCCCGTCAACTTCAAGCAATTGCTCAAGAGTTGCAGACTTCAACGCTTCCATTGACTTGAAATAACGAGCAAGCAGCTTAGCAGTAGTCTCACCAACAAAACGAATACCAATAGCAAAAACCACTCTCTCAAAAGGAACATTAACTGTATTCTTTACTGCATCAACCACCTTTTGAGCTGACTTTACTCTATTCTTATTGAAGCCACAAATGTCTGCAACAGTTAAAGAATACAAGTCAGAAACATCGCTTATCAAACCGCGCTTAAAATAGTCATCTACTGTCTCTGGCCCAAGAGAGTCAATATTCATTGCCTTGCGCGAAATGAAATGCTCAATTCTTCCTTTTATCTGAGGAGGGCAAGATGTATCATTAGGGCAATAATGAGCAGCTTCGCCTTCGTATCTTACAAGCTGTGCTCCACACTCAGGACAGGTCTTAATAAACTCAACTTTCTGCAAATCTGGAGTACGCTGTGCTTTATCCACACCCACAACCTTTGGAATGATTTCACCACCCTTTTCTACATACACCATGTCTCCAACATGGAGGTCCAATTCATTGATAATGTCAGCATTATGAAGCGAAGCGCGCTTTACCATTGTACCAGCAAGAAGCACTGCATCCATATTTGCAACAGGGGTAATCGCACCTGTCCTGCCTACTTGATAAGTCACCTCATTAAGCCTTGTACAAGCACGCTCTGCCTTAAATTTATATGCTATTGCCCATCGAGGACTCTTTGCCGTATAGCCAAGATGTCTCTGCTGACGGAGTGAGTTCACTTTAAGCACAATGCCATCTGTTGCAACTGGCAGGTTCTTTCTTTCCTTATCCCAATAGTCGATGAACTCCAACACTTCTTCTACAGAACGGCACTTTTTCATTCCTTGCGAAATCTTGAAGCCCCACTCTTCTGCTTTCTTCAAATTCTCATAATGACCACTATCATTTCCAATCTCATCACCAAGCAAATAATAGAGGTAAGCATCCAATCCACGCTTTGCAACAACTCTTGAGCTCTGCGACTTCAATGTGCCTGAAGCAGCATTGCGAGGATTAGCAAAAAGAGGCTCTTCTGCCTTTGCGCGTTCTTCATTAAGGTTCTCAAAGGAAGTCCAAGGTAAAAGAATCTCACCGCGGATTTCAAACTCATGAGGGTAGCCACTACCTTCTCTCAACTTAAGAGGTATACTCCTGATTGTTCGCACATTAGCTGTCACATCATCACCCTGCACTCCGTCTCCACGAGTAACTGCTTGTGTTAATTCGCCATCAACATAAGTGAGCGAAATGCTAAGACCGTCATATTTCATCTCTGCGCATATCTCAAACTCTTCACCTTCAAGACCTGACTTCACTCTTTCATAGAACTCTCGCACATCTTGTTCATTGTAAGTGTTTGCCAAAGAAAGCATAGGATACTTATGTGGCACTGCTTTGAATGACTGATTCAAGTCACTGCCCACACGCTGAGTTGGAGAATTTGGATCTGCATACTGAGGATAAAACATTTCCAAATCCTGAAGCTTGTACATCAGCTGATCAAACTCATAGTCAGAGATTGTTGGCTGGTTGAGCACATAGTAATTATGATTATGTTCATCAAGCTCTTTCCTAAGTTTCTCTATTTCTTCCTTTGGTGTCATCTTAAATAGTTGATGTTTATCATTGAGTAAGTAAACAATATATTATCTTAAGAATGCAAATTTATAAATAAAAAAACACTCCCCAAAGAATCTGAGGAGCGTTTTTAATATTTAGCTATGAATTTTCAGTAATCTAACACGATTAGATGAGAGGCATTCCTGCTGCAGCACATTCCTTGCGCATTTCTTCTGGCCAGATACTTGCCTGAATTTCACCAATATGTGCTTTATGGAGAAGAACCATGCAGAGACGGCTCTGTCCAATGCCTCCACCAATTGAGAGAGGAATCTCATCGTTAAGAAGTTTCTTATGGAAGAAGAGTTCTGCTCTTTCCATCTTGTCTTCAATCTCAAGCTGACGAAGCAATGACTCCTTGTCAACACGAATACCCATTGATGAGAGCTCAAAGCCGCGATTAAGGATTGGATACCAAATCATAATGTCACCATTGAGACCAAAGAAACCATCCTCATTTGGAGTAGACCAGTCGTCATAGTCAGGAGCGCGTCCGTCATGCTTCTCGCCGTTAGAAAGCTTGCTGCCAATACCCATGATGAACACAGCGCCATACTTCTTACAAATAGCATCTTCTCTTTCCTTTGGAGAAAGATCTGGATACATCTGGAGAAGTTCCTCAGAATGAATGAAGTGGATATCTTCTGGAAGGAAAGGCTCTATCTCTGGATATGTCTCGCAAACAAGATATTCAGTGCGACGAATAGCAGAATAAATACAACAAACAATCTTCTTCAAGAACTCAATATTCCTATCCTCAGCATTGATAGTGCGACACCAATCCCACTGATCAACATAAAGGCTGTGAAGATTGTCAAGTTCTTCGTCACCACGAATAGCGTTCATATCTGTGTAGAGACCATAGCCTGGCTTGATATTATACTCCCCAAGCATCATTCTCTTCCATTTTGCAAGCGAATGCACAACTTCAGCCACCTGGTCTCCCATATCCTTAATAGGGAAAGAAACTGCGCGCTCAACACCATTCAAATCATCATTAAGACCTAAGCCGCGAAGCACGAAAAGAGGCGCTGTTACTCGGCGAAGGCGAAGAGCAGTAGAAAGGTTTACCTGAAAAAACTCTTTGATTTTCTTTATACCCTGCTCTGTCTGTGTTGGATTGAGGATTTGCTTATAGCCCTCAACCTTTATAATTTTACTCATTTTAATTATAATTAATGAATTGTTCTGAACCCATTTGCTAA
>JAGHVC010000193.1 GCA_018064505.1 Candidatus Minthosoma caballi | reverse complement strand
TTGGTAAATCCATTATAAAGGACATTTTATAAATTATTTCTATAAATAAGGTGTGGTTAGAAAATGTCCTATTCCCCCAACTTCTTAATATAATTGACGATTTAAGCGATTTCTTTAATTTTAATTAAAACTCGCTAAGAATTAACTGCTGAAGGGCATATAATTGGATAAATTTCCGTAACTTTGCACCGTCTTAGTGAGAAAATGAAGAAAAGCAGACTTATAGCTTCATTATGGGTGATGATGGCCGTGATTTCGGTTATGGCATTCAACGCAGTTCAGGTTAGCAATTTAGCGATTGCTAGCCATTTATTCGTTGATACCATAGCAGATTCCACCGCACCAGCCGCTTCAACTGTTCCCGTCGCTTCCTCTGCTTCTACTGTTCAAGCCACATCTCCTGTCCCAGCTGCTTCTACGGCAGTTCACCCCGACTCAGTAACTCTCGCCGTGGATTCGGCTCTTCAGCATCTCGATTCTATCAAGGCGAAGTTCGACGAAGAGCACGGAATTGTGAACAACGGCAGGAAGGCTGTGCAGTGGAACGACTCAATAGCAGCAGCAGAGGATTCAATCAAGAAACACGAGAAGCACTCTCCTATCGAGGCTCCTATCGTCTATGAAGCTAAAGACTCTATCGTGTTCTACATGGGCTCTAAGAACGCCTATCTCTATGGCGACGCTAATGTGAAATACCAGAACATTGACCTCAAGGCAGAGAACATCACTATGAACCTTGACAGCTCGCTGGTTCACGCAGTTTACGCAGAGGACTCTCTCGGAAACAAGATTGGCAAGCCTGTCTTCAAGGAAGGCAGCGAGGAATATGAGATGGACAAGATGAGCTACAATTTCGACACTAAGAAGGGATTCATCCATAATGTATATACGGCTCAGCAAGAGGGCTTCATGACTAGTCAGGAGTCGAAGCGAGGAGCAGAAGGAGAGCTATACATGCGCCGAGGCACTTACACTACTTGCGACGAAGAGCATCCTCACTTCTACATCGCTCTTTCGCGCGGCAAGGTTTATCCCGGCAAGAGCGTATTCTCTGGACCTGCATGGCTCGTGGTGGAGGATGTTCCGCTTCCTTTAGCAATTCCTTTCGCTTATTTCCCAATGACTAAGAGCTACCAGAGCGGATTCATCATGCCTACTTATGGCGATGAATCTACACGAGGTTTCTATCTTAGAGATGGTGGCTACTATTTCGCAATCAACGACAATATGGACCTCCGCCTCACAGGAGAGCTCTACACTAAGGGCTCGTGGGGACTTGGCACGCAGACTACATACAAGAAGAGATATAAGTTCTCGGGGAACTTCTACTTCAACTACCAGGTCACTAAGACTGGCGAGGAGAATATGCCTGACTATAGCGTGACGAAGAACTTCAAGGTGCAGTGGAGTCACAGAACAGACCCTAAGTCGTCGCCTAACAGCTCGTTCTCAGCAAGCGTAAACTTCGCCACTCAAAGCTACGAGAAGAACAACCTGACAAGCTTGTACAACCCTACTTCATATTCGCAGAGCACTCGTACTTCTTCCGTAAGCTACTCTCACAACTTCCAGAAGATTGGACTTTCGCTCTCAAGCTCGTTCAACATCTCTCAGAACATGCGAGACTCTACCCTCGCCCTCACTATGCCTTCGCTGTCGCTTAGCTTGAGCCGCTTCTATCCTTTCAAGAAGAAGAAAGCTGCCGGCAAGGAGAAGTGGTATGAGAAGATTGCCATGAACTATACGGGTACGCTCTCTAACAGCATCACATGCAAGGAGGACTACCTTATGAAGTCGGACATCATCAAGGACTGGAAGAATGGCATGAAGCATAGCATTCCGGTTTCGGCTTCATTCAACATTCTTAAGTATATCAATGTCACTCCTTCGTTCAACTACACTGAGCGCTGGTACACTAACAAGATTGAGCAGACTTGGGACTCTAAACGGCAGACAGCAGTTAAGGATACTATTTACGGATTCAATCGAGTGTTCGACTACAACCTTTCTCTCTCAGCCAACACTAAGCTGTATGGCTTCTATGTGCCTAATAAGAAGATTTTCGGCGACAAGATTGACCGAATCCGCCATGTCCTCACTCCTTCCGTCAGCTTTAGCTACGCGCCAGACTTCGGCGATGGCAAGTGGGGATATTGGAAGACATACACCAAGACCGACGAGGAAGGCAATGTGTCGCTCGTAAGCTATTCGCCTTATCAAGGCTCTCTTTATGGCACTCCATCTAAGGGCAAGACTGGCTCGGTCAGCTTCGACATCTCCAACAACTTGGAAATGAAGATTAAGGACCGCAACGACTCAATCAAGAAGGTAAGCCTTATCGACGAACTGGGAGCAAGCCTCTCTTACAATATGGCGGCTAAGCAGCAGCCGTGGTCTAACCTCAGCACGCGCATTCGCCTGAAATGGGGCAAGACAACATTCAACATGAACGCGGTGTTCCACACTTACGCCTACGAATTCGATAACAACGGCAATGTCGTTGTCGGCAACAGAACGGAATGGAGCTATGGCCGATTCGGACGATTCCAGGGCATGAGCAAGAACCTCTCTTACACATTCAACAATCAGAGCTTTAAGAAGATTAAAGAAGGAATAATGAAGCTTCTTGGCAAGAGCGTGGACGACGAAGAGGATAAAGATAACCTTGACGACGATGAAGAAGACGAAGACGAAATGGACGGAGAGGCTACAGCAGGAAGAAGGAAGAACAACCAGAACAATACAAGCAGCGACGGACTGGACGAGGATGGATATATGAAGTTCCAGCTTCCTTGGTCATTCTCTATATCTTACGGCATCAACATGGCAGAAGACAGGACTGCTCAAATCAATGTGAAGACTATGAGATACCCTTACAAGTTCACTCAGAACATGAACTTCTCGGGCAACCTCAAGCTCTCTTCCAACTGGAACTGCAACTTCTCTTCTGGATGGGACTTCACTGTAAAGAAGATTTCCATGACTACAGTGAACATCTCACGAGACATGCACTGTTTCAACATCAGCGCAGGACTCGTATTCGGAACTTTCACAAGCTACCATATCTCAATGAGAGCTAACGCAAGCACTCTTACTGACGCTCTCAAGTACGATAAGAGAAGCTCGTACTCAAGCTCTATTCAGTGGTATTAAAACTAAATATACTGGCATTAAAGCTCTATTCACTGGCATTATAACTATATGGCAAGAATCATCTCTATAGATTACGGACAGAAACGAACTGGCATAGCAGTTACGGACAATCTGAAAATGATTGCCAATGGACTCACTACTGTCGAGACGAAGAACCTGGAGCAATGGCTCAAGGAGTATTTCGCGAAGGAAGAGGTTGACACCATCGTAGTAGGAATGCCTAAGCAAACTAATGGCGAAGATAGCGAAAACATGAAGCGAATCACTCCATTCGTCAATCGACTTAAGAAGCTATATCCAGAGAAAACCATAGAGATGTACGACGAGAGATTCACTTCGGTCCTAGCTCATCAAGCCATGCTCGACAGCGGCATAAGTCGCAAAGCGCGACAGAACAAGGGGCTAGTTGACCAGATTAGCGCAACCATAATCCTTCAAGACTATATGAATAGTAAAGGATTTTAGCCAGAAGAATAGGCATGGTCTCGTATAATCGAAAATCGTTTAATCGAATAACCATTTAATCGAATAATCGTTTAATCGAATAATCGTTTAATCGAATAATCGTTTAATCGTATAATCGTTTAATCGAATAACCATATAATCGTAATCTCGAAGGGATCGAATACACCCCCATCGCCCCTTCCACCAACTAAAGCAAATAACAACTAAACAATAAACATTCAGACATATGATTTTACCAATGTATATTTTCGGTCAGCCTGTACTTCGCAAGCAGACAGAAGAAATAGATCCTAACAACTATCCTAATCTTCAGGAGCTTATTCAGAATATGATCGAGACTCTCAAGCGCTCGGAAGGTGTTGGACTCGCTGCTCCTCAGATTGGCCTGGCTATCAGAATGTGCATCATCGATCTCGATTGCATATCGGAGGATCATCCAGAGTACGCAGGTTATATCCACGCATTCATTAACCCAGAAATAATCGAAGTGAGCGAAGAAACTTGCTCTATAGAAGAAGGTTGCCTCTCTATTCCTGGCATTCACGAAAGCGTTAAGCGCCCAGAGAAGATTCACGCTAAATGGATGGACGAGAACCTCGTAGAGCACGACGAATGGGTGGATGGATTCCTTGCTCGAGTTATGCAGCACGAATTCGACCACCTCGATGGCAAGATGTTCATCGACCATCTCTCTCCTTTCCGCAAGCAGCTAATTAAGTCTAAGCTAATCGCTATGACTAAAGGCAAGTTCAGCGCAAGCTATAAGTGTAAGGCTAACCGATAATGAAGTTCACATTGCGACATATAAGACACTTCGTGTTGTTTATATGCTTCGTGTGTTGCGCATCTGTACAGGGGCAAATCAACACCGATCGTATGATTAACATAGGTCGCAATGCGCTTTATTACGATGACTATGTACTGTCTATTCAGTATTTCAACATGGTCATTAATGCTAAGCCATATCTCTATGAGCCTTATTTCTACAGAGGACTGGCTAAGTTCTATCTCGACGATTATTCTGGCGCAATATTAGACTGCACAGAAGCTATAGAACGCAATCCTTACTTTCCTAATTCATACGAGGTAAGAGGACTTTCTCATATCAATATGGGAGATTACGAGAGCGCAGAGAAGGACTACTCGGAAGCAACAGATAAGGACCCGGACAACCGCTCAGTATGGCATAACCTTGTACTCTGCAATATCGAGCTTGAGAATTTCGAGAAAGCAGATAGTATCGTAGATATTATCATCAAGAAATGGAAGAAGCACGCAGATGGCTATACGATGAAAGCTCAGATTAAGCTTCAGCAGAAGGATACCATAGAAGCAGAAAAGCAGATAGATAAGGCTATAAATGTTGACAAGTTTAATGTACAGGCTCTGTCAACTAAAGCTAATCTGCTAATGCAGAGAGAAGAGTATAAAGACGCTATTAACAATTTCAACGAGTCGCTAAGAATTCAGCCTAAACACGCAGGTAATCTTATCAACCGCGCATTATGTCATTATCACTTAAATCACTATCGTGACGCAATGAAGGATTACGACTTAGCTCTGGAGCTCGAGCCTAATAACTTCGTTGGTCACTACAATCGAGGCCTTCTCAGGGCTAATGTTGGAGAAGATAATCTCGCTATAGAGGACTTCAACTTTATCATTAGCAAGGATCCTTCTGACATGATGGCCACATTCAACCGCGCTACGCTTCTGGAGAATATCGGCGATTATAGAGGAGCTATACGGGATTATTCAACTGTTATCAAGGAATATCCTAAGTTTATTCATGGATATGAACGCAGAGCTGTGGCAAGAAGGAAGATCGGAGATATAGCCGGAGCGAATAAGGACGAAGAACATGTATTAAAGGAAAGGATTGCGCACAAGTACGGCTACTCTACGCCAACATCTCGACAGAAGAACAAGACAAGAAAGAAGTCGGAACAGAATCTGGACGATTATCAGAAACTGGTGGAAGAAGACGAGGTTAAGGATGATAAAGTATATGAAAGCGAGTACAGAGGGAAGATTCAGAATCGCGAACAAGAAGCTAATCTTATATTACCTAACGCGCGTACATATAATATATATAAAGACCACGCTCCAGATAACGCCTTGGTTTATTTCGAGAAAGGGTATCAATATGCTCAGGAGGGTAAGATAAACGAAGCTATAGAAGAATTCGACAAGGTTCTGGAGCTCAACGACGCTTTCGCAGAGGCTTACTTCGACCGTGGATTGCTTAAATTGCTCATCGATGACAAGTTCTCAGCTATCAGAGATTTGAGTAAAGCGGGAGAACTTGGAATATACTCAGCGTATAACATTATTAAGAAAAATCAGAGTAAGAAGTAAATTTTAGCAGAATAATTGTAGAAATACGAGAAATAAACGCTAAATTTGCATTCAATTTTATACAGAATCAGAACATAACAGTATATACAATGATAAAGATTACATTTCCAGACAATTCAGTACGCGAATACGAAAGCGGTGTTACTGGATTGCAGATAGCTGAAAGCATCAGCCAGAGACTTGCTCAGGATGTGATTGCTTGCGGCGTAAATGGCGAGACTACAGAGCTCAACCGCCCTATCAACGAGGACGCTACTATCGCTCTTTACAAATTCGAAGACGCAGAAGGCAAGCACGCTTTCTGGCATACTTCTGCTCACCTCATGGCAGAGGCTATTGAGCAGTTATGGCCTGGCACTCAATTCGGTATCGGCCCTGCAATCGAGAATGGCTTCTACTACGATGTAATGCCACCAGAAGGAGTAAATCTTAGCGATTCAGACTTCCCTAAGATTGAGAAGAAGATGCAGGAGCTTCAGCAGCTCAAGGAACCACTTATTCGAAAGGACATTGCAAAGACAGATGTAATGGAACTTTTCGCATCTAAGGGTCAAACTTACAAGAACGAACTTATCGCAGAACTCGAAGACGGACATATCACTACATATACACAGGGTGACTACATCGACCTCTGTAAGGGTCCTCACCTTATGAGCACAGCTCCTATCAAGGCATTCAAGCTTCTTTCCCTCGCTGCAGCTTACTGGCGTGGCGACGAGAAGCGCCCAATGATGACTCGTATATATGGCATCTCATTCCCTAAGAAGAAGATGCTTGACGAATATCTTGTAGCTCTAGAGGAAGCAAAGAAGCGTGACCACCGTAAGATTGGTAAAGAAATGGAGCTCTTCATGTTCTCTGAGCGTGTAGGTAAGGGACTTCCAATGTGGCTTCCTAAGGGAACAGCTGTTCGTATCCGCCTTCAGGACTTCCTTCGCAAGATTCAGAAGCGCTTCGGCTATCAAGAGGTAATGACTCCACATATTGGTGGAAAGAATCTCTACATCACATCAGGTCACTGGGATCACTATGGCAAGGATTCATTCCAGCCAATTCAGACTCCAGAAGAAGGCGAAGAGTACCTCCTTAAGCCAATGAACTGTCCTCATCACTGCGAGATTTTCGCATGGCAGCCTCGCTCATACAAGGATCTTCCATTCCGTTGCGCAGAGTTCGGTACAGTATATCGTTATGAGCAGTCGGGCGAACTTCATGGGTTAACTAGAGTTCGTTCATTCACACAAGATGATGCTCACATCTTCTGCCGTCCAGACCAGGTAAAAGATGAGTTCCTCCGTGTAATGGATATTATCAATATAATCTTCAAGGCTCTCGATTTCAAAGACTTCGAAGCACAGATATCTCTTAGAGATCCAGAGGACAAGGAGAAGTATATTGGTTCTGACGAAGTATGGGAACAAGCTCAGAACGCTATCATTGAAGCATGTGCAGAGAAAGGGCTTCCAACTCGTACAGAGCTTGGCGAAGCTGCATTCTATGGTCCTAAACTCGACTTCATGATCAAAGACGCTCTTGGTCGTCGCTGGCAGCTTGGAACTATTCAGGTTGACTACAATCTTCCAGAAAGATTCCAGCTTGAATACACAGGAGCAGACAATCAGAAGCATCGCCCTGTAATGATTCACCGCGCACCATTCGGTTCAATGGAGCGATTCATTGCAGTTCTCATAGAACACACAGCAGGCCACTTCCCACTTTGGCTCACTCCTGATCAGGTTGTAGTACTTCCAATCTCAGAGAAATACAACGACTACGCTAAGCAAGTAGCAGCTATTCTAAATGAGCAGGATGTTCGTACTATTGTTGATGATCGCAACGAAAAGATAGGCCGTAAGATTCGCGATAACGAAATCAAGCACCTCCCTTATATGCTCATCGTTGGCGAAAAAGAAGTTGCAGAAGGTACTGTAAATGTTAGAAAACAGGGAACTCAGCAGCAAGAAACAATGAAAATTGACGATTTTGCAAAGAAAATTCAAGAAGAAGTTCGTCAAATGACGGAAAATTTCTAACTTTGCATCGCAAAATGTGTGTGGAAGTGTTAAACTTTCGCACACAAATGTATTAAACAACATAAACTTAATAAAAACATACTGAAGGAAACTATCACATTTAATGAAAGGTGACAACAAAAAACAGCAGCAGTACAGAATCAATGAACAGATTCGAGTACGCGAAGTGAGAATAGTAGGTGACGAAATTGAGTCAACCGTAATGTCAACTCGTGACGCTCTGCGTCTTGCAGAAGAAAAAGGAGTCGATCTTGTTGAAATTTCTCCAAATGCAGCACCTCCAGTATGTCGTCTCATCGACTACTCTAAGTTCCTCTATCAGCAAAAGAAGAAAGCTAAGGAACTTAAAGCTAAACAGGTGAAAGTTGAAGTTAAAGAAATTCGTTTCGGACCTCAGACAGGTGATGCAGATTACGCATTTAAGCTTAAGCATGCTCAGGAATTCCTAAGTGATGGCAACAAGGTTAAAGCGTATGTATTCTTCAAAGGACGCTCAATTGTGTTTAAAGAACAAGGAGAGGTTCTACTCCTCCGTCTAGCTAATGACCTTGAGGAACTTGCAAAAGTAGAAAGCATGCCTGTTTTGGAAGGTAAGCGCATGAGTATCATTATGGCTCCAAAGAAAGCTGGTCAGCCTAAGAAGTCACAGCAGAAACTTGATGCAGAGAAAGCAAAGGCTCAAGCAGATGCAAAAGCTAAAGCTGATGCTGAGGAAGAAGCATCAAAGCCTAATCCTAATAGCCAGTTTGCAGGACTTGCTGATATGATTGCTGAGAAGAACGAAGATTAACTCTCCCCTATTCTCCTTCTATATGAGATAAAGATTTGAAAGAAGTGCGTAACGCCCTGGTATATGCGTTGCCACCAATTATTAATAATTAAATAAATAAAAAAATGCCAAAAGTTAAAACTAATTCCGCCTCTAAGAAGCGTTTCAAGCTTACTGGTACAGGAAAGATTAAGCGTCAGCATGCTTACCACAGTCACATCTTGACAAAGAAGACTAAGAAGCAGAAGAGAAACCTTGACCACTCAACAATTGTTGTTAAGGCTAATGTAAAGCAGGTTCGTGACCTTCTTTGCCTCCGCTAATCAATCCAAATCGTTCGAGAGAACAAAAACAGTAAGAAAATTAACTTTAAGTTTAACCGAATGATTTAGCTCCAAAGAACGCAATAATGCGTCGCTAACATTCAAAAAGACAAAAAATTATGCCAAGATCAGTAAATCATGTTGCATCACGCGCTCGTCGCAAGAAGATTTTGAAGCGTGTAAAGGGTCAGTTCGGCGCTCGTAAGAATGTCTGGACCGTTGCTAAAAACGCCTATGAGAAGGGTCTCACTTATGCTTTTGCAGACCGTCGTCGCAAAAAGCGCGAGTTCCGTGCTCTCTGGATTCAGCGTATTAACGCTGCTGCTCGTCTTGAGGGTATGTCTTACTCACAGCTTATGGGTGCTCTCCACAAGGCAGGCATTGAAATCAACCGCAAGACTCTTGCTTACCTCGCAGTAAACAATGCCGAGGCATTTAAGGCAATCGTTGAGAAGGTTAAGTAAATCAACATTACTTACTAAAATAAAGCATCTTTCTTCTCATAGAAAGGTGCTTTTATTGATTTTTCCAACTTATACGGATTACTAATAAGTTATTAAACTTATAAACAAACAATAATTTTAAGTGTTAATTACGGATAGTAACTGTATAAACTTATTTCAACATTAATAATAGTAAAATCATAAACATAGAACAATAAAAATGAAAGCATTTGTATTCCCTGGTCAGGGTGCTCAATTCTCAGGAATGGGCAAGGACCTCTACGATTCAAATCCTGTAGCTAAGGAGCTTTTCGACAAGGCTAATGAGATTCTCGGTTTCGAAATCACAAAGATCATGTTCGAAGGCACAGCTGAAGAGCTTAAGCAGACAAAGGTTACTCAGCCAGCAGTATTCCTTCATTCTGTAATTTCTGCAATTTGCCTCGGTGAAGAGTTCCAGCCTGCAATGGTAGGCGGCCACTCACTCGGTGAGTTCTCTGCTCTCGTTGCAGCAGGTGCTCTCTCATTTGAGGATGGTCTTAAACTTGTAAGCAAGCGTGCAATGGCTATGCAGAAGGCATGTGAGGCTGCTCCATCGACAATGGCAGCAATCATTGGTCTTCCTGACGAGAAGATCGAAGAGATCTGCGCAGGCATCAACAAGGAAGGATATGTTGTTGTTCCTGCTAACTATAACAACCCTGGTCAGCTCGTAATCTCTGGTAATAATGAAGCAATCGCAGAAGCTTGCGAGGCAATGAAAGCTGCCGGTGCAAAGCGTGCTCTCCCACTTCCTGTTGGCGGTGCATTCCATTCACCACTCATGCAGCCAGCTAAGGATGAACTTCAGGCAGCTATCGAAGCAACAACATTCTCTGAGCCAAAGTGTCCAGTATATCAGAATGTTGATGCACAGGCTCACACTAACCCAGAAGAAATAAAGAAGAATCTTATTGCTCAGCTCACAGCTCCTGTAAAGTGGACATATGAGGTTCAGAACATGATTGCTGCTGGTGCAACAGATTTCACAGAGTGTGGTCCAGGAAAGGCTCTTCAGGGCATGATTGCAAAAATTGACCGCAATGTAACTCCACACGGCATCGCTTAATATAATAAGATAAAAGTTAAGAGTTAAAAGTTAAAATTGCTGCGAGATAATCTCGTATGCAAATTCTATACAAAATTTGTATAGCAAGACTTTTAACTTTTAACTTTTAATTTTTAACTTTTATTCTTATGGAAAAAATCGTTATATACCAAGTCTTCACTCGCCTCTTCGGAGCAAATGCTAACAAGAATGTAAGCAATGGTTCTAAGAAGGAAAATGGTTGCGGAAAGATGGCTGATTTTACATCTGCTGCACTTGAAAATATTAAGAAGCTTGGTGCAACTCATATCTGGTATACTGGAGTAATTGAGCACGCAACAAAGACTGATTACACACAGTATGGAATAGCAAAGGATCACCCAGCTGTTGTAAAAGGAAATGCAGGCAGTCCGTATGCAATCAAAGATTACTACGATATCGATCCAGACATCGCAACTAAAGTACCAGAGCGAATGAAAGAATTTGAGAATCTTGTAAAGCGTACTCATAAGGCTGAACTCAAGATGATTATCGATTTCGTTCCAAATCATGTTGCTCGTCAATATCATTCAGATACTAAGCCTGAAGGTGTTAGAGATCTCGGCGAGGATGACGATATTACAATGAGTTTCAATCCTCAAAATAACTTCTACTATATTCCAAACACAAAGTTCTCGCCTAGCTTCTCTTTGAAGGATGAGATGATGGGAGAATATGTAGAGACCCCAGCAAAAGCAACTGGTAATGACTGCTTTACACAATGGGCTGGCCAAAATGACTGGTACGAAACAGTAAAGCTCAACTATGGTGTAGATTATATTGGCACACATCAACTTGTATTCTCTCCGTCAACTCCAAGCACTTGGTTGAAGATGCGTGATATCCTTCTATTCTGGGCAAGCAAAGGAATTGATGGATTCCGTTGTGACATGGCAGAAATGGTGCCTTGTGATTTCTGGGGATGGGTTATACCACAAGTGAAAGAGAAATATCCAGATATCATCTTCATAGCTGAGGTATATAATCCACATGAATACCGCAACTACATATATCGCGGACACTTTGATTATCTCTATGACAAAGTAGGACTATATGACACATTGCGTCATGTGATGGGTGGCGGCTCTGCTACAAGCATTACCGGGTCATGGCAAAGTGTTGACGATATTAATTGCCATATGCTCAATTTCCTTGAGAATCATGACGAGCAACGAATTGCTTCTCAATTCTTTGCAGGAAATTCAGAGAAAGGAAAGCCAGCCCTACTCGTTTCTGCTCTCATGCGTACAAATCCTATGATGATTTACTTTGGCCAAGAGCTTGGTGAGCAAGGCATGTATTCTGAAGGATTCAGCGGACAAGATGGTCGAACAACCATCTTTGATTATTGGACAATTGACCTTATTCGTCGTTGGCGCAATAACGGAAAGTTCGACGGTTCTCTCCTTAGCAAGGAAGAGAAAGCTCTTCAGTCTTATTACACAAAAGTGCTCACCCTTTGCAATAAAGAGAAAGCAATTCGTGAAGGTGCATTCTTCGATATCATGTATGTGAATTACAACGAAGGAATGAATGAGCATCGTCAGTATGCTTTCTTACGAAAAGAAGGAAAAGAATTGATTATTGTTATTGCAAACTTCAGCGACGAGATAGCCCGTTCATGGGTAAAGATTCCTGCACACGCATTCGAGTGCCTTGACATTCCTGTATCTGAAGAAGAGCGTGAATGCAAAGATTTGCTCACAGGAAAGAAAGAGAAGAAAGCTCTCATTCCTGACGGAACTATTTATGTTGAGATACCTGCAAATGGTGGTAAGGTATTAAAGTTTAAGCTTTAATCACTCTATATAT
>JAGHVC010000091.1 GCA_018064505.1 Candidatus Minthosoma caballi | reverse complement strand
CGCTTCATACTAGTCGAAATATTTTGCAAAGATAATGATTTCTGCATAAAAGCAAGAAGAAAAGGACTCTTTTTATAAACAAAAAATGGAAAGAATACCCTTTCAGATACTCTTTCCATACTAATCGAACAATTTTATGAATTATGATATGATTATTTCTTGCTTTTCAGATGACTAAAGATTTATGTTCAGCTTCACGCCTCCCATGAACCAGAAGCCAGGCTGCTGCACATTTGCAATGTCGTAATATTTGTGGCTTGTGAGGTTATTGCCTTGAACGAAAAGAGAGTAGTTCTTCTCTGTCCACAAAAGCTTCAAATCAAGATTGCCGAATGTGCCATACTGCTGAGTTTTGCCTGTGATGGCATTGTCAAACTCGCCTTCTCTGTTCTTCAATGTGAAGTCCCATTGAGCTGTAAGCTTGCTCACAACCTTGTGATTGAGAGATGCCACAAACTTGTTACGGAGGAAAACGAGCTGATTAGCGTATGCTGCAGCTTGCTCAGTGTTTGCGCGATTTTGATAGTTGTAGCAATAGCTGAGAGTGAGAGTTTTCAGAATCGACTCTTTTCCATACAAGCCTTCAAAGTTCATAGCTGCGAGTGCTTCAAAGCCAATGCTGTTAATGTCGCAATTGTCGGATGTATATACATCGGCTCCTTGTTTCTTCACCCAGTCAATCATGTCTGTGCCATTGCGATAAAAGCCCTTCAACTGAGTGTTGATGAAATTGTTATGATAGCTCACGCCAACTGCATAATCTGTGCTCTTCTCTGGCTTCAGATCGGCAAATCCCTGAAGGCCTGGGCCATAATAGTACAAGTCGGTGTAGGTTGGCACTCTAAGGCTCTGATTGAAAGAAGCATATACTTTCAGTCCTTCCACTGCTCGCCATGAGATATCAACGCCAGGATAGAACTTCATGCCGCCATCAACTGAAGTATTCTTGTTCAGCAGTCCTCCAAGCGAGATTGTTACATCGTTGAGAAGGACATCATGCTCAAGATAGATGCCGTAATTGCTTCTGCCATCTTTGTATTTATAGTGTTCATCGTGTCCTGGCACTTTGTACTTCTCAGGATTGTCAATCTCTTTGCCAAGACGAGTTGAGAGAATGTTTTCTCTGCGGAACTCAAATCCAACTGCAGTTTTGCCTAATGCCCAAGTAGTGTAGGCATTGATATTTGCACCATACACATTTGTTTGGTGGAAGTTCTGGTATGCTGCAGGATTGCTTCTTGTCCACACATAGTGGTCGAGGGAGCGAGTCCAGTAGGCTTGAGGCAACACTCTCACTTTGCCTTTCAGTTCTGCCTGAGCAGCAACAAGATAGCGCCTGTTTTCCTCATACTGAGTCTTGCTGCCAGTGCCGTAGAAAGTGTTTGCGCCATAGTTCATGGTGCTAAGTCCAGCCTGCAGCTTGATGTCAATCAGCTCGCTATTGAACTTGCCGTTCCAGTATGCATTTCCTTTGTTGAAATCATCATTGCCATTTGCTCCATCGCTGCGAGAATATCCACCGCTTACGCGATTGTTGAAAGCACCCGCTTTCACAGCAATGTGAGCATTAGCACCGAATGTGCCATAAGAGCCTCCTTGCACAGTGGCTCCGACATTGCTCTGCTTTTCTGTTCGAGTGACGATGTTGATTGCTCCGGCAAACGCCTGCGAGCCATAGATTCGGCTTGCGCCACCCTCTATCACCTCAATGCGCTCGATGTCGTCTATGCTGACAGGAAGGTCAACAGTGAGGTGTCCTGTGTGAGGGTTGCTGATGTTGATGCCATTGAGCAGCACTGTGAGCTGGTCGGCTGAACCTCCGTTCACGCCAATGTCGGTCTGAATGCCGAATCCACCTCGCTGTCTCACATCCACTCCGGCTGCAAGCTTCAGCAAATCGTTAACACTATGCGCACTCGATGCTTCAATTTCTTTTCGTGAAATCACTTGCACCAGTCGCACAGCCTTGTCGGCAGGAAGCGGAGCAAGAGTGCCAACCACTTCGGTCTCGTCAAGGCTAATCTCATAGTCGGAGTCGTCGCCTTCCATCATCTGCTGCTTGTCCATCGAGGTCATTGCAACCGCAGACGAAGGCATTGCCATTGCCAGAGTAGCCACACTCAGCACTCCGATGCGAATCTCTTTTCCGAGCGAACGGAAGATTGCATCGCCATGACGAGTGAAATGCTTCCAGCAAATCTGCTCCTTCATTGATTTCATTTTCTGCTTATTCATCTTTAATTTTAATAGAAATGAAATAAAATTGCGATTAGTTTTTAATATATTTTATGAAAAGCGATGCAAAGTTAGTGAAATTTATCTAATTTTGCAACATCAACGCAACGAACCTAAGTTACAACTACTTAATTGACACCACTAATGGAAACGAATTATGACATTATTGTAGCAGAAGCTGCCACGCAAGTGCTTGAGGCAATGAAGAATCGAGTGTCTCCAGAAGAGATGGCAAGCCTCACTCGGGCCTACCGCTTTGCAAGCGAAGCGCACAAAGAGCAGAAGCGCAAATCGGGTGAACCTTACATCATTCACCCAATCTCTGTGGCACGAATAGCAGCTGTCGAGATGAAGCTTGATGCCAATTCTGTCTGTGCTGCTTTTCTGCATGATGTTGTAGAAGACACACCAACCACCATCGAGCAGATTGAAGAAATGTTTGGCTCTGATGTGGCTTTCCTTGTTGATGTTGTAACTAAGAAAAAGAACAAAGTGAAGATTGCAAGCAAGCAGGTGGCAAACTACCAGCAGCTGCTTGATTCGGTCCACTATGATATTCGCGCCTTGATGGTGAAGATTGCTGACCGCCTTCACAACATGCGCACTCTCGACTCGATGCGTCCTGACAAGCAGATGAAGATTGCGGGAGAGACCGACTACTTCTACGCTCCGCTTGCCAACCGACTTGGTCTCTACGATATCAAGACTGACCTTGAAAACCTTTCCTTCCGCTATCGCTGTCCTTTTGAATTCAGCGATCTCAATCGTGCTCTTGCTGATGAGATGGTTGCCAACGACGGCAGACTCCTAAAGTTCACGCGCAAGGTTCATAGCCTATGCAAGCATCATGGCATTGACGCCGAAGTGAAAGTGTTCTACCGCAAGCCTTACAGCATCTGGCGCAAGATGAAGACCCTGAACAGCGACTTCAAGCATATTAATAATAAGTATTATGTGCGCATCACTTTCGACGAAACAGCTTATCCTCTCATCGAGAAAGATGTTTGCCTTAAGATATATTCCATCCTCACCAACGAATTCAAAGAGAAGCCTCAGTCCTTCAACAATCAGATTGACTGCGCAAAGGAGAATAGCTACCAATCAATAAATGTGATGCTTCTTTCTGATGCCGGCATTTGGGAAGATGTTCAGATTTGCTCGCGCCGCACAGTGGAAAGCTCAAAGATTGGCTGTCTGGCAGGACTGGATCACAGCAAGGTGGGAGAGTGGATTGAGAAGTTCAAGCTTGTGCTGAAAGACATTGCCGACGAAAGCCAAGAGAGCAATTTCATTGAGAAGATAGCAACAACTCTATACTACGACGATGTCATGGTATTCACACCTCAGGGCCGAGGCGTCATTCTGCCAAAAGGCTCTACAGCTATCGACTTCGCCTTTGAACTTCACACAGATATAGGAATGCATGCTAAGTATTGCTATATCAACGGAAAACTCTGTTCAATCAAGACTGTGCTGCATCGTGGCGATTGTGTTGAGATTGGCACAGAACTGGGTGTTCATCCAGATTCATCATGGATTGATAACTGTTGCTCATACAAGGCAAAGAGGGCTCTGCGAAGCATTGTTGACATGAGTGAAAAGCAGCTCTATCGTCGATGCCCTCATTGCAAGCCTATTCCTGGAGGAGAAACGATAGGATTCAAGCAAGATGACGACACAATCATTATTCACCGCCGTTCATGCCCAGATGCCATACGCATCGCATCAAAGCATGGCGATTCCATTGTGGATGTTGATTTTCAAGAGAGCAAGGATGAAGTTTATCCAATCACGATAGCCATTCGTGCCATCGACCGCTATCATTTCCTCATCGATGTCATCGACACAATCACCAACAAGCTTCACCTCAGCATTGACTCTCTCAACACCGTCACAAAAGATGCCATCGTCGATTGCACCGTCACATTCTTCGTTCACTCTGTGCGAGAATTCACAACGGTGCTCTACGAAGTCAATCACATTCAAGGCGTTGACGAGGTGAAGCAGGTGTATTAGTCTTTACACATATAGAAATTGAAAATGAACATAAAACTTGACTTTGTGTTTTTATCAATTTTGAATCAAAAACTACAAAACTAATGGTAAAGAAGGACGAATAAGTATATCTGTTCTTGAAAAATCTTTCTATGTCGTATTGAGAATGGGTGATAAGATACAGGCTATTGGTGTCATATATGACAATACTCAAGAAGGCATAAGTAAGAGTAAGGCAAATCTGTCAGTAAATGCAGTTGAGGAAATCATTTGCATAGATTTCTAACCTTCGTTGCCAGATTACATAGAAAACGAAATAGAATCTGTATACTAACCTCAAGTATAGTGGTTTGATAATAAAACATATGAAGACATCCCACAAGAACATTCTAAAGTCAATTTTATTGACTTCAATTACAGCTTTAGGTACAAACCCAGTCCTTGCCGCTGAAATGAGACCTATTGTAGCCGTAAATAAGAATGAGCATGGACAAGATAGTGACAACTCTTCTTTCTTAGAAAGGCTTAATTCTGGTATTCTTTCTATCTACGCAAATCCATCATAAATCGAAGGTCACTCGTCACATAGCTCACATTCATCACACAGTTCACATTCATCACATATATCTTCTTCTGGTTACGGGGGAAGTGGAAGTGGTCCCAGTGGAGCCGCTGTCGGAGCGACTTTGGGAGCTATAGGTGGCAGTGTCGCTATCTATTATATAGTTAAGGCAATTTGCAAATCTGCTAAGAAGCATAAGGTAAACAAGGCTAAGAACTATGGATATGCTGGTAGTGCTTCTGCATATTCATCAAGTAGCACTAATTATACTCCAATCAAGCGCGAATACGCAAGTAGAGACCTTGAGACTGGTGCAATTGGCACTGATGTAGATGAAATGATAGATTCTTTTATCGCAAATGGAGTCTTAACAAAAGCAGAGCTTAAGAAATCGAAGAATCCTTATAACTATAAGTATAATTCCGCTGTCAAGCGTTCCGTTAAACGGATGCATGTGAGAATGGGTAAGAAAAAGTCGAAGTATGCTTCAAAGACGTTCTTGTCAGATCTCAAAAATTTCAGAAAGAGACAGGATGAATACTCTGCTCTCATTTATGCTAATGCTTTGGATATAGAGCATAACAAAGAGGCTTTGACAGCGGTTGCTATTTTGTTAGTCGAAAAAGGATTCTTGAAGAGCTATGATGCAGACAATATTATGAATGCAGATATACGCTTGAAGATACTGAAGGCATATCATAAGTTCCAGCAAAGTGTTGGAATACAAGAGTCAAGTATTGTTGATGTAGAAACACTGGCAAAATTATATTCACTTCCGACTGTACAATAATGAACTCTTTTAGAATCATTGGTAATAAAAAGGCTCAATTCAACATTGATGCCAATATGTTCTCAAAATCTGTTATCATGAAGGTTTTATACTGGCTGAATAACGATTTTGTTGTGCAGACGACAAGTCATGAGAGTCAGCTTCTGGTAGAACTCGAAAGTAATAATGATACGGATTGGAATATTATGAAGAAGACCATTTCAACCATGTTAAACGACTTTCAGATGAGAGAGGTAATAGAAAAGGAAACTCATGACATTCGTAATATTCTGTATGTTAAAGCATTTTCTAATATAGACAATTTCACAGAATATGATACAGAGGAATAATTCATATAGATTATTGCCTTTCAAATTTACACATATCGGAAATAAAGAGTTAATCGTCAATGAAGTTGGCGATTATCTCTTTATGCCCAATGGTACTGTTCAACGAGTCATTAGTGGCTCTGTGAATAGAAACACAGAGGAATATCGTGATTTGTTATCGAAATTCATAATCTGTGATTCATATAATGACATATTACAGGATGTAATTGCAACTAGAATAAGAACAAAAAAGTCTTTTCTAGACGGATTTACTTCTTTGCATATTTTTGTGTTGACATTAAGATGCAATCAAAAATGTGTTTATTGCCAAGCTACCAGTCAGAATAAAGATTGCGTAAATAAAGATATGAAGATTGAAGACCTCAACAAAGCAATAAGTTTAATGTTGAAGTCTCCAAACCCACATATAACGATGGAGTTTCAAGGAGGTGAATCCTCTTTAGTTCCTTCGTTAGTTGAACATGCTATATTAGAAACCGAAAGGCAAAATAAGTCTGTTGGTAAAGAAATCAAGTATGTTATCTGTACTAATATAATCCATTTTTCAGAAGAATTACTTAATCTGTGCGAGAAATACAATGTGTTTGTTTCGACTTCTCTTGATGGTCCTGAAAGTATTCATGACAGTAACAGAGGTGTCAGCGGAAGCTATAAACACTTTGTGGACTCATTGTTGAGAATTAGAGAAAGACTAGGCCAAGATAGAATATCACCGCTTATGACTACCTCGGTACTATCCTTAAATTACCCGATTGAGATTGTGGATTCATATAGGCAATTAAGTTTTCATTATATTTTCCTAAGACCACTAAATCCCTATGGAAGAGCTAAAGAAAATGAAGACTGGAATTTGTACTTTGACAAGTTCCTGGAATTTTATAAAAAATCTTTAGACTATATTTTGTTGCTAAATAAAAGGGGGGAGTTCTTTGTTGAAGGGTTTACAGCAATGGTTATGAAGAAAATACTTACTCCTTTTCCTATAGGGTTCGTAGATTTACAGTCACCAGCAGGTATAATAAATAGTGTTGTTGTGTATAACTACGATGGATATGTATATTGCTCAGACGAATCTAGAATGATGGCAGAAAGTGGTGATTTTACTTTCAGGTTGGGCAAGGTATCTGATAAATATGAGGACATCTTTTATGGGAAAAAAGCTCAGGCTTTATCAAGAGTATGGGCAACAGAATACATCGCAGGATGTTCTGATTGTGCTTTTCAGCAATATTGTGGTGCAGATCCAGTGAGAAACTATTCCACTCAAGGAGATTGGTATGGGCACAGGCCAAGTAGCTTGTTCTGTAAATTTCATAAAGCCGTATTTGAATACTTATTTGAGCTCATAGATAGAAGAGGAAATGAAGTATTGCCAATAATAAGGAGATGGATATATGACTGATAAATTCATAAAAGGGTCTAATAATAATATCATCTATGTAACATCTTGTTGTACTAACAGGTGTATAATGTGTTGTCAGCCACCATTGGATGAAGATGATAGTACATATCACTACAAACGCAATATAAATCTTATAGATACTGCCGATCCAGAAACAGATTATGTTTGTATTACAGGTGGAGAGCCAACTCTATCTGGAGATCTTCTTTTTGATTACATGCATCGAATATGGGATAAGATGCCCAATTCAAGCATACATCTATTAACCAATGGTAGAAGTTTTGCAAACGCAAATTATGTGGAAAAGTTCACAAAGGAAGCCAATGGGAAACTTTTTGTTGGAATACCACTTCATTCCGATAATTACGCAGACCACGATGTTATTGCAGGTGCAAAAGGCTCATTTTATGCGACATTAAAAGGACTTCATAATTTAGGAATATTAGGGTTCGAAATAGAGCTAAGAGTAATTATCTTAAAACAAAACTACAAACGTCTCGACAAGATAGCTGAATTTATAACACGTAATCTTCCATTTGTAGCTCAGGTTTCTTTTATGGGATTAGAAGTGATTGGCTATGCTGAAAAAAACTACTCAAAGGTGTGGATGGATTCTGAGTGTTTTACCATCAACTTAGCAAGGGCTATTGATATTCTTGATAACTCTCACATTCAGACCAGAATATTCAATATTCCCCATTGCCTTCTTCCAACAGCTTTATGGCCATTTGCATGCAAGTCTATCTCAGAATGGAAAAAAACAAATCTAGGTATTTGTAGTAATTGCTCTATGATAGATGAGTGTTGTGGATTGTTCTCTACTTCCAAAAGATATAGTGCGAATCTTAAGCCTATTATTAGGTAAAGTTTCGCTATTGGGCAAGAAAGCAATGTCGCTACTCAGGTAAGTAGGAGATAGAAATTCTTAGGAATACTTAAATTGAATTTATAGATTTAAAATGAGAAAACACTTTGATTATATCTGTGTTTCTCTCAAAACAATAATAAGCATCATCCAAAATACGAGGTTGCAAAGAAAAAACGCCATACTATGACTTAGGAATTCATAAAATTATTTATGAAATATAATCCAGGAAGTACTGGACTTCAGGTGAAGAATTGTACTTACCGCATAAAACATGACATCCGCTTCTCAGAGGATGAAAATCCTTACAAAAAACAACATGGCATCTATGTTTATCAAAAAAACAAGATGTCTGGCATTGCGTGACAGACGCAGGTTCTGAAGGGCTTCACGATTTCCAAGCGAATTTAGCAGTAGAGAACAAGATCCGTAATACTCTATAAAATATTATGTATGTTTGCTTTATGCAAGGTTGCAGTTCAGTATATCTTTTACTGAGAAGATTTTGCTGATTGCTTCAAACGAGAAGAACTGACCGTCCATGATCATGTAATCCTCTCTTTGTGATTTTCGAAGTTGCTTTATCTCTGGAAATAACCCAACAGGTACAAGCACTTCACGCCCATCTGTCAGATAGACAGCCATCATTCCTCGCTTCTCGTTGAAATCGAGTTTCTTAATACCTAAATTTGTATCTTTGAATCTACACATCTTATTATTTCTTTTTATTAATACGCAAAATGTCAACTTTCTTGCCACTGAAAACACGGTCTATACATTCATTGATGTAATCATAATTAGCATCAAGTACAGCAATAATATCGGCTTCTTCGTCTGCCGTTAATTCCGACCATGCTATTTCTATTTTCTTGCTACCATTTTCCTCTATCCATATCTTTGCAACTGTATCACCTATATGTGCTTTCTTACTTCCACGCCTGGTAACATGAATGTGCCTTCGATTTTCGTTCGCATCCGTCGGAAACACAGACAAAATAAAACATAGGAAATATAGTATTTTACCCATTAATTTTTATATTTAGTTTTAACAATAAAAGCCATTAACTGACCTTTAATTTAGCAAATATACTACATTTTTTTCAATTACAATTAATCTTCAACTAAAA
>JAGHVC010000232.1 GCA_018064505.1 Candidatus Minthosoma caballi | reverse complement strand
GCCCGAGATAAAGCATCAGCCGAATACTCACAGAAGTATCCGGCCGATAAGAATGGCGTAACTCGCCCTATGGGAAAATGTGATGCGGGGTGCTACCAGAGTCCCCTCTAGATCCCCCTCAGGTATCTATCTTCCCACTCCCTCGAAGGGAGGGACGGGGTGGGTCTCATACTCATACACCCCATACTCATCATCATAAATAGCTCCATCCTCTCTGTAAGAATACTTGAAAGGAACGGTGAATTTGCTTTCAGCAGAGAGATCGCCTTGGATGCTATTAGTCACATTCATCGAGCTAGGCAGATAAGCGCACCTTGTGCCAAGATAGCCGAGGTCGTACAGCGAATGGAAGATGAGAGCGGAACTGCCTGATAATCTATACACATAAGTGAATGCCGTGCAAGTCATACGGAGAGGATTCCTTACAGCTTCGTCATCGTAGAGATAGTCAATAATGACAGAAAAGTCGTTGGCCGAAACGGACTTAATCTTGAGAAGCTTGCCATTGGAATACTCATACTTAATAGTCTTCTGCGACTGATTGCCCATTGCGCTCTCCGAAATCTTCGCAAGCGAAATAGTGCCGTCCTCGTTGTATGAACAGCTGAACTTTCCTTCGGTCACGATCTTGTCATACACCCTCCTGAAATTGAAAGAAACCACATACCCTTGCTCGTTGAAGCGGAACTTATCGTATTTAATGTCGATGTGATGCCACACCCCAGCTTCCATTTCTCTATCCATCTTCATCGAGACACTGCTCATGCCCTTTCCGAACACGAAAGGCTCTCCCCACATGCTCGTCTTCACGCTCTGCACTTCCCCATCCTCTCCATAGAAGTAATGGTGATCCAGAGTCCTGGCAATCCTAAGGTTGCCGCTGCCCACTTGTCCAGCCACCACCTTGCTTTCAGTTCTCCACTCCTCCTGTTCCTTTCCGTCCTCATCCTTCGAGCACGAACACGCGAGTCCAGCCACCATTGCAGCCAGTCCCGCCACCAATGCCATTGTCTTTCTCATTCCCAATTTCATTATCTTGATTAGTTAATTAATTCATTGCTGGTTGCAAAGGTAAGGTAAAGAAATGAGATGAGCAAGGTTTTTCCCAAACATTCTTGTTCCTTCCTTTTTTTCTTAAATCTTAGTTTTCAGCTGTGTACAAAAATTCTTCATTCAGCCTTTAAAGAATACTAATTAAATATTGAAATATCTGTACCTTAATAAAAATGCCTATAAATACGATTTTTATAAATCTTGTTTATTATGATTTTGAAGAAAAAGAGTAAATTTGCGACTGGTAAAATTCTTTTATAATTTTGTAAAGCTTTTTTATGGAAGTAACACTCGAAGGAATTACATACGATTTGAAACTTGATGCAAATGATACTTACTTGAAGATGGCAAACTCTATCATAAATAGCAAGAATGTCTTTGCAACCTTAGATAATTTTTTATTGCCAATGATTACGAGGGTGATGAAGATAAATGAAGGTTTTATTGCTATGATGGAGTCTAACAATGAAACATGCGCAATGCCATTAGTCAGAATACAGCTAAGTAACCTGACAATATTATATGCTGGCTTAGACACTGATGATTATGATTATTTTTACAGAAGACTTATAAAAGGCGAAAAATTGGCTGGGTTAAAAGATAGAAATGACAAATCATACAATGACACGAGGATTATTAATATCATAAACGAAAGGTTTCCTATGTTGAAAACAATCTGGGAAACAAGCAATAAGTTCGTGCATCCTTCAGAATTTCTTACCAATTCATTTATTAAGATTACATGGAATGAAGAAACCGATTTGCCAGTCAGCATTGAGAGAAAAGGATATAAAGACAGTTGGTACAGCGACACTGAAAAGTCACAGATGTATATTTCTATGGCTTGTGTGAATGAAGCAATAATAAGCTATCTTGAAGAATGGATGCGTTGGCGTGATGAATGGGAAGAAGAAGCTAAATCTACTACAACAGCTGTAGGTGTCGAAGAAGAAGAGTTGAATATAGTTTTGAATAAAATTCGTAAGAACTTAAAACCGATATCAGAGGGTGTTAGAATTTTTGGGGAAAGAGGTTCTAACGAAAAATGAATAAATGAAGAACCCATCCACGAAAAAATCGTGAATGGGCCCTTGTTCACCAATTAATCACTATTCCTTGCACCAATGAGGAAGTCAAGCCTATGGAGAGTATCAAACTCCTCCATATAAGCTCTTTCATAGACAGGCTTCTCAACGGCCTCATATACATGAGGAAACGCGTTGGTCAACCCGCGGTCGAGAATCTTGTAAACATTCGACATTCCTGTGAACACAAAATGCGTTGCCACATTGTATGCGTCGAGATTTAACTCATCACAGTCATGACAGAATGTCTTGCTGTCTAGAAGACGGCAGATTCGGTCTAAGTAAGTGTCAAGGAACTCTTCCTTTATAAGGGAAGTCTGGCTTCCGAGGAAGCGATTGATGCACAGCCTAATAGTTTCAGCATCTTGGTTCAGCTGTCTCTTGAAAAGAGCGCGAGCCTTTGCAAGTACTGCATCTACAGGGTTCTTTG
>JAGHVC010000238.1 GCA_018064505.1 Candidatus Minthosoma caballi | reverse complement strand
TCGCTTTTTAGAACGATTTATTGAGGATCGCCCTATGGGCTCGACATCTAAACTAAAATCTTAACAAAAATCATAGAACAAACACTTGCGAAAGTTGAATTTTCATTATCTATTCTATGCAAAGTTAAAAAGAATTTCGCTACTTTTGCATAAAATTACAATTTTTCACACAAAAAAGACAGCAATTCATGCTTATCCTTGATACTATTAACGATTTTCTGTGGTCATATATTGTGATTGTACTTCTTGTTTTCTGTGCAATCTATTTCACCATTCGCGCCCGTTTTGTCCAGTTCCGACGCCTCCGCGACATGGTGAAAACCATCACCGAACCAGCCTCACCTCCTTCCCAACAACCATCCACCTCATCTGCAAATGTAACTTCCAACTCCCTCCCTCTCAGGGAGGGCAAGGGTGGGTCTCTTAGCCCTTTCCAAGCCTTTGCTGTGGCTCTCTCAAGTCGTGTGGGAACAGGAAATCTGGCAGGAGTAGCATCTGCAATTTTCATTGGTGGCGCAGGTGCGGTTTTCTGGATGTGGGTGATGGCATTGTTTGGGTCAGCCACAGCTTTTGTTGAGAGCACATTAGCTCAGTTGTATAAGAGAAAAGGTGAAGATTCCTATTATGGAGGACCAGCTTACTACATGCAGCATGGTTTGCATGCTCGCTGGATGGGCATACTTTTCGCGATCCTCATTACTGTCACTTTTGGACTTGCAAATCAAGTGGTTCAGAGCACAACATTGTGCGACTCCATTGCCGACACTTTCTCATTGAGCAAAGCCTGGGTGGGTGTTGTAGTGACTGCGGCTACTCTCATCATCATCTTTGGCGGCATACAAAGAATCAGTCGTTTTGCAAGTCTCGTTGTGCCCTTTATGGCTATCGGTTTCCTTCTACTTTCGTTTGTAGTTATGATAATGAATCTCAGCCAGATTCCTCATGTGTTTAAACTGATTTTTGATAGTGCCTTTGGTCTTGATTCTGTAGCTGGAGGAGCAGTGGGAGCAGCAGTGATGCAAGGCGTGAAACGAGGATTGTTCAGCAATGAAGCAGGTGAGGGAAGTGCACCAAATGCGGCTGCCATTGCAGAGACTTCTCATCCAGTGAAGCAAGGTTTGTTGCAAGCTTTTGGCGTGTTCATCGACACTCTTGTTATATGTTCATGCACTGCATTCATCATCCTTCTTTCTGGCAAGCATGATTGTGGAAAGGATGGCATATTGCTTACTTCCGAAGCTCTCTCAGTGCACATTGGCAGCTTTGGAAAATACTTTATCTCCGCAGCGATTTTCCTGTTTGCCTACAGTACCATTATTGCCAACTATTTCTATGGAGAAACCAACATCCGTTTCATCACAGGCAAGAAATGGTCGGTTGCTTTGTTCCGCCTCCTCACAGGTGGAGTTGTTATGCTCGGAGCGCTCGTCGAATTGCAAACCGCATTCTCCATGGTTGACATCGTTATGGGGCTTATGACCATTACCAACCTCGTTGCTATTATCTTGCTGTCACCCAAGGTGTTCCGTCTACTAAACCACTATCTCGAACAAAGGAAACAAGGTAAGAATCCTGTGTTTCATCGTGCAGAAATGCCTGAAATCGAAGATGATATCGAATGCTGGGAATAACAGTATTGAGATAGGCAAAGTTGCATGGCATGGCAAAAGCAGATTCCGCCTTTTCCCCCTCTCATCTTATGCCCGATAACACTTGGTCGATACAAGGCGTAACGCACGGTCGATACAAGGCATAACGATCGTGCGATATAAGGCGTAAGTTGAAAGAGGTAAAAGGTTCTTGATTGTAAAGGAAGAGAGTACAAGATTTTTTTCCCTGTTTAACCTTGTTTTTTGACTATATTATGCTAATTTCACTTTTCAATTATCACTTTTTCTTTGTTTTTTATTAATTTGTCGCAAATCTTTCATACATTTGCATTGGAAATTAAATAAAGAAGATACTTATTAACTACATTAAGAGAATTGCAAAGCATTCAGGGAGAAGACAATTTGGCTGTATTTTGAATGATTGCAGTCATAAGGTCTCACAAAAAAACAGTTTATCTACAACTTCGATATTCGTCGATTGTTAAGAAGAATTTGATGAAAGTTTGATGCCAAAGTGGGTGGTGATTTTTTGAAATAAAAGTTTTTTATGCGCAAATATTATATATATAAAAGAATCGAGGGAGTGTTTCCGTTTCCTTGATTCATGCCAATAATAAGAAACTGCAGCTGGTGTTTCATGTTTGGAACTTCAGTTGCAGTTTCTTATGTATATGCCACCCAAATTGTTGTTTTGGAGCATTTCTTTCTGCTTATAGGTGTGTTTATGTTTTTTGCAAGCAATAATAAAAATGGATTTTTTTCATGAAAAATCGAAAAAAGAACTAACTTTGCAACGAATTTAAGATGGATAAGAAGGCTAAACATATTAATGAACTGTTTTTGCAGTTGATGAAGATTGCTCTTGGCAATGCTGACAGATTTGCAGAACCTCCCACACAGGAAGAGTGGGTGGAACTGATGCTTATGTCGGCAAAGCAGAGTGTGGTTGGCGTCGCTTTCTGCGGAGTGGAGCGTTTGCCAGCAGAGCAGAGACCTCCTCTTGAGGTTATCATGGATTGGGCTGCAGTGGTGGACAAGATAGAGAAGGATAATGTAGCTCTGAACGAGACTTGCGTGAAAGTGTGCAGCATCTTCAAGCAAGAGGGCATAAATGCTTGCATACTGAAAGGGCAGGGCATGGGAGCTTTGTATGATGCTCCTCTTCGTCGCTGCTCTGGCGACATAGATGTGTGGATGGAGGGCGGAAAAGAAAAGGTGGTTAGTTATATAAGGAAGAACTTCCCAAAAGCCGAAAAGCCTGGAGGACATCATATTGCTGTAACACTGAAGGGAGGGGTGGAAATGGAAGTGCATTATATTCCTGCCGAGCTGTTCAGTCCTTTCCACGAGAAAAGGATGCTTCAATATTATAATAATGTGCAACAACAGCAATGGAGCAATATGCTTCCTTCGATTTCAATCAATGTGCCTACTAAGGAATTTGATTTATTCTTCATTATCGCTCATTTGTTTCTGCATTGGGCAATTGATGGTTGCGGATTGAAGCAAATACTTGATTATTACTATCTTCTAAAGTCGGTGAAAGGGGATGATGCTGTAAAGCAAAAAGCTTTTTCCGTTTTGAAAGAATGTGGACTTGAGAATTTCACTTCTGCCATGATGGCGATATTTGTGCGTGATTTTGGCATGCCAGAGGATTTGACGATTTGTAATCCTGATTACAAAAAAGGAAAGGTTTTGCTAGAAGATATCATTGCGGTAGGTACTGTTTCTTGCGAAGAACTGAAGCAGCAAAGCAATGTGGTGAAGTTTATAAGAAGATGGTTCAGGGTGTGGAGAATACTGCCTTTAGCTCCAACAGAGCTTCCTTGGGTGTTGCCAAAAAGCACTTTCGGATGGATCACGAGTAAAATAAGTAGGTAATCAAAATTATTTTATAATGTTTTAGCAGATGTTTTCCGTAATATC
>JAGHVC010000216.1 GCA_018064505.1 Candidatus Minthosoma caballi | reverse complement strand
AATCTCTATCCAAACATCTTTGTTCCATTCGAGAATAAGAATCCTGTAACAAAGTTTTTCACTAAATACAACTGTGAATTTGTGCCTTTCATGACAGGAAGTTATGCGGAGACAATGACTGGTGGTTTCGCTTATATAGAGGGGCATTATATATATGCTCAAAAGCTCTGGCAGGCAATGCTTAAACTCATTAACGGATAATTCAACATGGGACTTAATATAAACCTATTTGTCCATGGAGTACCTATGGGACAAAAGATATGGGGGCCTAAGGGAGATGACGAGAGATATTTGTCTTCTTTTTATGGTCCGAAATGGGATGCTCCAGAAGTCATGAAGATAGATGTCATGACTTTTGGGGGCTCCACTCAATGCTACTATTCTTTCGTGAAAGGCCAAAATGTGTGCGATTCGCAAGGTAGGGCAGGTTCTTATTTTGCGCTAACAGTTAGAATCAACGCATTTTATGCTGATGTTCAGAACATGTACAATATTTTGAAAGCTGTATATGATAAAATGTGTGTTGGTCTTTGTGTTCAAGAGAACAATGGCTCAGCCAAATACATGATAGCAGATTTCCAGAGCATAGATGGCAAATTGAAAGAAATAGAAAAACATGTACTAAATTACATCAGCGAGTTCTCGATAGTAGAGGATATTATCAGTCTTGCGGGATTTTCATCAAACAGTCAGTCTGCGGTTCAAACAATAAACTTGTTTGAGTGTGACAAAATGACCGCTTTGGATGTTGTAAAGAAATCGGGTAGACTCTTTATCTCACCATGCTATCTATCGTCTTCAGCGGCTAAAACTGTAGCTCAATATAAAGCAGAAATGCAGACTACTATTCAGAAAGCACAGCAGGAAATTTCACTGATCCAGAAGTCTTCCCAAGAAAAGATAGAGTCAATCACTCGCAAATCAAAGGAGGAACTTGAAGAATGTCAGGAACAGTCTCGCAAGCGTCTTGAGCAGGTAAAAGAAGAGAATGACCGAAAGATTGCAAGCATCAAACAAGAATATGAAGAAGTTGATACAAAGATTGAATCTCTGAAACAGACAATAAAAGAGCGTGAAAAGGATGTTTCTGATTTACAGATGCTATGTCGTAAAAAGGATAAAGAGATAAAAAACAACAACGAAGCATTACTGAAGTCGCAACAGAGAGTAGATAAGCTTAAAAATGATTTGAACAGTGTCAGAATGGGAGATATGACTCCAGTTATGCCCCCACCAAGACGCATAAATTGGCTAATTGTTGGGATTGTCAGTTTTTTTATCGTATTACTCGTAGGCTCATTAGGTTTCTTTGCAAAAAAGTACTACGATGCTAACGAGGTAAAAATTAATGGACTGCAGACAAAAATTTTGCAATTAGAACATGAAAATGACAGCTTAAAAAATCCTATTGTTGCAATTGACGCTATTGATGTACCTACTCTGCCCGAAGGTTTTGACCGAAGTAAAATAAAGATTGAAATTCAAGAGTTTGGTAAAAAAAAGAAATCAATAACCCGCCAAGAAATTTGCCATATAAGCATACAAGGAGAAGGTGCTTCAGATTTACAAGGAGAATGGATTTCTGAAGGTGCGGGGTTGATTATTCGCGATGGAACAATTATGGTAAAGGATGATTACAAAGGCTCTACTTGTACATTATTATATGTATTAGGCAAAGACACAATAGCCTCAAGAGAAATAGAAATTCAACAAGAATGATTTTGTTATGAAGAAGATACTCATTTTATTGCTTGCAATTATCGCAATTACTTCTTGTAAATCGGAGAAGAAACAACTATCTTTCTATGATAGTGAAGAGATTGAAAATGATTCTGCTGACTATCAAGGGAATGTTCCTGTCGTAACATATAACTCTGATGACGAAGTCGTAGTGCCATTCGAAGAACAAGGTGGAGTGAAACTCATTGATGTAACGGTGAATAGGCAATTCACTGTCAAGATGATTCTTGATAGTGGGTGCTCTGGAACTCTTATTTCCATCGCTGAAGCAAAATATTTGTACGAAAAAGGTTGTTTCACACAGGATGATATTCTCGGAACTACTCATTCACAAATTGCAGATGGAAGCATTGTAGAGAACATGGTCATCAATCTCAGAGAATTAGTTATTGGTAATCAGATATCATGTTCAAATGTCACAGCAACTGTGTCAGCAAATGCGCAGGCGCCTCTTCTTTTGGGTAATGAGGTGTTAAATAGAGCACCATCATATTCAGTTGATAATCAGAATAAAGTTATTAAATTCCAACTTAGGTGATGAATCTGTCCGTATATCTTTTTGGTGACTTGAGTAGTGGGTACACGCAATATCCCAATGACTACACCAAGTCCATTTTTGAAAAATTTTACCAGAATTCGCAAGCTACTACTCAAATCGCCATTCATAGAGATGGTGACTTGATTTACTACGGCTATATAAGAAAACTTGAAGACCGTAATTATCTTGGTTTTTGTACCGTGATTAATGGTAAGATGATTACCCAGATTGACCAATTATTCGGGATCTATGAAGGAATCATAGAAACTATGGTAAGAAATGGGTATCTTATTCATTTCAATGATAAAGGCGAGGTCGAATCTAAGATAGGGCATTTGTATGAGAACAAGGAGGAAATAGATTTGATTTCTTCAAGTCTTCAATCTTCGTTTAATAGGCTGGAAGGCACTTCAAAACAATTGCCATCTGTAAGTTATGCCGTATCTAAAGATTCTGTCAAAAGTTTTTCTATTCAGGATAGTGAAGATGAAATTCTGAAATCCAGCTATACCAATGGCTATACATTTGTGTACAAGTCAAAAGGCTTTAACACTGCTCAAATGAATAGTTATAAGGGCATAATTTCGCGAAAGGACAAGGAAATAAATGAGTTGCTATCGGAACGAACAAAACTGAAGAATGAGGTGTCTAGCCTTAAAAACAAACAAAGAAATACAACTTGGGTTGCTATACTTGGTTTCGTTGCAGTTATTTTGTTTGGTGTCGTGTATGTTAAAGTCCTCAATCCAAGAGAAGTAACCAAAAAGAACATGGGAAAGTATGTTTACTATGGACCTATGAAGAATGGAGAGCCTAAAGGTACAGGAGTTGCTATATATCATGCAAATGACAAAGATGGTCGCTTGTATTACTATGGTAACTTCACCAATGGCAAGAGGATTGACAATAATGCCATTATGTTTTACAAGGATGGTTCTTATTTCAAAGGCTCAATGAATGAGGATAAATGGAATAAGGGATTATTTTTCGATGTGGAAAAAGAACATTTCATAGGCGAGTTTCGAAATAATATTCCATGGAAAGGTGATTGGTATAAGCATGTAAAAGAGCAAACAATTGTAAATGGGAAATAGTTATGACACATAAGTTGAAAAATATGCTTCTCATCGGATTAGTCTGTGCACCATGTTTCGTGTGGGCACAGACTAAACCAAAACGAGACACAACAAAAGATAGAAGTGTTGTTATAGCAAAACAACAAGCTCAAGCAAAACGAAACACATCACAACCAAAGAATGTCGAGCCCCCAAAACAACAAGAAAAAGCAAAGAAAAATGTTGTCAGGCAAACTGTAGCGAGAAATAGGGTACAGACAACAGAAAGAAAACGGACACAACATTCGCAAACCACGCCTCCTTCACAAACCACTCGAGCACCAAAATCTGCCACTTATTTGCGAGTGGACCAGCAGAACTATTTCGTCACAAAACACTTGCCACATACAAGTGGTTCTATTGTGTTAACCATTAGTACAAATGGCAAAGATTGGTCAATTTCAAGTTTGCCAAAATGGTGCAAAGCGGAAAAGTATGATTGCTATGTGACTCTTAAATATGACAGAAACACTGAATATGATGAAAGATATGCCAGCTTATTTGTAAATTCTGACAATCAGAGAGTAAGGGTTGATTTTAAACAAGATGGAGCACCATTGAACATTACCTCCTGTATAAATTATGCATATCTTACTCATACTATGCAACGGAACGCTTTGAGGGTTAATGCAAATGTTTCAATACAAGGGGCAAAAGGACAAAAATGCTTAATTGTAGCATTTATAAAAGATGAATCTGGCAATATAATTAAAGCCTCTCGTAGATTCTCAAACTATGGATTACAATCTTCCAATTATTTGTGCGTAACTAAAGAAGTAACTCCTGCTAATGATAATATGCAAAACTATAATGTTGCATTTGATATTCCAAATAATGCAATGCAATTGTACAAAAAGAAGAACAAATTATCATGCGAGCTTTCGATATACTGTGTGAAAACTGAGACTTATGTGTCTATGGGTAATTATTCTTTGCCGTTTAAAGCAAAAGTGAAAAAAAGCAATGTGGCAACAAAGATCAAATAGGGGCATACATGAATTATAGTGTTTCACTCAATGCTCATTTTAATGCAAAATGCTTATCTTTGTGCATAAATATCATTGACACAATAATTCAGACTGTAAACTTATGATTTATTATGGGATTTATTCTTGCAATAGTTTTGACATTTTTAGGTCCATCTAACAGTTCTTCTGTTTATGTTTGTACAGGACCTAACGCATATTCTTATCATTGCAATCGTAATTGCAGAGGGTTAAATAACTGCTCTGCAGAAGTGAAAATAGTATCATTGGAGAAAGCGAAGGCAATGAAGAGAAAGCCATGTGGTATATGCTACAGACGATAAACTTTAGTAAAAGCCACAAACTGCGCTGTAATGCGGTTTGTGGCTTTCTGCTATTTACAATTGTTTTGTATTATTTTTACCTCAGTTCGAGAAAAGAAACATCTCTGTCTTAGAATAGTTTAACAGGCATAACAGTTTTATTTCGTAGCAATTTATTATTTTTGCAAATCCATAAGAACAGAAAAAACAGTGAGTATGGATTTTCAGGCGAGAGTATTTAAATGGGCAGAGACAGCAATAGCTTCGTTCCTAAGCTTGGTGCACGATGGCTTTGACTATTCTTTTTATATCTAATCGAAAAATCTCTCATGCTTTTTATGAGTCCGATGTAATAAGTGTTTTTTTGCCTTGCAAGTTACAATTGGCGAAAATGTGATATTCATATCAATAAGGAATTATACTGGTACAATTTTTATGCATAATATTTGTTTATTAGATAGGATTCGTGTAATTTTGCAGTCACAACTTTTGATTTGAGTTGTTTTGATGCCTTTTTGGGGACTTAACACGGTCAAATACCGCTTCTTCCTCAAGTACAATGAGTTCCCGAAGTGTGAATTAATATACGAATTATGATTGAGAATATGGACATAAAAACGCAAGAATCCTTAGAGTGTCCTTCAAATGAAGCTATTCTGAGTAGCGGAGATGGATACACAATTTTCCGCTTTGGTGGATATAATGTGCGATTCAAGGCTCCGTATTCCCTTGAGCATTATATCAATGTGAAAGAATGGGACAACGGTTATATCGTAGTGATGGCAAAGTACAAGAATTGCGATGAACCAGAGGAAGAGTACATTGACCTTGATCCTATCCTTGAAGGGCTGTATATTGACAAAACAGAGTTTCTGAGTCCAATTAAAAAAGTAAGTGTTCACTATGCCTGATATAAAAACTATTGCCGACCGTGCTGACATGATCGTTAACGGTTATGCCTTTGAGCGTAGAACTGATGGAATTCATGTGCTAAATCTGAACCATCCTGACAAAGCTTCAGTATTTAACAGCGAGGACGAAACCATTGAGACGACGATGGACGACATTGAGATCTCCATCGTTCGCAAGTATCTTATTGCAAATCGCATTTATATGGAGGATTGATAATGCCGAAGTACTATGAGTTTAAGGTGGCTGGATATTATCTCTACTTCACATCCTTCTGCGTTGTGGAATGTATGCATGTCCATGCGAGTGATCGCAAACTAACCGAGGCGGGCTCAGCCAAATTTTTCGTAAAAGCAAATGGTGATGCCATCCTGCAGACCCGTGGTATGCTGACAGACCGTGAGATTAGCAAGATCACACAGTTTATCAAGGCAAACTACCAAGACATGTATCTTAAATGGTCAAGCAAGAGTAAGGAAGGATTCTACGAGGGATAGCTTCCGAACTTCAAATACGACTCTTAACAAGGGCTGCAAGTGGCAATCAACGCTGCTTGCAGCCCTTTGTGCGTTTGGCCTTAATCGACGAGTTTGAGGCCATGCAATATGGTCAGAAGTTTGCGCCCGTCACGCATCATCGCTTATGCCTTGTAAGCC
>JAGHVC010000119.1 GCA_018064505.1 Candidatus Minthosoma caballi | reverse complement strand
TGTCGCAGAAACAAAGGTAACAATTTGGGCTGACTCCACAATTATGGAATCAGCCCTTTCTTATTTCTCTTATTAAAACTTTTAGCGGACAGTAATAATTTCGAATCTGCCCTAAAGGATATCGAACTCACTTTAATATTCTCCGCGTTCATGTTTCTTTCATTCACATCGCCTGCTGCTACATCAGCATCTGTCACTACGCTGAGATTAGGAGTGAAAAGACCAAATCCATCCACCTTAACGGAATGATTCACACTGAACCAATGCATCATGCGTCGAGGCAAAGCATCAAGCACAGCCTTGACATGAGCTGCTGGCACTTGCGCCGCCTCATGCAAATCGTTCACTACCATGTCATAGTTAGCTTCACGCATCCTTATCATACGAGGATACAATCTACGAATACCATCTCTGTGCAAGTCGTTCATTTCTTGCAATACATATTCTGCCATAATAAATTTAGGATAAGAAGATTAATAATGATTCAAAAACAATGCAAAGGTAGTGTTTTTATCAAAACAAAACAATAGCTCACACGCCCTGTGCCTAATTTTTCTTCACATTTTTTTGATTCGGCAGATTTCTACATCCATTCGCCATCGCTGTATGAATATCCGCCACTGCTGTATATTCGTACGACGGTGGCGGATATTCGTACGAGGGTGGCGAACTAATGATGAACATCTGCATTTCCATACGCAAGAATACTAAATTGCTCCGTGAAAAGCGAAAGTAATACCGACAAATTGTTTTTTTGTGCTTTGTGGCGTGTTTTTCAAAATAAATTTGTTACTTTGCAAAATGAAAGTAACATCATAAGCAAACAAAATTATCTTTATAATGCATTAGTAAGCTATTTTCGTATTATAAAGTTCATTTTGTTCACTTACATAAAAACCAAACAATAATATGGAAGAGATCATTTTCAACACCGAAGAGGACGAGAGAAAAGTGCTTGACTCTGAGATTGGCGAGGCGAAGGTAGAGGAAGATACTGTGGATGAGAACGAAGTAATGGAAGAAGCTAGCAATGATGCAGAAACAGATTGCGCTGCCGTTGATGAGCCAGAGGAATTGCCAAGTGAGGAATTTGGCAACAAGTATCCAGAACTGGCAAAGAGCGAAGCAGAGCCAGAGGATGATGAAGACATCGTGGGAAAGAGTGGGTTCTTCGACATTGCCGCAAAGATTAAGAACAAAAAGATCGAGAAGGCTGCCGAGACAAGAAGACACCTTATGAGCGACTTGGAAATTTACAAGAGAAATCTGCGCAACAGTTTGTTCGGTGCCGAGAAGTATGCCCGTAGAGTTATTCTGCACGAGCAAGAGCTTGCCGACCTTGAGAAATCCATCTCTGAAGCAGGATTCTTCGGAGCAATCAAGCAGACAATCAATCAGCGACAGAATAAAGATGAGATTAAGCACCACATCAAAGATGCAAGAGAGATTCTCATCATGCGCAACAAGGATGTTAAGGATTACCTCGAAAAGCTTGAGAAATGTGACAAAGAGCTGGCAAAGGTGACTAAGGAGCTTTTCGAACTTACTCATCTCGAGCGATTTGCCGACTACAAACCAGTGGAGGGCACAGGCATTGACACCGCAAAGACAATCGCCATCAAAGTGAAGAACACAAATCCTGAGGACTTGAAGCAATTGTTTGGAACAGAATAAAAAGTCTCACGACATGACTATTAATGAAAAAATAAAAGCCTTGCGCGAGGTTATGCAACGCGAGGGCATAAGTGCTTTCATCACTCCAAGCACTGACCCGCACTCAGGCGAGTATGTGCCCGAAAGATGGAAATCGCGCAGATGGATTAGCGGCTTTACAGGATCGGCTGGCATTGCTGTCGTGACGATGGACAAGGCTGCATTATGGACTGACTCGCGCTATTTCATCGCTGCAAACGAGCAACTTAGCGGCACCGAGTTCGTGTTGATGAAAGAGAAGATTGAAGGCACGCCTACTCAGGCAGAGTGGCTTGGCAGTGTGTTGCCAAAGGGAGCGGTTGTGGCTGTGGACGGATGGGTGAACACTGTCGATAGCGTGGAGGAACTGAAGAATGAGCTGCAGATGTACGGTCTCGAACTTCGCACAGACATTGACCCTTACGAAGAGTTGTGGACAGATCGCCCTGGCATTCCTGATGGCAAAGTGTTCATACAAGAATTGCAGTTCTCTGGCGAGAGTGCTACCAGCAAAATAAGTCGCATACGCGAAAAACTGAATGGATGCGGATTGCTTGTTTCAATGCTCGAAGAGGTGGCGTGGACACTCAACCTGCGATGCAACGATGTTGAGTACACTCCTTTCCTCGTCAGCTACTTGTTCATCACGCCAGATTCTGCCACCTTATATATTAATAATGATAAGCTCACAAGCGAGGTGAAGGACTACCTGCGGAAGGAGAATGTGGGCATACGGCCATACGAAGCAATAGCTGAGGATGTGGCAGCTTACGAGATTCCTATCTTTGCGCAGACAGCTAAGACAAACTACACCGTATTCTCTGCTATAAAGAATCCTGTGAAGAAAGACAGCCCTGTGGGACATCTGCTCATGTTCAAGAATGAGATAGAAATCAGAGGCTACCGTTCTGCTATGGAAAAAGATGGAGTGGCAATGGTGAAGTGGATGAAATGGACTCTCGACAATGTACCAAAAGGAGGACAGACAGAGTTGTCGCTGGCTGCTAAGCTCGAGGCTTTCCGTGCAGAACAAGAAAACTTCAAAGGGATTAGTTTTGAGAGCATTATGGGATATGCAGAACATGGAGCCATTGTGCATTACGAGCCAACAGAAGAGACAGATGTGCCAGTAAAAGCAGAAGGATTGCTGCTCATAGATTCGGGCGGCCAATACCTCGACGGCACAACTGATATTACTCGCACCATACCTCTAGGTCCTCTCACATTGGAGATGAAACGCGACTACACACTCGTGCTTCGTGGATGGATAAAGCTCGGCTCTGCTGTGTTCCCAAAGGGCACTTGTGGCACCCAGCTCGATGCTTTTGCACGCGAAGCAATGTGGAAACACGGCATCAACTACCTGCATGGCACTGGTCACGGAGTGGGAAGTTTCATGTCTGTACACGAAAGCATCGACCTGCATCAGTTCCGCATGCAGTGGCGCCCTACCCCTCTCCTTCCAGGAATGGTAATCACCGACGAACCTGGCATTTACATTGAGGGCAGCCACGGAGTTCGCCACGAAAACACGATGCTTGTTGTCGAGGCTATGGACGGTATCACTTTCGGCCCATATTATAAGTTTGAGCATCTCACTCTCTGCCCTGTGCTTACAAATGCAATCATTGTTGAAATGATGGAGAAGGAAGAAATTGAATGGTTCAACAATTATCAGCAAACAGTGTACGACAGGCTTGCTCCACGACTTGACGAGGAACACAAGCAATGGTTGTATGAAGTAACAAGACCGATATAATTATGATAGAATATGTAAAAGGAAAAATCGATGACTTGACTCCAACTACTGCGACGATTGATTGCAATGGAGTAGGTTATCTGTGCAACATAAGCTTGAACACTTACTCTGCACTTCAAGGCAAAGAAGACGGAAAACTGTATGTCTATGAGGCAATTAGAGAAGATGCTTGGGTTCTCTTCGGCTTCGCAAGCAAAAAAGAGCGTGAGCTGTTCCTCCACCTCATCAGCGTGAGCGGCGTGGGAGGCAACACTGCCCGCACAATGCTGAGCACATTCTCTGCTGCCGAGCTTGCCACCCTCATTCTCGACGGCAACGATAAGATGCTGAAGACCGTGAAGGGACTTGGACTTAAAACCGCCCAGAAGATCATAGTGGAGCTGAAAGACAAAGTGGCTGGGCTTGCTCTTGGAAGCGAGGGTGCATCGACAAACGGAACTCTGTCGGCTGCCCCAGCCATCAACAGCGAAGTTTACAACGAAGCGTGTGAGGCTCTCAAGATGCTTGGATTCCCGCCTGCTCCAGTGGCAAAGGCTGTAAAGGCAATTCTCAAAGACGAGCCAGACCTTAAGGTAGAAGTAGTCATCAAGAAAGCACTCAAAATGCTATAAATAAAAAAGTGAAATCCTTCATACTACTTTTCCTATTACTCTGCTTGGCCTCGTTTCCGTTGTCTCTGTACGCAGAATATTCTGATCATCGCAATCGCAATGTCGATTCGCTTGAGCATGTGCTGAAGACACAAAAGCTTGAGGGCGAGGAGTTGATGAAAGTGTATCAGGGACTGATGAATGGCTATCTGCAAACCGATAGCAAGAAATCATCGCACTATGCTAAGCTGGGAATAGAGCTATCAGAAAAGCACCATTTTTATAGCGGGCTGCACGAATCGTGGCGTATATTAGGATTGCAGGCATACGGTGCTTGCCTATACGACTCTGCTCAACATTGCTTTGACAGGGCACTCGACGCTACGGAGTTGATGAAGACGGACAAACGATATAACGAGGAAAACATTGACAACAACCTGTCTCAGCTCTATGGCACGCTGGGCAACCTGTATAACATCCAGGGCAAGCTTCATTTGGCTCTCGACTACTACCAGAAGGCACTGCCAATCTTCCAACGACACGGATGGAAAGAGAGCGAGTGCATTCTCTTTTATAATGTTGGCGAGCTATACTTGGAACTATGCAATTTCAAGGCTGCAGAGAATAGCTACCTGAGTGCACTTAAAGCAGGAAAACAGACAGGCGATTCTCTCATGGTGTGCGGTCCGTATTCTGGTTTGGCTATGACAGCTCTTAATGCCGGCGAGTACAAGAAAGCATTTGAATATGCGCAGAAAAGCATTGTCTACTACCAGAATCATGCTGACGAAGAACATGAAAACCTACTTGATAGCTATGTACTCTTCTCAAGGATTTACCAGTTAGGTTTCAAGAACTTAAACACAGCACAGCAGTACATGTCGAAAGCCCTGCTATTGGCAGAAAAAGCTGATGCGCCAACCAATGTGAGTGATGCCTATGCTCAGCAGGCATCACTTTGCCTTGACCGCAAAGAGTGGCTTCAAGCAATAGAATGGGCAAAGAAGGCTCTCGATGTTAATGACCAAGATCCTCAGCACAACATCGGAGTGTACAAAACTCTTGCTCATGCCTATTCTGCTTTAGGCAAATCGGCTGACGCGCAGCATTACATCGACCTTCTTTATGACACGATGGAAGATCAATCGACATCCAAGTATCAGTCGGCTCTATCAGAGATGGAGGTGCGCTATCAGACATTAGAGAAGGAAGCACAACTGCGCGACCTTAAACAACGCCATAGCGTGTCACAACTGCAAAACTGGCTCTATATCAGTTTAATCGTTTTGCTAGTAATTGCTGTTGTTATTATTATACATGTGGGCAAACAGCGCCGTCGTATCAGCAATATGCAGTCACGACTGCAAGGTGAAGCCGAAGAACGCACGCGGCTTGGTCGTGACCTTCATGACCGACTTGGAGGGCTCCTTACTTCTATTCATATACAATCAGAAGATGAGAATATACAGAAACTCTCACAACTGGCAACTGAAGAGATGCGACGAGTGGCACACCACCTTATGCCTGCTTCGCTAAAGGAAAAAGGACTCGCAACAGCGCTACGCGACTTCTGCCGCGCGAATCCTATAGTGAGTTTCGCTCACCACGGACAGGATTTGCGATTGCCTGAGCAACAGGAGGTCATGCTTTACTGCGCCACTCACGAGTTGGTGAATAATGCCCTGAAGCATGCTGAGGCTTCGCGAATCATGGTGCAGCTGATGATTGACGAGGAGTATGCAGCCATCATTGTGGCAGACGATGGCAAAGGCTTCGATCCTGATACAGTATCAAAAAATATGGGGCTCCACAACATACGCGAGCGTGTAGAATTGCAGCAAGGCAGGATGACTGTCAGCAGCTCGAGCGCAGGTACGGAGATAAACATCGAAATACCAAGATAAGCCCCTCCCCCAAATGGGGGTATTTGATATCAAGCGCATGGTGAAATCGGTAAATCTTGCTATCTTTGTCAACGATATGATAAAGATAGCCATTTCAGACGACCACAAGGTCATAACTCAGAGTCTTGATGCCATGCTCCAACAGAGCGGAGGTTTCGAGGTGATAGATCATGCATCCAACATTGCTGAGTGTGAGGCAATGCTGGAACAGAACAGCGACATTGATGTTCTTCTTCTTGACATTGGCATGCCTGATGGCAACAGCCTCGATTATATTGAGACATGGAAAGATCGCTACCCAGAAGTACGCATACTCGTGCTCTCTACATACGCAGAAGCAGCCGTAATCAACAGAGCCTTGTCATGTGGCGCTGATGGCTATGTCCTGAAATCCAGCGACAAGAACGAACTGTTTGAAGGCATCCGTGTAGTAATGAATGGAGAGCAGTTTGTCTGTCAGGATGCAGCGGCTATTCTGCAAGCTCATCCACAGATGGATGTTGTACAGCTTACTCCACGCGAAAGGGAAGTCCTCAAACTCATTGTCGAAGGCTACAGCATAAAAATGATTGCCGACCGACTCTGCCTTGGCTTTGAGACCGTCCATTCATATTACAAATATCTTAAGCTAAAACTTGGTGTGCCAAACACAGCGGCCCTCGTTCGTGTGGCAATGGAACAAAAATTAGTATGATGGTGTGTCACTTCATTGTGACACACCATCATTTTTGTTTATAGATTTATTTATCCACTTATCCTCTTTTCGCATCCATATTTCCCACCCATTCAGTGGGTGATTGCCAGGCACCACCTCACGGTAGAGCTTCACTACTGGCTGTCCGTCGATAGTGTCGTTCTTCATGCTGGAGTAATTAAGCGGAGTCTCTGCCTTGCCCGTTTTCAAGTTCCAAATGCCACCTTTGGCAGAACGCGATTGTGTAAGGTCAAAGCCAAACACATATGTACTGTCTATCTGGTTTTTGATAGTCAAGCCGTTAGTTGTGTCTTGAGCATGCACTGATGTTGGTGCGAAAAGTGCTAAAGACAATACAGAATAATATAGATAATTCTTCATAATATGTAATAATATTTTGGTTAATCTCCCCAATATATCTCCCACGAACTCATAGGCACTGGCATCAGGTCTTTTGTCCATGTATGATAGTGCAGATTATATACTTTCACTTCATGACCTGAACCATTCTCCTTATCAACACATTTGAGACAGCAGCCATTAGCAGGGTCAATCCACAGCTTCAAGTATGTAGCTAATGTTCCTTTCGTGTCGAACACCCAGCAGTTTACGCCACTTACTTCTTCCATGCCTACATACAATTCTGAAAGTTTCTTCTGGAAAAGCTCTGCATATTCTACCTTCATGTGCTTGAACAGTTCTATTTCATGACAGCCATATCCCAAAGGAGCATCCTCTGGCTCACCGGTATAGCCATCATAATGACTTCCAGTAACTTCAGGCAGATACTGGAGTTCAGAATGGTACCCCACTCCACTGCGAGTTACATCATATTGTTCTCCGCGTATGTCCACCTG
>JAGHVC010000101.1 GCA_018064505.1 Candidatus Minthosoma caballi | reverse complement strand
ACTCCGAGAGTATATTCCATTAGAACAAGGATTAAGACACAGCTGGACTTTTTCTTTGATTTGTTCGTTTGTCTCCGAGAGTATATTCCATTAGAACAAGGATTAAGACGCAGCGAGCACAAGGGCAGACACTATTACGAATAGACTCCGAGAGTATATTCCATTAGAACAAGGATTAAGACAGTCAGGATAACTTTCGTTCCGATTCAGTTCTTCGATCTCCGAGAGTATATTCCATTAGAACAAGGATTAAGACACTTTGGAAGTCCTGAAGATGTGAGAAACATCTTGGTCTCCGAGAGTATATTCCATTAGAACAAGGATTAAGACTAGTGCCGCATGGTGCGTACTCAGCACCTGCGTTAGTCTCCGAGAGTATATTCCATTAGAACAAGGATTAAGACAAATAACTAATAATTATTAATCTTAAAGAAAAAAAACTCCGAGAGTATATTCCATTAGAACAAGGATTAAGACTACCCAATTGCATAAGAGAGCATCAGTGAGCATATACTCCGAGAGTATATTCCATTAGAACAAGGATTAAGACATATTTCTCTGTTGTGTCATTAAAGCACATTTTAATCTCCGAGAGTATATTCCATTAGAACAAGGATTAAGACTGAAAAATCATTTACTTTGTAAGTTTCTTTGTAAAACTCCGAGAGTATATTCCATTAGAACAAGGATTAAGACTCATATTGGTCAAATTGATTTAATTAAAAAGGAGAGTCTCCGAGAGTATATTCCATTAGAACAAGGATTAAGACTTAATCTTCATATTGCTTTAGTTTTTAGTTGTTGTCTCCGAGAGTATATTCCATTAGAACAAGGATTAAGACTGTCAATTTATCAAGAGAAGGGCGTCCTGTTTGTGGGCTCCGAGAGTATATTCCATTAGAACAAGGATTAAGACGGCTTGTTGGCGGATTTGGCGTGGGTTCATTTATTCTCCGAGAGTATATTCCATTAGAACAAGGATTAAGACTATTTAAATGTGTAGTTTGTGGATTTCATCTCTGACTCCGAGAGTATATTCCATTAGAACAAGGATTAAGACGGAACCTGCGTTGGAGAAGATATTGAGTATTTCTTGTCTCCGAGAGTATATTCCATTAGAACAAGGATTAAGACACAAGGTGCGTTACGAATCCTGCGTTAAGTCTGCAAGGCTCCGAGAGTATATTCCATTAGAACAAGGATTAAGACACCGCGGAGCCGTTACATCCGTCTCCTCCATCGACAGGCTCCGAGAGTATATTCCATTAGAACAAGGATTAAGACACACGCCAAGTCCACTCACCAGCCTTCACCTGTATCTCCGAGAGTATATTCCATTAGAACAAGGATTAAGACCCGAAGCAGAAACTCACATGCCACTTATCAAATAGCTCCGAGAGTATATTCCATTAGAACAAGGATTAAGACAATGTTTACCATAACTTTTAATTTTGAACTGTGAACTCCGAGAGTATATTCCATTAGAACAAGGATTAAGACAGGACATTTTAACCCAAGATTTGTTCTTGCGTCATCTCCGAGAGTATATTCCATTAGAACAAGGATTAAGACATCAAAGTCCAGCTTCACATAATACATATGCTCATAGCCTCCAAGAGTATTTTCCATTACAACAAGGATTCTTCGTAAGTATTAGCAGAAATATTTATGTGTATTTGGTGGGGAATGAAAAATGTCGTATTTTTGCAATCGTAAAACATCACAACACAATGAGCAATAAAAGCGTCATACAATTATTAAACAATTACTTTGCTACCCAACCAGTAACAAAGGCATGGCTGTTTGGATCTTACTCAAGAGGCGAACAAAGGGAGGACAGTGATGTAGATATCATTGTGAGTGTTGATAAAGATGCACATGTGGGGTTGATAAAATTCTCAGGAATGAAATGCGATCTGGAGGATTTGCTCAAGAAGAATGTAGATCTTGTTGCAGATGGTTCGTTGATGCCTTTTGCGATAGAAAGTGCTAATCGTGATAAAATACTTGTTTATGAGAGAGCCTGCCAGGGATAAGGAAAGACTGCTTCACATGCTTGAAGCAATAAAAAACATAGAAGAGTTTACGCATGAAGTATCACGCGAGCAGCTTTTCCATGACAAGATGAGATATTTCGCTGTGGTAAAAAACATTGAAATAGTTGGCGAAGCAGCAAATATGCTAACTCTTGAATTCAAGAATTCCCATACCGAACTGCCATGGAAAGCTATAACTGGTATGAGAAATGTTATTGTTCATGATTATGTGAACATCCATGAAGATATCCTTTGGGACACCATACAAAATGATGTGCCCGCCTTAAAGAAACAGCTTGCTATCTACTTAAAATCAATGTAATAGCATGGCTCGTAAAAGTCATAAACTCTTTTTATGACCTATAATCCATTAGAACAAGGATTAAGACTCGAATGTTCTAACTGCCATAATAGTCGTGATTTTACTCCGAGAGTATCTTCCATTACAACAAGGACTCTTTTCGATTTGATGAGAAATGACAAATCGGACAATCGAAAAACTATCAACCGAAATTAACCCTTAATACCGCTATGATTATTACAGAAGAAAAGAAGAATCTATTGAAAAACATTCCTGTAGAGCAAGTGGCAGAAGCTGTAGGCCTTGACATCACTCGCCATAATTGCTTATGCTTTAATCATGACGATCATCACCCCAGCCTTGTTTTCAACACGAGGAGCAACACATGGAAATGCTACGTATGTGGAATATACGGTGACAGCATTTCACTTGTGCAGCAAAAAATGGGCATGAGATTTACGGATGCATGCATGTGGCTCGCTACACAATTTGGGATTGATGTTAGCAATGACAACCCAACTATCACCACAATTCAGCCAAAGCAACCTGCACACGAAAAAGCCATAGTAAAAAACAAAGAAGAACGAAAGAAGACACTGGATCTGGAAGTGCTGGAGTTTATTTCCGAAAAATGCATGTTTCGCACCGCCGACTTTGAGCGCTTTTTGTACAAAGAGCGACGATACAAGCGCAGCGTGGTGGAAAAACTAAAGATTGGCTTTGTAGGCACATATAATGGAATCGCAAAAGCCTTAGTCGAAAAGTTCGGAGAAGGCAGGGCATTGCAAAGTGGCATGGTATATAAAAAGCAGAACAAATATGTATTCGCATTTAACGCACCATGCCTGATATTCTCTTATTTTGACAGAGACGGAAAGCTCACAAGTCTGCAAGCACGATATCTCGGCGATGAAGACAAGCCTCGGTTTCAGTTCCCAAAGGGTTGCAAGCCATGCATCTTCAACATGCCAATACTCAATGAGATAAATGAAGGCGACGAACTGTATGTTTCCGAGGGGGTAACAGACTGCATATCACTTATGTCTGACGGTTTCAAAGCAATTGCTATTCCTAGTGCCACCTTGCTGAATGACTCAGACATTGACATTCTCGCCCACTACTCTCTGAAAATGTACCCTGACCAGGATGAGCCAGGAATGCGACTGTTCTCAAGATTAAAAGAGAAGGTAGAAGAGCGTGGAGGCAGAATAGAGTGCCTATCCCTGCCAGCAGGCATGAAGGACTATTCAGAGTACTATGTGCACAAGCGAGATGCAGAGAAAAGAAAAGAAGAGAATGGAAACAATCTACTATCCACAACATTCTTTAGGAAGAAAGGCAAAGATATGGAATTGGTAATAAACACCTTTGGAGCATCACTGAATAGAGACAATGAAGCTTTCCTTATCAGCAACACAGAAGGAAGACAGCGCATTCCGGTAAATGGGATAAAATCCATTCAAATAGGGCGAGGAGTGCAAGTGACGAGCGACGCTATAATGCTTGCTATCGAAAATGAAATAGAAATGTCGTTCAATGACAAGACTGGCCAACCAGTAGGCAGAGTCTGGAGTCCCAAGTATGGATCTATTTCCACCATAAGAAAAGGTCAGCTCAATTTCACTTTCACTCATGATTCATTAGTATGGATAAAGGATGTGATATGCAAGAAGATAGAGAACCAGCAGGCTCTTATCTTGATGCTTGAAGCCAATAATGATGAAGACAGGACAAGTGTGAACAAAGCAATTGCGCGACTTGAGGATTACCGTCACAAAATAATGAGCCTTGAGGGCGAGATTGTAGCAGATGTTGCCCCAAGTCTTCGAGGATGGGAAGGACAGGCTTCAAAGGTATATTTTGATGCACTTAACCTCTTCTTGCCAGAAATGCTGCGCTTTGAGGCAAGAAGCCAACGACCTGCCATGGATGTTGTGAATGCCTTTCTAAACTATGGATACGGAATCCTGTATGGGCGCATAGAAGGAGCATTAATAAAGGCAGGCATTGATCCTTATGTGGGCGTGTTGCACAGAGACGACTACAACCGTCCCGTCCTTGTATATGATGTGATAGAACTATACCGCGTTTGGGTTGATTATGTCGTCTATAGCCTTGCTATTCAAGGTGCAGTCACAGACGAGTATTACTCCGTGAAAGAGGACGGGAGCTACTGGCTTGAGAACCTAGGCAGGAGAGTGTTGATACAATCTCTCAACGACTATCTGGAAGAAGTGGTCACCATGGGCAATCTTCAGCGTTCACGCATGACCCAAATACAAATGTATGCTCACAAACTTGCACAGATGTTCAAAAACGCACTTTAGACAAAAACTTACGCCCCATGTTGATGGCAGGAAGAAATATACTTAGCAAGTCTGACAAACTGCAGAAAGTGAATTTGGAATACTTATATCACAGCATAAGGAATCCGAAACCAGAAATAAGCACGCTAATCAGACTGTTGCGAGCCGTGAAAAGCATTGATGGCAATAGGTACGCTCACGCAAAGAAACAGCTTCCATATTTCGTGTGTGGTTCATTCTCGCCGCCTTATCTATCTTTGGAGAACTTCTCACATATAGAGCATTTCATAATAGAGGTTAGCGACCTTAAAGCCAAAGGAATTGACACAGAAGAACTGAAAACACATCTGACTACAGACAAGCATGTGCAACTGATGTTTCTGTCGCCAAACCAGGATAGTCTGAAAATCATGTTCACGCTGAAAGAAAAATGCTATGACATAGGTCTGTTTTCTGTTTTTTACACTCTGTTCTATAAGCACTTTCTTGAGCTTCATCATATAGACCTGGACTTCTCCACTTCCGAAGCAAGCGTCACACAGGCATGTTTCATTAGCGTGGATGAAGCGGCGTATTATAATGCGAATGCTGAAGCCGTCGATTTCAGCAACTATGTGAATGAGGACGATCCTGCATCTCTGTTCGATTCAATGCGCGAAATGCGCCATGCTGTTAAAGATGCGAAGAAACGAGATTCACATAGCGTCAATAATGATACTGTTGCTAATGATCCTGACGATGAAGCCTTGATGCATATAAAGGAGGTTTTGCTCGGAGCCGCATCGGCAGAGAAAGATAAAAAAGCCATTAAAGACACAGATGAGATAGACAGCATAGTGTCAGGATTGAAGGGGTTTATAGAAGATCATGGCATAAAAGTCAACGAAGTAAAAACAATGCTCCACGCTCGCAAACTGCGATTACAGCTTGATGAAAACACCGCAGAAGTCAATCTGTTCAAAAATGCCAAAAGCTATTTTGCCGTACTCTCACCTGTTGGCACCTCTTCGCTGAAGTTAGGAAAGATCGTAATGGAGATTGTCAATGCATACCTGAGTGGAATGCAACAACAAAAGAAAGAATGACATGGCAAAAAGAAAATACACAGATATGCCCTTGCCCGAAGTGATTCGTCGTCTAAAAGAGGCGACAATGGATAGCAGCAAGCGCATAAGCAATCATGTCCGCTCTGGCATAAATGATGAGTGTGAAAGCCTTGAAATTAGAATACGAAATCTGATAGGAATAATCAACACCAAAGAACGCCCAAAAGATTATATGCAGTTTTTCATAATGTACGACATAGAGAGTGACAAAGTACGAGCTCTCATCAGCAAGTATTTGCAGAAACGAGGCTGCACCAGAGTTCAAAACTCTATTTTTCTGGCAGATCTGCCTGTTAAAACCTACGAGCAGATACAGCAAGATCTGAAAGAGGTGCAAAGTTGCTACGATAACCATGACAGCATCCTTGTAGTGCCTGTTCCCGCAGAGCATCTTCGTTCAATGTGCATCATTGGCAAGAGCATTGACCTCGACACCATTATGAAAACAAAATCCACATTGTTCTTTTGATTTTTATCGCTTTTTCCTTTGCCCATTCCAATTTTTTGTACTACATTTGCAATGTAAAATGTAACTTTTTTCTTCGCAATTTTGTTAAAAGTTGTAAAGAAACCTATATAGCACCTGTGAATATCAATAAGTTGCAATTTTACCTCTCCGAGAGTATATTCCATTAGAACAAGGATTAAGACAAAAAATGCAACGAAATAGAGAAATCAAACAGTCCTCCGAGAGTATATTCCATTAGAACAAGGATTAAGACCGTTTGCCGCTTGATGTGTATTGTGCGGTTAAGGACTCCGAGAGTATATTCCATTAGAACAAGGATTAAGACTAGTTTGTTATTAAACTCATGATTGATTGTTTTTACTCCGAGAGTATATTCCAATAGAACAAGGATTAAGACATTCTTCAGTTATTTTCATAATTTTAATTTTCATCTCTCCGAGAGTATATTCCATTAGAACAAGGATTAAGACTCCGACGTACTTGCGTTCATGGCGGCCATTGCACATTCTCCGAGAGTATATTCCATTAGAACAAGGATTAAGACTGTCATGATGCCAGAGGTTCACGCCGCGAATCTCGAACTCCGAGAGTATATTCCATTAGAACAAGGATTAAGACTCACCTCTGATTCAAAGTTGGCAAGACGATTCTTGCTCTCCGAGAGTATATTCCATTAGAACAAGGATTAAGACTCGTATCTGAACTAAGAATATTTCACTATTATTAATCTCCGAGAGTATATTCCATTAGAACAAGGATTAAGACATTGCCATGTAATATATTTTACCCATAAGTCTAAGTCTCCGAGAGTATATTCCATTAGAACAAGGATTAAGACTATTTCTGACCTTTGTAAGTGTACGACTCAGTTGTCTCCGAGAGTATATTCCATTAGAACAAGGATTAAGACCCTTGAGAGTTTGAAAATCACATCTCTCTTTTTTAGGACTCCGAGAGTATATTCCATTAGAACAAGGATTAAGACGGCTACTACTGGCTTCTCGGTCGTCCATTCAATTTCTCCGAGAGTATATTCCATTAGAACAAGGATTAAGACTGTGGATATCCAGCTTCTTTAATTGCTTTTGCAACTCCGAGAGTATATTCCATTAGAACAAGGATTAAGGAGTTGAGAGTCTGCGAAGTGAAGCGCATAGCGTCTGTGCAAGAAAAAACTCAGTGTCCTCAGTGCATTCTGTGGGAATTAAATGTCTGCTGTCAAAATGTATAACATACGAATTTAAAAACACTCTTCACTCTTCACCAAGTAGTTGTATTTGAATGAAAGACAGAGATTTACATGTGTGAAGAGTGTATGAAGAGTCATCACCCACTCTTCATACACTTAATATAAAGAATATCAGCACGATATCACGCATTGGTGAAGAGTGAAGAGTGTTTTTAAATTCTTTGCAGTTCTGGAAATCGGTGATGGCATAACATGCTTGCTTGATGCCCTGAATTGCCATGTTTCCTTATTCAAAAAATCTTCTTCCTGTGAATACGGGTATTCGCACCAAGAGAATACGGTTATTAACTCCGTATGAATGCAGTCACTCATACCGCGTGAATAGCAATATTCACAATAAAGGGATAAATGCTAAAAAACATATTAAAATTATTACTTCTATGGTGTTTTCTTGCTATTTTTGCAAAAATTAATTGCTATCCAACAAAACAAGGATTAAAATGGCAAAAGACAAATACACCAGAGTGTTGACCGTAACTTTTGACGGAGAGCTAAGCCCTTGGGAAGTCCCATATTTCCGTGGTGCTGTTATTGCTACTATGGGAGACAAAAGCAATCTGCTTTTTCACAATCATGACGGAGATGAGAAACTACGCTATTCTTACCCCCTAATTCAATATAAGAGAATAGGCGGCAAGGCTGCTATTGTGTGCGTGAATGAAGGCGCAGACATGATTGGACAGTTTCTGTCAGAAGGAAAAACATCTTTCAACATTGGAAACAGAACTGGAGAGTTCAATTTGGAAAAGGTATCTCCAAATCGTGCTTTGATCCAGACATGGGACAAACGATTCCAATATAGGATAAGCAAATGGCTTGCCCTCAATTCTGTTAACTATCGCAGATATTTGGATGCTGATGGAATTGTGGAAAAAACCGAACTGCTGCAAGGAATTCTCACTGGAAATCTTTTATCTATGTGCAAAGGACTTGACATCTTTCTTGAGAAGCAGATAGAGGTGAAGATAACGAAATTGAGCGAGCCTTATACGGTGAGGAACAAAGGTGTGAAACTCGTTTCGTTCAATGCAGAATTTACATGCAATATGTTTTTGCCTAATTATATAGGAATAGGCAAAAATGCAAGCATAGGATACGGTGTGATCACAGAAAAGAAAGATTGCAGAAAAAAAGATAATGAAGATAATGACACAGATAACGATGGATAGAAACAATTATACATTTGATCGTAAAGGTCATGATGGCAACCTGCTGTTTGTGGGAGGAGATTTGTCGGGAATACAGAAGTTCCTTTACAACATCTCGTCTCGCAAGGCAGCCGTAAGCTTGAAGGGGCGCTCATTCTATCTTGGGAAATACATGGAGAATGTGCTTGCACGGATTATCTCTATCCCAGAGATAGTTAAGTCCGGCAAGAATGAAGTCGTGTATTCTTCTGGCGGCAAGTTCTATTTGATTATTCCTGACACGCAAGAGATTGTTTCGGCATTGACTGCTGAGTCGAAGCAGATAAAGCGTGAATTGTGGAGCAAACACAAAGGCGAGCTGTCCATAAACATAGCTTGGACATCGTTCTGCTTCAACGAAGATGGCACAGTAAGCACCAATGCCGCTAAGCATGAGAAGATAGGTGTGCTATGGAAGGATTTGACAGGTGCGTTCACATTGCAAAAGAACCAGAAGTTCAAGCATGTGATACTTGAAGACTATGCTGAATTCTTCGAGGTGAAGCAAGTGAGTGCCAACACGAAGATTTGTGCAATCACTGGCATTGAGAGCAACGAGTGCGTTCCGTTAGGAAAAGAGGATGGAGAAAAAGAACTATTTGTGCTTCCTTCGGTTAGGGAACAGATTGAACTGGGAAAAGGTTTACGCAACATAGAACATTTCAAAACATTTGAGGAATACGCTGACAATTCTTTTTTAGGCATACTCAGAATGGATGTAGATGGGCTTGGCAAGCGATTCATCAATGGATTTGACAGTATGGATGAATACAAGACTTTCTCCGCCCGTCTTGACAAGTTCTTTGATACAGAGTTGAAAGCAATAAGACAGAAACCTCAATATATTGACAATGTAAATATTGTGTATGCTGGCGGTGATGACCTGTTTGCTGTTGGACACTGGGAAAGCCTGATTGAGTTTGCAGAAGAGGTGAGAAATGCATTTGTAGATTACATAAATGATAGTTCTATAAGCATATCAGGAGGTATTGCAATCGTCAAACCAAAGTTTCCTATTGCAAAAGCGGCAGAGATGGCTGGCGAAGCAGAGGATGCGGCAAAGCATTTCCGCAATGATGAGAAGAATGCATTCAACATGTTTGGCGAAAGCTTGTCATGGAAAGATGAATTTGCCTATGTGAAGAAATTCAAGATGGAGTTCGTTGATCTCATAAACATTTTCGGAATGTCGCGCGGAATACTGCACAAGTTGATGCTATATGCAACGATAGAAAAGAAGAACAAGCAGCGTGAGGAAGAAAACAAGAACAAAGACTACAGCTACATCTGGCATTCCACTTATTACCTGACCAGATACATATCACGATATAACAGTTCTAAAGAGATCAAAAGTTTCTGTATGAATTTGCGAGATAAAGAACTGCTGAAGAATGACAGAAATCTGGAATTGATTGCTATTGCTGCACGATGGGCAGAACTTGAATTAAGAGATAACAAATAAAAAATATAAATTATGGCTTGGAACAAAAATGATCTTTTACCTGAGAACGAAATCAAGGTAAAAGTAACAGATGCTACAGTAAAGTTTGCAGAGAGATTTGGCAAATACCTTGGTAGTGATGATATTTATGTCGACGAAAAAGGAAGGAAGCAGAAGGTTGAGAAACTAACAACCAGTCAGCTTCGCAAATTTTTCGGAGAAGTGAAACGCCAACAGATGGTAGGCTACAAAGAAACCGATTTCGTCTTGCTCAAACCAAAGTTGGCATACGCAGTGGGAAGAGCAAAAGGTAAGCAATCGAAAATTGGAGATTTCTACATTGTTCTTTCAGATATGATTAACAAGGTGACAAATGAAGATGATTTCAAAAGGTTCATTAAAGCTTTTGAAGCAATTGTTGCATATCATAAGGCAAGCGAAGAGGCAAAAGACATTATTTTCTAATTACACAAAAGACAACTATCATGGCTAAGTTAGTAAAGAAAATCAAATATACAACAACAATTACTCTTGTGACAGGTTTGCACATCGGAGGAAATAGTGAAAATGTAGAAATTGGTGGTATAGACAATCCTGTTATCAAAATCGCCACAAAGAACAATCAACCTTACATCCCTGGCAGTTCAATTAAGGGTAAGATGCGCTGCTTGCTTGAGCAAGTGGCTGGTGCTACGGAAGTTGGTGGCAATGCAGAGGTAAATAAGTTGTTTGGAGCAATGGAGAAAAAGAATGTAAGCACTGCTTGCCATTCAAAAATCATTGTCAGAGATGCATTCCTTACCTCTGAAGCAGAAGAATTGTTGCGCAATAGTGATGGACTCGATATGCCTTATACTGAGAATAAGTATGAGAACGTTATTGACCGTGTTTCAGGAACAACTGTAAAGGGCGGTATTCGCCAGTCAGAGAGAGTTCCTGCTGGAGCTGTGTTCAATGCCGAATTTGTTATAAATGTATGGGATGAGGATGGTGACGGCAAAGCGCTTGAAGACATGTTCAAGAAAGGAATCAAGTTGCTTGAAAACGATTATATCGGCGGTAGCGGTTCACGTGGCTATGGACAAATCAAATTCGGAGAGTTCAACAAGGTGGAATTGTCGGAAGATAACAACTGGGGTGCATAAAACAGAAAATATATAGCTATGGCAAAATATAGTATATATAAACTGCATTTCACAGCTCCTTTACACCTTGGCGACAGGCGAGAGGACTATGGAACGAGCCAGAAAGTGGTAAGTTCTGATACGTTCTATGCTGCCCTTACTGCTTGTTTGGCAAAAATGGGACATGAAATTCCTGCCGATGGAGATCTTGGAGTTGCCATTAGCAGCCTGTTCCCTTATTATCAGAAAGACGAGAGCGAAAAGAAAGCTGTGTTCTTCATGCCTTCACCTTTATTTCAGCCAATGCCAAAGCTGAGTGATATAGGCAAGGCAAAAAAGGTGAAAAAGGTGAAGTGGCTTGACGTCTCGCTTTTCGAAAGAATACTTGCTGGGGAAGAACTGTTCAACAACAACGATTACATGGTGGCAAGTGTGCAAGGAGAGTATCTGACCACATCATCTATTGATAAAGACTTCATTCACTCACAGGTTGCTCAGCGAGTTCAAGTTTCCAGAAATGTCGATGATGCTATAGACAAGGAAGATGACAAACACAAGGCTGAAACTTTCTATATGGACAAAGTATTTTTCAAGGGAGAGTCAGGCTTGTATTTCATTGCGTTGGGCGACACAACAAACATAGACAAAGCAATGCCTATGCTTGCAATGGAAGGTGTTGGAACTGACCGAAATATTGGCAATGGATGTTTTGAATATTCTAAAGAAGAAATCGTCATCAACATTCCAAATGAAGCACATCATGCCGTGTCATTATCAATGTTTTTCCCAGAGTCGCAAGAACAAATCACAAGCATGCTCAATGGAGAAGATGTAGCATACGACATGGAGCGCAGAGGCGGTTGGATCACATCTCCAGGATACAACAAGATACGCAAGAACGTAATTTATGGACTTACTCCTGGCAGCGTTGTGAAATACGGCATCCACGAGACCATTGTGTTAGGAAAAACTGTTGATCTATCACCAAATATCCCTAATGGTCCTCAGCATCCTGTATGGCGATGTGGCAAAGCAATTTTCTTACCTATAACGATTAAGTGAAATGGAAGTGAATAAAAGGTTTAATGTCGGCATAGAAATAATCACCCCAGTATCTATTGGTGTTGGTGCTGAGAATGATTGGGTTAAAGGAGTGGATTTTGTTCAGAAAGATGGCAAAGTGTACATACTCGACATGAAGAGAATTGTTGAGCATGGATATGATCCAAACAAGTTTTGCGATTTCTTCCTGAACGGAGACTCTGATGGAGTCGTCAAAGTCCTTGGCAGTGACCTTGAAAAGGTTGCCATAAAGACATTTCATCAAAATGTACCATCGGACAACCCGATAAAAACGATGATAAAGAACGATGTGTACGGAATGCCATTGATTGCTGGAAGTTCTTTGAAGGGAGCAATTAGATCATGTCTGTTTGCTCATTTGCGTACCAATGAAGAAGGAAGGAATGCCGAACAATCTGTGTTTGGTTCCTTGAGAGATGGTGAAGAATTTGGACGATTCATCAAAGTTACCGATGTGGATTTCGAAGAAACAGAATTGGTGAACTCTAAGATATTTAACCTGCAAAAGAAAGGGAATGAATGGACTGGTGGATGGAAGCATGAGATGAATAGATCTAATTCTAATTATTCGTCTGTTGGTTTCAACACACTCTATGAAAGCATCGTCAGTGGTTCAAAAGGTGTTGGCAGTATTATGCTTGCAGATAGGGTATTCCATTTGTTTAAAAAACAAAGCAGGAATACAATGCCATATATAGAAAAGAAAAGCAAGGTTGTTGATGGAGATTTATCATATCTGTTTTCAATTATCAACAAAAGCACATTGAGTTATCTTAAGAAGGAACTTCATTTCTTCAACACATATCCTGCAGACAAATCGGAACAAATAATTGAAAGCATTGAGCACCTTATTCATTTGATTCCTGAAGACAATTCATTTGCCCTTATTAAAATGTCGGCAGGTGCTGGATTCCATTCCATAACAGGAGATTGGCAATATGAAGACTATACCGATACTGGAGTGTGGGAAAATGGACGCAATGATGGAAAGAAGAAGTATAAGTCAAGAAAGATAGCAGAACATAACGGCAAACTGACGCTGATGGGATTTGTCAAGCTTTCTGCTATTTCAGAAGATGATTACAAAAAAGGATTGGAAGACATTGCTTCTTGCAGACAATCAATAGTGAACAAAAGAAAGCAGGACAAGGAAGAAGCTCTTCGTTTGGTGGAAATAATGCGACAGGCGAAAGAGGCTTCAGAAATAGCGAAAAAGAAAGCGGAGGAATATGACAATCTGATAACAGAAGCAATACTTTTAGAGGATAAAGAAGATTACAATGCGGCATTAGATTTGCTGAACAAAGCGAAGGAAGTATGTCCAGAAAGAGATAGACATGAAGGCATAATAAAGCGTATTGTTGATGCCGTCAGTAAAGCTCAATCTTCACAGAAAAGCGCTGTTGACTATAACAAACCTTTAGATGAACTACTCTCTTGTACGTCTCCTTACATTAATGATATTATAAAGACGACAGCAAGATGGGTTAAAGCAGGAAACACGCTCAATGATGATGCTATGAAGTGTGTTGCTGATACGATAAATGCCTTGAATGATAAAGAGCGCAAGAAAATGAAGCAAAGTTATAAGGATGTATGCAAAGCATTGGGAAAAGAAAATGCGGATAAATTGACGACGTTATTGAATTAATTAGCATAACATGAGTAAAGTTCTTATTTCATTTGTCGGCACAGGCGCATTGAATAAAGATGCATCATCCGAAAGAAAATACAATACTGCAAAATATCATTTCGACAATGGGGAGGAATTCGATTCCTCCTTCGTTGCTGATGCATTGGTTCATCACTATGGCATAGAAAAAGTTATACTGGTTGGTACGGTAAAGTCTATGTGGGAAGAGGTATATTTCACTTTCTGCAAGAATAATGGCATTGCTATTGATGATGACTATGCCGAGGCATTGATGATGTTCTGCGAAAAAGCAAATGCAAAGTCAGAGTTAGTCATACCTGGCAAGGAAAAGATTGAAGAAGCATTAGGCCCTGGGTCACACATTGAACTAATTCGCTACGGACTCAACAAATCGGAGATTGAGGAAAATGAGTCCATAATTCTTGGAATCGAGAGACACCTTGGAAAGGGGGATGACCTGTATGTGGATATTACTCATTCTTTTCGCTCACTGCCATTGTTCTTGATGAATTTGCTGATATATCTAAAAAATGTAAGCAACAAGCACATAAACATTTCTCATATATCGTATGGCATGCTTGATGTCAGTAGAGAGTTGGGATATGCACCTGTAGTAGAGCTTGATGGTATCATGGAGATAAACGAATGGATTACAGGAGCGTATACCTTTATGCATTTTGGCAATGGATATCAGATTGCACGATTAGTGGAAAAAGAACACCCAAGCGCAACCAAGATATTAAATGATTTTTCCGATGTGATGAATCTTAATCATCTGGATGGTGTTCGTGTTCAAGCACGCCGTCTCGCAAGTATTAAGAATGTTTCATATTCTCCAATCCCATCGTGCATCATTCCATCTACAGTAAATAACTTTATAGACAAATTCCCTGCAGACGTGAGAAAGAGCGTGTTCTTGTTAAAAACCGCAACATGGCACTATGAGCATAAAAACTATTCGTCCTCTTTCATTTCATTGCTGGAATCAATACTTACGCACATATGCGACACACTTGGTTTACCATCAGAATCGGCTACAGACATGGAGGTGGCAAAAGTTATTTTGGGAAAGGGAGCAAAGATTGATGGAATAACATCTAATGATGTGAATCTATGGAGGAAAAAGATTTCAAGGATTGATGCGTTATCTGAGAGCTACCGTAGAATAAATAAGATCCGAAATGGATTAGCACATCAAGCCACAATAGAGATAATTGACGAAAAAACAAAACAGAAAAAGACGATTAATAGCGATGGTATGATTAAACTTCTTGGTGAGGAATTGAAGAAAGTCGCATCGATTATACATTAACAAATGAGATTTCTGAAACAAGCATAATTATTTATCAATGAATGATTTCGTACTAAATATAATAGACTTTTCTAATTTGCTCCAAACATTTATTCAATTATTCTCCATTTATGGAATATATGCTCTTGCAAGAGACTGGATGAATGTGACAGTAAAACTAAGCATCGGGTCATTTTCTATAAAAAGAAAGTATTATGATGTCCAGAACATAACAAACATCGTAAGTGCGAGTTTTTATGATGGTGGACAAGTCCCACCAGAAATTAGAAGAGAAATAATAGAACTGACATGCCCTAAAATTAAAAATGTAAGTAAAAAATGAGCAGGAAGGTATTTATATCGTTTCTTGGGTATTCTAATTATGGTGGATGCCACTATTGTAAGGACAAATACAAATCACAGAACGTTCGTTACATACAAGAAGCTACTATTGAATATATAAATACATTGTCTCCGTGGACTGGTAATGATGTCGCCCTGATTCTACTCACAGAAGGTGCAGAAAAGAAAAACTGGGTGGACAATGGCCATGTTGATTTCAAGACAAAAGAAACTATTGCTGCAGCGGGGTTGCATAGCAGATTGATGCAAATGGGACTCCCTTTGCAGATAATGCCAATCAAAGAATTGCCAGACGGCAACAACGAAAATGAAATATGGGAGATTTTTTCTCGTGTGTACAACGAACTGCTCGATGGCGATGAGGTTTACTTCGACTTAACCCACGGTTTCCGCTATCTCCCCATGCTTGCCTTAGTTCTTGGCAATTATGCTAAGTTTCTGAAAAAGATTACAGTAAGGCACTTGTCTTATGGAAACTATGAAGGTAGGAATATGAACACAAACGAGGCACAAATCATTGACCTTATGCCTCTCACAAATCTGCAAGATTGGACATTTGCTGCTGCATCCTTCTTGGAAAATGGGAATGTTATTCCATTGGCAAAATTGTCAGAAAGCACATACCTTCCTCTGTTAAAAGCCAGCAAAGGAAAGAACGAAAGCGCCCTGGCATTGCGCAAGTTCACCGAAAGCTTGAAAGAATGCGTCGAGGATTTTCAAACATGCAGAGGCCTCAACATCGAACGTAGCAAAAACATCAACTCGCTAAAGAATGCTATCAAGCAAGTTGAGGAAAATGTGATTGTTCCTCTAAAACCTGTAGTTCAGAAGATAGACTCAGCCATAGAACCTTTTGACCAAAAGGAAAACATAAATAATGGATTCCATGCGGCTCAATGGTGCTTGAACAATGGACTGTACCAGCAAGCAGCTACTATCTTGCAGGAGAATGTGGTGTCTTTCTTTGCAGATAGACATGGCATCGCTATTGATGATGAAAAAGGGCGACATCTAATAAATAACGCATTCGCAATTCTCTTCAACAATTTACAAGATGAAGAAGAGAAATGGCAGGTTGCAGATGAAGATAAAGAAAAGATCCGAGAGATTCTTTCCGACACACTAATATGCAATAAAGAGGTGTTCAACACATTCAACAATCTGACAGAGGTTCGTAATGACATTAATCACTCAGGAATGCGCAGCACCCGTTTGCCTTTGTCTTCAAAAAAGATAAAAGCAAATATTGACAAATGTGTTACCTTGTTCCATAAATTATTTGTTAGCAGCCATGTTTATTAATCTCACCAACCACCTATCCGCAAAATGGGGAGAAGAGCAAATAAAGGCAGCCATGCAGCATGGTGAGATTGAAGATGTGCCTTTTCCTATGGTATCACCAAATGCAACTCATGAGGAAATACAGGCGTTGGCAGAGGAGCTACACCAAAGTGTAATGGAAAAGCATGGCAACAACATCACCGCAGTCCACATTATGGGTGAGTTCACTCTTTGCTACGCTCTCGTACAACTATTCAAGGCTGGTGGCATCATGTGTCTATCTTCAACTACAGAGAGAAGCGTAACTGACAATCCAGACGGCACCAAAACTTCAACATTTAGATTTGTTCAATTCAGAGAGTATTAGTCCATGCCAACAAATAACGACATCACACTCACGGCTTCTCAGCAGTTCGCCTTTGACAAACTGAAAGAATTTGCGGATTCAACAGACAAAGTGTTCATTCTAAAAGGATATGCTGGCACTGGCAAGACAACACTGATGCGCACCTTCATTGATGAACTTGATAAGAGAGAGAAGGTGTATCAGTTGCTTGCTTCCACTGGCAGAGCTGCCAAGATTCTGTCAAACGCCACCGGAACTAAGGCAACCACAGTGCATAGCATGATATACAAGTTCACGGACTTAAATCAGGATATAGAAAAAGAGGAAAACATCAAGAAAACTACTGGCATGGCATCGTCTGGACAACTGTACCTCAATTTCGATTTGGTGCCAAAAGCATCGAATTCGCCTGAGTGTATTTATCTGGTTGACGAAGCGTCAATGATTTCTGATATTCAGGATAAGAACCCTACTCAGGCCATATTTGGTTCTGGATGTCTTTTGCGTGACTTAATGACATACGATGCTAAGGGCAAGTTCGTGTTTATTGGCGACAAATGCCAGCTGCCTCCTGTAAATCAGAAGAACTCCCCTGCCCTGTCGGTAAGATATTTCAAACAAGCTTACAACATCGATGCAAAAGAAGCTGAACTGACAGAGATAGTAAGACAATCATCTGGCAATGACATAGTGCTTTCAACGAAGAAGATTCGAAACCTTTTCTTCAATCCTCCTACTTACACATGTGCAAAGTTTCCTCTTTTGGGATACAAGAACATACATCTACTCAATTCAACCGCAGAATTGTACAACATGTACATTAAAGATGTTAAGGAGCATGGTTACAAGGATGCAACCTTGCTTTGCCTATCCAATAAGCAATGTAACAGTTTAACATCGATCATACGCCCTTCCCTTGGTATATACGAGCCGACTCTTACAAAGGGCGATTTGCTCTTAGTAACCCAAAACAATTACATATCAGGTCTCATGAATGGAGACATGGTTGTTGTGGAGAACATTGGTACAATGGAGAAGCGTGCTGGTTTGACATTCGTGAAAGTAGAAGTGAAAGAGTTGTTCACGAACCGAGTCTTTGCACAACTTCTTATTTCTAATATTCTCTATGGTCAGCAGACCAATATCACGCAAACACAGCAGAAAGATTTGTTTGTGGATTTCTACTATAGGATGAAAGATAAAGGCATAAAACAAAGAACCAAGGCATTCAATGATGCAATGCTGAAAGATGAATATCTGAATGCTATCAGAGCTGTCTATGGTTATGCTCTCACATGCCATAAGGCGCAGGGAGGCGAGTGGAATAGAGTCTATTTGGATGTGCCACGCAATTTACCTTATATGGATAAACCGTATGTGTATCAGTGGATGTATACAGCTATGACCAGAGCAAGTCAAGACCTATACATGGTTAGAGATTACTGGGTAATGTAAAAAAACATCGTGGAAAGCAGTAACGGACTTATATTATGCTGACACACCCTATGGTATCGTCCGCTAATTCTTTCTTCGGAAGCGTCTCAAGCGAACGATGCCCAAGGACGAAAGCGATAATTCCCATACTAATGGAGTTTGCTACACTTGAATTAAAGAATTATCAGCTAAAGTTAGAACAAATAATTCTAATTCCTTACTCAATCAGGATTTATTGCCTAAATTTGCAAATCATTAGTAAAAACAGCAATTTGCAATGGCAAAAAGGATAACATACAAGGGCCTCAACGATGAGGAAGTGGCTAAAAGCCGCGCCGAGCATGGCTCGAATATTCTGACTCCAAAAGCAAAAGTGTCGCTTTGGGTGAAATTCCTTGAGAAATTCAAGGATCCTCTCATCATAATCCTTCTGATAGCAGGTGTGCTATCGGTGGGTATCTCGTTCTATGTGTATTACGGATTAGACGAAAGCGCACGCGTATTCTTCGAACCGATTGGCATATTTGCCGCTGTGCTTATTGCCACTTGCGTAGCTTTCTATTTTGAGTACAAAGCTGACAAAGAGTTTGAAGTGCTCACTCAAGTGAATGACGATGAGCTTGTGGGAGTGATTCGCAATGGAAGCGCACAACGAATAGCTAAAAAAGATGTGGTAGTTGGAGACATTCTCGTGATTGCTACAGGAGAAGAGATTCCTGCTGATGCTGAGTTGCTTGATGCCACTTCAATGCAGATTGACGAATCCACCCTCACTGGAGAGCCTATATGTACGAAGACAACTGATGAAGCTCAGTTTGACAGCAATGCGACTTTCCCTTCAAATCATGTCATGCGTGGCACAAAGGTGATGGAAGGTCACGGCATAGCTCGCGTGTTTGCCGTAGGCGATGCCACAGAGAATGGCAAGGTGTTTGAGGCTGCACAAATCAATAATCATGTGAAGACTCCTCTGAACATTCAGCTCAGCCGCCTCTCGATGTGGATAACATACGGAAGCTATGCTATCGCAGGACTCATTGTCATAGCGCGCCTCATCGTGTACTTTATCCAGCCCGACCTCATCATCGACACAGCAAGCACCGCATTCTGGGTGAGGCTCTTAGCATACACTCTTAGCACTTTGATGATTGCCGTGACCCTCATCTGTGTTGCTGTGCCTGAGGGCTTGCCTATGGCCGTTGCTCTGAGTCTTGCATATAGTATGCGAGCCATGCTCAAGACAGGCAACCTTGTTCGCACAATGCATGCTTGTGAGACTATGGGGGCAACTACGGTTATCTGCACAGACAAGACGGGAACGCTGACACGGAACCAGATGCAAGTGGAAGAAATGACTGGACACAGCGAACTCATCTATGAGGGTATAGCCACTAATTCTACGGCTATGCTCGACACTTCTACTGAACAAGTAGGTGTTGTGGGAAATCCAACAGAAGGAGCTTTGTTGCTATGGATGCGTTCGCAAGGAATTGACTACTCTACCCTTCGCCAGAATGCTGAGGTCATAAATGAACTTCCTTTCCACACTGACCGAAAATTCTCTGCCGTGGTGGTTAATTCTGCTGTTAAGCCAGGCAAGCAAATCCTGTATGTGAAAGGAGCGCCAGAGATTGTGCTTGCTATGTGTTCGAGAACCGAAGGCACTTCAAAGGAAGAGATACATGCTGCTTTGAAGAAATATCAAGAACAAGCCATGCGCACCCTTGGGTTTGCTTACAGCTTTATTGATGAGACTGTTAATGCCGACCTTAACGAGCTCAAGAATTTCTCTATCCATAAGGACAAAACTTGGCTGAAAGAGCTTACCTTCCTTACCGTTGCTGCCATTTCTGACCCCGTTCGCATAGATGTGCCAGACGCAGTGACAGATTGCCTCAATGCAGGCATCGATGTGAAGATTGTCACAGGCGACACTCCTGGCACAGCAAAAGAAATAGGTCGTCAGATTGGCATTTGGGACGACTCCTGCACCGATGACCAAATCATTACAGGCCCTGAGTTTGCTGCTTTGCCTGAAAAGGAAATGCTGAGTCGCATCAATAGCATTAAAATCATCTCAAGAGCTCGCCCATTGGACAAGAAACTCCTTGTAGAGACTCTTCAGAAGAAGCACCATGTAGTGGCCGTAACAGGTGATGGAACAAACGATGCTCCTGCCCTTAACGCTGCTCATGTAGGACTTTCGATGGGAGATGGCACCTCTGTAGCAAAGGAGGCAAGCGACATTACCATTATTGACAATTCATTCTCAAGCATTTCTCGCGCGGTGATGTGGGGACGCTCTCTGTATCAGAACATTCAGCGCTTCATCATGTTCCAAATGACAGTGAATGTAGCAGCATGCCTTATCGTACTGATAGGCTCATTCCTCAGCACGGAGTCACCTCTCACCGTCACTCAGATGCTGTGGGTAAACCTCATCATGGACACCTTCGCCGCAATGGCACTGGCTTCGCTGCCTCCATCAAGGGCTGTGATGCAAGATGTTCCGCGTTCGCGCAAGGCCTTCATTATCAGCAAAAGCATGTGGAAACACATTCTTGGCACAGGAGGCATCATGTCTATTATCCTGATTGTATTGATGCTGTTGCTTGAGACTTCTCAAGTAAACGACCTCACAGACCTGGCAAATCCTTCTATCTGGAGCGCTGCGTTTGATACTAATGCATCCCGTGCAATTCATGGGTATGAGATAAGCCTATTCTTCACCATCTTTGTAATGCTCCAATTCTGGAACATGTTCAACGCAAGAGCATTCATGACTGGACATTCCGCATTAAATCTTAAAGGATGCAAGGGCTTCATAGGTATCTCACTGCTCATCTTCTTAGGGCAGATATTTATCGTCACTTGTGGCGGTGAAATGTTCAATGTTGAGCCTTTGAAATTTATCGATTGGTGCATCATCATCGTTGCCACAAGCCCAGTACTCATCATTGGCGAACTGATGAGATTGATCAAGAATCATCGTAATAATCAATAACATGAAGAGAATAGGCATAATAAGCGACACCCATTCTTTCTGGGATGATCGCTACTTGAAATACTTTGAAGAATGCGACGAAATCTGGCATGCTGGTGATATATGCAGCACCGAACTCATAGAGCGTCTACAAGCCTTTCGCCCTGTTCGAGCTGTGTGCGGGAACTGCGACGGCGGCGACCTTAGGCTTATGTTTCCCGAAGTTCTTCGATGGAAATGCGAGGAGGTTGAGGTGCTGATGAAACACATAGGCGGCTACCCTGGACATTACGATCGTTCCATCGCTGCGAAGATTTATGCTAATCCTCCTAAGCTATTTATTTCTGGGCATTCTCATATTCTCAAAGTTATGCCCGACCGCGATCTTGGGCTTCTCCACATCAACCCAGGAGCTGCAGGAATGCAAGGCTGGCATCCTGAGCGCACCCTCATCCGCCTCACTATTGATGGCAGCGACATGCGTGACCTTGAAGTTGTATGTCTTGGAGTGAAAAGTCATCAAATATAATCAAAACAACATTAATACTTGATATAATCGAAACAACATTAATATTTGTTTTGCTAAGCTGTTTTATGGGGGAATCTGAAAAACACAGCTAACAACGCATATCCTGCCGAGGTAAAAGAGCCGATTAGACAGGGTGTTTTCTCGTATGCAACGGAGCTTGTACAACTTGCAACACGAATTGTTTGGATATTAAGGACATTTTGCTTATCTTTGCACAAATTTTCTAACAAATAGTAAGCATACGACAATGAAACAAGATATTTTGAACATCGTGCTATGTGGCACAGGCACCGTGGGAGGCACTCTCCTTGAGCAGATTGCTCAGCAGCAGAAGATGCTGAGAGAGCAGCAGGGGCTGAGCATTCAAGTAGTGGGTGTTGTTGATATTTTCAACTTGATGATGAACGAAAGCGGCATTGACTTTGCCAATTTCAATGAAGCAGACGGAAGCTTCTCTATGAACAAATTCAGAGATGCTTTCAAGAACGCACCAAAGTCAAGCATCGAGCTTATACACGACGAAGTGCTGAAAATGCAACTCAAGAATATGGTGTTTGTGGATTGCACTGCAAGCTATGAGGTTGCTGCTTTGTACTATGATTTCTTGGACAAAGGCATTTCAATTGTATGTGCCAACAAGGTTGCAGCTTCTGGCGACTTGGAAAACTATAAGAAACTGAAGGAAACTGCAAGGCTCAGAGGCGCTAAGTATCACTTCGAGACAAATGTTGGTGCAGGCCTTCCTATCATCAACACAATCAATGCTCTCTGCTCTACAGGAGATAAGATTGTCAAGCTTGAAGCTGTGCTTTCCGGCACTCTCAACTTCATCTTCAACACAATCAGCGCAGACATCCCATTCTCAAAGGCTGTTCTCATGGCAAAAGAAGCTCGTTTCTCCGAGCCTGACCCACGCATAGACTTGGCTGGACTTGATGTGATTCGCAAGCTTGTCATCCTTGCTCGTGAATCTGGCTACATGATTAGCCAGGATGATGTTGAGAAGAATCTTTTTGTTCCTAACAACTACTTCGAGGGCACGCTTGACGATTTCTGGAATCGTCTCCCAGAGCTTGATGCTCAGTTTGAAGCTCTCCGTCAAGAGACAGAGGCAAAGAATCAGCACCTACGCTTCGTTGCAAAGCTCGACAATGGCAAAGCAAGCGTAAGTCTGGAGAGAGTGGATGCTGCTCATCCTGCCTATAACCTTGAGGGTTCGAACAACATTATCCTTCTGCACACAGAGAGATACAAGCCACACCCAATGGTAATACAAGGCTATGGCGCTGGTGCAGGCGTGACTGCTGCTGGTGTTTTTGCCGACATCATGGCTATTGCAAACTGCGGATATTAACACATAAGATAATCAGTATTAATAC
>JAGHVC010000127.1 GCA_018064505.1 Candidatus Minthosoma caballi | reverse complement strand
GTGAGCGAAGACCTCCGCACAACAACCAAGAGCATCAATGCATTGCTTGGAAAGGATGTGCCACAGCTTATGGCTAAGACAAACAACATCTGCACAAACCTTGAGACAACAACATCAAACCTCAACAAGATTGATCTCACAGGCATGGCAAGCAAAGCTAACACAACTCTTGACAATGTTCAGCAGATGACATTTAAGATAAACACAGCCATGAGCAGCAAGGATAATTCTCTTGGATTCCTGATGAATGACAACTCTATAATGCTTCATCTCGACTCAACAATGCAGAACTCTTCTTTGCTTCTCGAAGACTTCAGATTGCACCCAAAACGCTATGTTCACTTCTCGCTCTTTGGCAAAAAAGACAAATAAAATGAACAGTTTTGAGATGCTCTGAAAAAACATAAAAGAAGGGCGTTATTTGGATTTTGTTCAAACAATGCTCTTCTTCTTTCGACTACTAAAAGCAGATGTTCAAAAGGTGTCAAAAACAATAAATTAAGTGATGATAGAAATTGTTAAAGCCGATTTGTTTCACATGTAGAACAATCCTCTAACAAGCTAAATTTCAGTCACTACAAAATAAATAATAGAAATCAAGACCTAAATCTTCTTGAAATACCTAATCTGCTGAAATGAAAGAGTTTTTTGTTATCAACGACAAACACGAAAATTATCAGATTTGGTAATATCAAAAAAAATATAGAACTTTGCACTCGTAAAATCAAAATCGTGCCAAAACCTTATTAATAGGAAAAGCATAGAAAGAGTAAAGAAATTAACCTATAAATGGATCAAATAAGTTTACAGCAGCATTGGGCAAAATGCCTTGAGATAATCAAGGACAACATTTCGCCTCAGCAGTTTGAAGCCACATTTGCATTCGTGGAGCCAAAGAGCTTCGAGGATCGCATTTTGGTTTTGAGCATGCCAAGTGAATTTATTCGTGACTTTATAGAGAAGCATTTCATGAATCTTATGCGCTCTACCTTCACACGGGTTTTCGGTAAGATTGATGATTTGTACTATGACATAACTGTTGCTAAAGAGACAAATGCATCTGTTCACGAGAAGAGCTCTGACATTAATATTGAAGCAGTTTCTTCTACCAACAATAGAGATGCTCGTAAGTCGCCAGATGACTTGACAGCTCCTCAAGTGCAGGATCTTGACTCACAGCTTCGACCTTCATACAATTTCGGCAACTTCATTGAAGGTGACAGCAACAGACTTGCAAGAAGTGTTGGCGAAGCTATTGCTCAAAAGCCAGCAAAGACATTCAACCCATTCTTTGTGTTCGGACCTTCTGGTGTAGGCAAGACCCACTTGGTAAACGCTATTGGTCTTCGTGTCAAAGAACTTCATCCTCAGATGCGCGTTCTTTACATTTCTGCACACCTCTTCACTGTGCAGTACACAGATGCTGTCCGTCAGAACAAGGTGAATGACTTCATTCGCTTCTATCAGACAATTGATACACTTATCATTGACGATATTCAGGAATTATCTGGAAAGATACAGACACAGAACACTTTCTTCCATATCTTCAATCACCTCCAGATTAACGGCAAGCAGATTATTCTCACTTGCGACCGCCCTCCTATCGCAATTCAGGGATTGGAAGAGCGACTCCTCACCCGATTCAAGTGGGGATTGCAAGCTGAAATAACAAAGCCAACTCAGACTCTTCGCAAGAACATTCTCAAAGCATTGGTAAATAAGGATGGCTTGCAGATTCCTGAGTCAATCTTGAAGTTCATTTCTGAGCATGTTGATGAAAGCGTTCGTGACCTTGAAGGCATAATCAATTCTTTGATGGCACACTCTATCTGCTACAACTGTGAAATCAACATGAATCTTGTTCAGAAGATTCTTCCACGATTTGTAGAAGTGAATGAGCACCCTATCACTATCGACAATGTGAAGCAGTCAGTGTGTGAGTATTTTAAGATTAAGCCTTCAACCATCGACTCTCGTTGCAGAAAGCAAGATGTTGCTTATGCTCGACAGGTTGCTATGTTCCTTTCATGTGAGTTCACTGACTGTAACAACACGCAGATTGGTCTTCAGATCGGAAACAGAAATCATGCTACTGTAGTTCACGCAATAAATACAGTGAAAGACATGATGGAGATGGATGCTAAGGCTCGCCAAGACATTGATGCGATTCGCGAGCTGATCAGAACAAAGTAAGCTCAAATTGCTTTTAGATAAATAAATAGAACTAACCCAACCAAAAATAATTTTACCTTATATGATGAAAAAGGAGAGAGCTCGGTGATGAGTCCTCTCCTTTGCTTCTATATAACAAACTTGTTATTAACGAATCATTCTAAGTGCCTCCTTTAGGGGTTAGGGCTAGATATGACCTGTGCATTAGGGCAATGCGACAAAAGGAAATTGAGGACGATGTCGAAGTCTTCGTCTTTGACAAGGACATCGTACTTCCCCACTCGCTCATATAGATAAATGGTATTGCTTGAACGCTTGCTCTGAATCTTCACAACATCCTTGTATAGTGTCTTTGTGACTTTTCTTGATTCAGCTCTTATGCCGTAAGCAGGTTCTCTGAGATGACCTCCGCCAGCAGCTGCTGCAAGGATGAGCGCGGTTCCAACAACATCTTTTTTCTTTATCTTCCAATCAACCTGACGATGAACAATCATATTCTCGTCCATGTCGAAAACAGCCTTGTATTTTCCTCCCTTCAGCCATGCCACGATGTAGTAGCCTATTGTGGCGACAAGGGCTATGATGGGCAGCGCAAGAAGGAAATGCCATGTGAGGCTCCACCATTCGTCGAATCCGTCACTTGCTGTTATGAAAGTCAGTATGATGTACATAACCAGGGCAATCGCCCCAAAAGCCTTGAGCACGGCAGGCAACTCGTCTGGATGTGTGTAAATGCTTCGCTCGTATCGCCATCGGTAGGTTCCGTCAGGGCATAAAACGACTCTCTCATGATATTCCTTGTTTGTCTTAGTCTTGTCCATAGAAGTGCTTTAAATGTTTTTTGTATGCCAAAGGTACTTGTTTTTGCCGACTTTTTAAGTATGTTAAAGAAAAAAATAACAATAAATTGAGTGTTTATTGCAAAAGAACGATTATATTTGCACATATATTTACACAAAAACATTTTCTCATCATGCCTTATTGCGAAAAATGTGGTGCACAATTGGATAAAGATGCTTTGTTCTGCACAAAATGCGGCACGAAGGTTGTTCGTACAGTTCCTCCTCCACCACCTTCTACTCTGAAAGTTACTTCAACTCCGTCAACCCCTCCTCCACCTCCTCCGTCAGCTCAATCCGCAACGCCTCAGCCTGTAAAAAAGAAGAAAGGTCTTGTGGCTGTTATTGCTGTGGCTGCTGTGGCAGTTGTGGCAATCATTGCTGTGATCATTATCATGCTGACAAAGAGCAGCAATGAAGATGAGATTGTGGAATATGCAGGTTACATGATGTCCGATCAGTATAAGTACGACCTCAAGGTGATGGAGCGTGCTGCCGACCTCAACAGCGATATGGAACTGTTGTGCCTGGATTTTGCTACTAACGGATTTAATGAAGAGATAGGTGACAACACTGATGAGTATTTCAATGAAAACAAGAAATACTACTGGACTATGCTGGCAAGCATCATACACCAAACAGAAGTTGAGAGTGAAGCCATGGAGAGATCATGCAATCGCCTCATGGAACATCAGGTGTTCACCTCAAGCCTTGTCGTAGATGAGAATGGTGAAGCAAGCTTGAAAAAATGTGGTGAAAATTCCACACTTTTTGCCAATGCCTCAAGCAATGGTTTCAACCCATTTAATTTGATTGCCACTCCTGCATACGCCTCGCCAGCAGCGATTCTTCCAATGGCGTCAGAGTCTGTATATAACATGAGTACGACAGGAAAAAGAGTCTGTCGCAACAGCCGCAGGCAGACAGTGACGATTGCCAAGGAATTGTCAGGAAGGGATTTGAAAAGCCTTTTTGAATCCCTTCCTAAAGACGAGAAGTTTGGCGAAACGAATCATGAGCAGTGGTGGCAGAATTTCTCTGATGGCAAATATGACAAATATGCATTCGACATCTATTCTTCATTCATATACGGTAGTCAGACTGAAGCAACCCAGAGATTCCAAGCGAGAGCTGAAGAACTGGGCGTGGACAGCAGGAATGAGTTTATGAAGGTAGCAAAAGAATATCTCAAAGCAGGTAGAGATCTGTCAAAAGATTTGAATCTGGCATGGCTGAAAGTGATTGCTCCTCCTGTTGGAGGGGCTCTCTCTACTGGCTTTGACTATGCTGCAGATGGCGTAAAGGCTGCAGATGCTGAAGAAGCCTATGCAAAGGAGGTGTACAAGAATCTCAAGGAGGGCAAGGTGGTGTTTGACCCTGTAGGCAGGACTTTCATCTTTCCAAGAACAGAAGCAGAGAATGATCGCAATGATGCTATTCGCGCCAGAATGTATGATTATTTAGCTGAAAAGGGCGGCGCCGTCCAGGTGGGCAAATTTTTCAAAGTTCCATTGGATGTTGTAGGCGGCAGCGAACTGATCGAAATCATGAAAGTTGGTAAAGATATTGCCAAAGAGTGGATTGTGGGTGAAACTGACAAGCCGCAGATTGACTGGATGGAAAAGATGATACCTTCCACATTTGTCTTTAAAGACGAAGACACGGAGTCGCCTGCTGTGATGGCTGTATTGTACAATTGGAAAACAGGAGAGCTGATTACATGCGACACGAAGAATGAGAAAGGTGAGTTTGTCATAGAATTATATGGAGACAATAAGGGCGATTTCATTGCCACTCTCTACGATGCAAAGGGAGACAAGGAATCATTTTTGCTGAAACAGCCTAATGAAGGCGAAACAGTAGTACAAACTTTCAAAACAGATGAACTCGATAAATGGAGTGCAATTGATGTTGCCAAAGACCATTCCCAGAGATTGCAAGAAAGATTAGCTGAGGAAATAAAAAAGCTGGATGAAGACAAAGACGATGAGTTGAAGCAAATATGGAATGATGCCACTGGCAATACTGAAAAGATTGAACGCAACATAGATCAAATGTCTCTTGACAAACAGGTGCTTGATTCCGACATCAAAAAAGCTGAGGATTTCCTGAGAAAGAAGAAAGCTGAGCAAAAGAAGATTGAGGAAGAAAAAGCTAAAGAGGCAGAAAAGAAGCGTGCAGATTATGAAAAGTGGATGAAAAAGGAGGAAGAAGCGGAAAGGAAGAGAAAAGAAGCCGAAAATTCATGGTATAAGAAAATAAAAGAGGCTGTGAAGAAATGGTTTGACGATGATGATGAAGAAGAAAAAGCTGAAGAAAAAACTGAAGAAAAAAGCTGGATGGATAAGCTGGGTGATAAGTTCACCAATTTTGTGCAAGACAAAATTAACGAGTATATAGGCGGCAGCAGTACATCCAGCAGCGCAGATGATGACGATGATGATTTTGGCGCTCCTGTGGTGAAGGATGCCGACCAGAAAGAACGCGAGAAAGTGAGCGGCATGGATAATAACTTCTTGCTGGGAAGATGGAAAGTGAAAGTGACATCTGCTGGACATCAATACAGCCAGTACCCTATTCCTGAAGGATTCATTCCTGAAATCACGGTCACATTCAGGCCTAATGGCAAGTGGAGCGGACACTCTGCTGCCATGCATATTGCTGAAGGTGTCACGGTTCCTGCATACGACACTTCTGGTACTTATACCTTCGATGGCTTCAATGTGAAATACGGCACAGGAGAAGTTTATGTGGTGACAAAGCTCAGCAATGACAAAATCACCATGACGGAAATAAATTCAGGTGCTACTTCAACCTTGACAAGAAATGATTAAATAGAACAATAACAAAAATGTATAATTATGAAGAATTTATCATTCGTTTCAGCTGCCTTCGTTGCAGCAATAATGGTCACATCATGTGGCAACAAAACAGAAGAATTGCAGGATAGGATTGACTCTCTCAATACAGTCCTTTCAATGCAAGAGAGTCAGCTCAATAATGCCAATTCATTCATTGACCTTATGAACACTTCTATGGACAGCGTCATCATGGCTGACGGAAGTTTCATAATTGGTGCAGACAAGGAAGGTACGCTCGGCAATCGTGAAAAGATGGAGGAGAATCTTGAAACATACAACAAGATGCTCCAGAATCAGCGTAACCGCATCGAAGAACTTGAAAAGCAGATCAAGGACAATCAGGATGCTGCAAGCAAGAAGATGAATGCAATGATTGCAAAGATGAAAGCTCAGATTGATGCAAAGGATGCTGAAATTAAGCTTTTGAAGGAAGAAGTTGCAAATAACCGCATTAGCATCAACCAACTCCAGGAGCGTGTCTTCAACCTCAATCGCGATGTTGCTCATCTCACTGTGACCAACCAGCGTCAGCAGTTAGAGCTTGATGATGCAACAGAAAAGCTAAGCACTGGCTACTATATTGTTGCTTCAAAGAAGGAACTGAAGAAACTCAACATCTTGGATGGAGGCAATTTGCTTAAGAAAGCTAAGCTTGACCTTAGCGATGTTAATCTCAATAGCTTTAAGAAAATTGACATCTACAAGACAAAGACTATACAGATTCCAGAAAAATCTGCAAAGATTCTTACTCAGGTTGCATCAGGCAGTTATTCAATCCAGAAGAATGATGATGGCACCAGCACTCTCATTATCAACAATCCTGAAAAGTTCTGGAGCTTGACAGATGTTCTTGTTATTCAATATTAATAGAGTATAAATATGCCATTCTGTAAATATTGCGGCACCGAAATTAGTGAAGGTGCTATGTTCTGCAAGAATTGTGGAAAGCCTGTTGTTGTAGAAACTCCCCAGGCAGAAGTGGCTCCACAGGCAGTAGGCAATACACCTGTCATGCCGCCACCTCCTCCAATACCTCCAACTCAAAAGGTATCTCCATCTGTTGAAATTCCGCCTGTTCCAAAGGCTCCGGCTATACCAGTGCCACCTAATCCTGTGCCTCCACCAGCTCCAGTACAACCTTCAGCACCCGAGGCTCCGGCAATCTCAACTCCTCCCCCCCCAGTGCCTCCTGCTACTCCCGTACCTCCTTCAGTACCAGAGACACCGGTCATCTCAACTCCACCAACACCTGTGCCTCCCGCAGCTCCTGAGCCATCTTCTGCTCCTGAGCCTGCAGCAAAACAGGAAACCTCAACAAAGTCACCTTCTTCAAATGCTTCAAAGAAGAAAACTTTAATCTTGCTTGCATTGTTATCTCCTGTAGTTCTCATATTGTTAGGTGGCATAGGCACAGCAATTTGGTATTTTGGATTCAGAGATACAGAACCAGAAGGCTCTTCATATGAGGAACCTGTTTCTGTTGACAATGATGAAAGCCCGCTCATCAGTGCTGATACTGCAGAAATGGGAACTTCCACAGAGAATTTTGCAGAAGAGGATGCTGTTGAAACTTCAATAGATTCACCGCTAAGCACAAATGCTACTCCTACTGAGACAGATTTTAAGAGTTGGTACATCAATGGTGCTATGAAAAGCGGAAAGCCTAACAGTGCAAAGACTCTTTCTGACATCTCTGAGATTTCTGGTTCTTGGAAGGCCCTGCTTTACCAAGATCCTACTAACAAATATGGTGTTAAAGCTTATACATTTGCAACCATTACAATTGATGGAACTAATGAGAATGCAAAACTGTCACTCAAGCATCATTCCATACATTTCCTCAATGACAACACCACTGTTTCTGAAGAAAGTGAAGAGCCAGATGAGTTCTCTGCAAAATGGAAGTCAGGAAAACTTATTGCAAGCGGAGTTGGTTCTATGACTATCACATCATTCTGGGAACAGAATGGAAAGCAGTATGCAATAGGTGTGTTTGACAGCCCCGACGGAATGCCTGTTTCTTTAGGAATGGTGAGGCCATAATGTTCTCAAACAAGCATATAAGTTGCTTTCACGCATATAGATGATTTATGGATACAATTTCGAATGAATAATAATTGTACCTTATTTGTCGAAAAAAGGAGAGACCTCGATGACTGGGCCTCTCCTTTACTATTTTATTGTTTTTGTTTGTTCAGTTATTTCAGGAAACCTTGTTTTTTCAAAGCATCAAGCAAGCCAATAGACATTGATTCGTTTGCCTCTCTTGTGTATCTGCAATCAGTAAATACTTGAGCGAGATTCTCTTTTTTGTTGATCTCAACAAATTTCTGATTCTCTTCAAGCATTTCTTTGCAGAAATATATGATATCTATTTGGTCGCCTGAGTAATCTTGATATGTGTCCTCATGAATGTATGCAAGGTGAGGCAGGCGATCTTGCTGTTCTGGGTTTTCGTCTGGCCAGCCTACTGTGATTGTTGCAATTGGGAAAACAAGTTTTGGCAGATTAAGCACTTCTACTATTCCCATTGGATTGTACACTGTAGTGCCGAGGTAACATGTTCCGAGTCCTTTTTCCTCTGCCAATGTGCAGAAATTCTGAGTGTAGAGCAAAGTGTCGCTTGCTGCATTAATGAATGACAAGAAGTTGTCGTATCCTGCATCAGCATTACGAAGCTCACACCATTTTGTGAATCTGTTGAAGTCTGCACAGAAAGTGAGGACAACAGGAGCCTCTTTCACCATTGGCTGGTTGAAATGCAGTGGTGAAAGCTTCTCTTTTATCTCTTCACTGCGAGTGACAACTACGCTGTAGAGCTGCATGTTTCCCATTGTTGCAGCTCTTGAAGCCTGGAAAAGTAATGAGTCGATGAGCTCTTTCTGTACTTCATCTTTTTTGTATTTCCTTATTGTTCTTCTATTGATAATTGATTCCATAACTTACAATATGTTGTATTATTCTATAAATTAATTG
>JAGHVC010000207.1 GCA_018064505.1 Candidatus Minthosoma caballi | reverse complement strand
CTCTCACTTTGTGGAGAAAGATGCCTACTGGAATGAGAAGTTCCATGTGTGGACAATGGATTGGGATGAGAACAACCTATCAATCTATCTCGATGGCGAACTGCTCAACAGCATTGATCTGACTAAAACCATGAATGGCAAGATTGGTGATTATGCCAATCCTTTTCATGCTCCACAATACATCTTGCTCAACCTGGCTCTTGGGGGCATTAATGGCGGCGAGCCAATGAAGGATGCTTTCCCGATGAAGTATGAGATTGACTATGTGAGAGTGTATAAAGAATTAAGATAAGAACAAAGAGTGAGGAATCTCGGGTATGCGCCTTGATTCCTCACTCTTTTATTTTCGTATTCTGTTCTGTCAGTATATTACACTCAGAAGTTATGGTGTAACGAGACGGACTTCGTAGATTTCGCCTATCTGACGCCCCTGAGCTGCAACAAACTTGATGCGCACTTGCTTCTTTCCGGCAAGGAGCTCGGCTGGAATCTGATAAGTCTCGTACTTGAACTCGGAGATGCGATACTTGCCTGTATTGTTTACGGATGTGACAAGAACATCGTCAACAAGGATGTCGAACTCATGGCTCTTCCACTCGCCTACTCCCCAGTACTTGAGACGGATGCTGAGATCTGTCTTGCCGCCTGTCTGCATCAAGTAGCTGAAATAGTGGCCGCTGCGAGCATCACGATAGAACACATTCTCGGTGTTGCCGGTGAAGGATTCGTCTGTTTCCATCTTGTGATCTGTCTCTGGCTGCTGCTCACCTGGCTGCACTTTGTCGATGGTGCGTGCATCAAGAGCTTGGCGCTCTTGCTCTTGCTTGGCAAGGTTGTCAAGGTAGGTCTTGTAGTTTGCCTGCGACAGAGCAAGCCAATACATCATGTAGCGTGAATCGTGTACCTCGAAGAATGGCTGCAACTCGCCCTGAATGGCATTCTCCATCTTGGCATTGAGCGTGAAATGAAGCGGCTTGCCTTCTATTGGCTTAATCTGCGAAGCTATGTCGTTGATGTCTTCAGCAATGAGGATTGGAGCCTGGTCGATAGGAAGCTTCTTTCCTCCTGCATACTGGCCAAAACGGCTGTCGTCGGCAAGGAGCGAACGAAGATCCTCTGTACCTGTCTTCATGGCAAGAAGTATTGGACCATGCATAAGTGCCACATACTGAGGCAGATTTGGCAGATAGCGGAGTGAGTTGTGCATTGGGAACTCTACCGACACTTCGTCTCCTTGCTTCCACTTGCGGTCAATGCACACATAAGATGAAGGGCCACTGAGCAATGGAACTTCTGCACCATTTACCTTGACTTTGAAGTCGCCTGGAGTCACCCATCCTGGGTAGCGAACCATAAGCTTGAATTGTCCCTTACCCTTAGCCACGGTGATGCGGCTGTTCTCTGCGTATGGGAAACCTGTCTCTTGACGAAGGGTAACTCCTTTTTCCTTCCAGTTAAGCTCTGATGCTACAAAGAGGTTTACATAAACTGCGTCTTCTATGTGAGTGTAGATGAACTGGCCATACTTGCCATGATTCTCCATGCCTGTGCCGACGCAGCACCACATTGCCTGATTTGGCACAGAGTAGTTGCGATAGTGGCGTGGACGAGCTGATGTGAAATACACATAGCCACCATGCTCAGGATGCTGAGAAGAGAGAATGTGGTTGAATGTGGCAAGCTCGTAAAAGTCAGCATATCGAGCCTCAGGATTGCGGCGATGAAGATCTTCTGTGAGCTTGAGCATGTTGTTGGTGTTGCATGTCTCTGGGCCATCAATGTCACGAATGAAATCTGCACATGCTTCCTTGCTTGGGAAGTGTTCGCGACGGCTATTGCCACCGAATGCAAGCGAGCGCTCGCCTGTGACTATATCCCAGAAGTAAGCACTGGCAGTGTGGTATGACTCACTGTTCGAAAGTTCAGCTATACGCTCAAATCCAATCACTTTTGGCACCTGAGTGTTGGCATGCATATTGTCGAGGCAATCCTGACGCTGAGACATTGGATTGAGAAGGCGCTTGTGTGAGAAACGCTTGGCACAATCGAGGTATTTCTGTTCGTGGGAAATGGCATAAGCATCGGCAAGCATCTCATTCATGCCGCCATGCTCGTTGTTGAGCATGCTCTCCATCTGCTGATCGGTGAGGCCTGCTGTGAGGTCGATTGCCCAATCGCAAAACTGAAGGAAGAGTGACTTTGCCTTTTCATTGCCGCAATAAACCCATGCGTCGCGCAAGCCCGCGTACATCTTATGTATGTTGTAGAATGGAGCCCATGTACCATTGTATGAGCCAAGGTTGCCTTTCTTAAATTCCGACCACATCTTAGCGCTGTTTGGCACGCCGCCCATGTAGCCCTTGCCCCACTCAGGGTTGTTGGCATTGTTAGCAGCCGCACATTCTGCAATCTCATCAACCATGTACTCCATGCGCTTGCGGCACTCTTCATTGCCTGTGGCTGCATTTATTGCCATGGCTGTGATGTAGTGACCACCCACATGACCATCAAGACCATCCCAGTTTGGATATGAAGGAGCTTTTGGCTGCAATCCTGCTTCCTTGCGATACGGTGCAAGCAGACGATCGCAGTCATACTGAAGCAGAGTTTCGATGTTGAGGTCACGCGCATGCTTGAGCGGACCGTCGAGTAAAGTCACATCTCCTAATGGAAATTCGTCGTTGTAGAGTCTATCCTGAGCATTCACCACATTGAGTGAGAGAGCGCACAAGATTGCTGCAATTAAGGTTTTTCTCATAATTTTAGCTAGTAATTATTTTTATTGTTATTGTTATTTTGATGCAAATATAGCACATTTTTCACATATTAAAATACAAAATAATGAGACAAAATAGGCTCTGATAGCCTAAAGTTACATGACAAAAAAAATAT
>JAGHVC010000001.1 GCA_018064505.1 Candidatus Minthosoma caballi | reverse complement strand
ATTGAAGGAGTAAACCTCCGAGTCTGTATAGATGTCATAGACGCTATCCACTCCGTAGATGCAGCAGTACAGCCACAGCATGCCGAGTATTTTTATAGGTAAAGACATCAGGAGCAAAATGCTGTTCCTGTTGTTCTTATTAATCTGGGTTTGTATGCCTACATATCTCATTCTATAGCGACAAAAGCTGTTTGTCCAATGTTATCACTTAGAACTTAATCTCTGGAGCCTTTGTGATAGTAGCTCTATCAGCTTCAGACACTTCGTACATTGGCTCTCTATGGAAGCCAAATATCTTAGCAATCAGCACGCCAGGGAAAGTCTCAACAGCATTGTTGAACTCACGAGTGGCTGAGTTGAAGAAACGGCGAACAGCAGCAAGCTTGTTTTCAATGTCGCTGATCTCGCCCTGAAGCTGGAGGAAGTTCTTGTCTGCCTTAAGCTCAGGATAAGCCTCTACAGTGACTCTAAGTCCTGCCAAAGCACTGCTGAGCATTTGGTCAGCCTTAATCTTTTCCTCGATGGTGGAAGCATTCACTGCTGCCGAACGAGCAGCTGTCACTTGCTGGAAAGTCTCTTTCTCGTGGTTAGCATAGCCCTTCACTGTGGCAACAAGCTGAGGAATAAGGTCAGCACGCTGAGTGAGCTGCACATCAATGTTGGAGAAAGCATTTTCACGGTTGTTGCGAAGCTGAACAAGGCTGTTGTAGCTTCCTATTGCCCAAAAGGCAATGAGCACGGCAACAACAAGTGTGATAATAAGTCCTATTGACATAGTAGTAATTATTTATAATGTTAAATGTTAATTTTCAGCAAAGATAGTTCAAATAATGCTATTCTCATTAGAAAATCTTCTGTTTTTCACTATCTTTGTACAAAAATAACACTTAATAACACAAAAAAGCATCGATGAAGCACTGTTTAACGCTCTATATATTAATAATGTTTGCATGTGCGTGTGTATACAGCCAGCCCTATGCAGGCAAAAGGCTCGCACCTGCCAGACAAACAGAGTCCCTCTCCGTATTCAATGTCTCAGACAATGGGGGAGTTGTAGTGTCAGTCATCGATGGAGACGAAGAAAGGGTAGTGTGCTACACCGACAAAGGCAACTACACTCAGTCAATGCAGAATCCCATCTTTGCTGCCATAATCAGCAATCTTGAGGTCTCTTCCAAGCGAAGGAGAGCCATTGCTTCCCCTCTTGCTCAGCCAAAGAAGCTCCGTGCAGAGATAGCAGCATCGAAGGAAGAGTTCCCTGCCTCAGTAGCACCTTTGCTCACCGACCTTTGGCATCAGTACTATGAGCCCTACAACTGGCTTGCTCCAAAGATAGACTCGCTCCATTGTGTCTCAGGATGTGTAGCAATGGCAATGGCACAGGTGCTTCACTACTGGCGATACCCTGAGCATGGCTATGGCACTCACATCTATGTCGATTCGCTTGGTTGCGGACAGACTCTCACTTGTGATTTCTCCAGCCATTACTACGATTGGGACAATATGCTAAACGAGTATGAGCATACCAAATACACTGACATTCAAGGCTATGCAGTAGCACAGCTCATGTATGACTGTGGAGTGTCGGTCAACATGAAGTACACCATCGAAGCAAGTGGAGCTTCAAGCATTCGTCAGCCTATAGCACTCCAAAAGCACTTTGGGTATGACAAGAGCACGCAGATGCACTACCGTGACTTCTACACCATCGAGCAGTGGACTTCAATGCTCAAGCATGAGCTGGCACACCGTCGTCCTGTGCTGATGAGTGGCTACAACTACCGTCTTGGCCATGCCTTCGTGTGCGATGGATATGACGAAAACGACTACTTCCATTTCTCCTTTGGCAATCCCGACGGGTTGGGAGATGGCTACTTCTATCTGCCTTACCTCACGCCTGACATACTTCCTGAGCAAGACAAGAACAGTCCCGAATCAGGCTTCAACCTTCTTCAGTCGATGGTCACCAATGTGATGCCATCCACTCATCCCGAGGCAACAGGCCTTGAGCACCACCTATTCTCATTCTCATCCATTCTGCCCCTTGGCGCTGACAGCATCATTGTCAACCGTTTGGGAAATGTAGGATGGAATCTGCACTCAGACTCAGTAGCCATAGCTCTTCAGAAAGACGGCAAGATAGTTTCATTTCCATACACTTACACCCACGATTTCCTTCTCGAAGAGATTGACGACACTGTCTATACCGACACCATCCAAGTGCCCCTTCTCAATGTGGCAGATGGAGCATACAAGCTTGTGCCAATGTTCCGAGATAACCAAGAGTGGAAAGAAGCCCTCACATCCATAGGAGTGCCAAACTACCTCATCCTGCAAAAGTCAGGCAAGAAGCAGACCATCTCAGCAGATTCCCTGCGAGCTTCCTACCTCACCTTAGAGGCTATCGACTTCCCTGACTGGATAAAGAGCACTGGCTATCCCGACTACTCCATCACTGTGAAGAACCACAACTCCGAGTTCTGTGGACGCATATACATTCTCCTTGAGAATCAAGCAGATTCCTCCCTCGTCCTCCTTCAAGAACAAGGACTCACCCTTGCTCCTGAAGAGACAGCCACTTACCGTTTCCACACCACTTGGCGTTCCATCCCCTCAGGCACCTACAATCTCTGTGTCTATTGGGACCAAGACCTCTTCTCATCAGATATTGAGACTTTCACCGACCTTCCCCTCCCCACAGTGGTCGTTTCCCCATCCCGTCCTGTTGACATAGAGTCAATAGAACTTGATGTTGCAGATAATGATGCCAATGCATCCGTGAATAGTAGCACCTCAGCAAATTCCATCCCATTCACCCTCTCAGGCATACCTGTGTGGAAAGGGTATAGGGGGGTGAGGATAGTAAATAAAAAGAAGACCCTCCCCCTTGCCCCTCAGACCCTCCCCCTTGCCCCTCCCTTTCATGGAGGGGAGTAATTACCAAAGGAGCCTATCTGCTTCCCATCTTCTGCTATCTACTCC
>JAGHVC010000204.1 GCA_018064505.1 Candidatus Minthosoma caballi | reverse complement strand
GTGTCGCGGAACTTGATGATGCTGAACGCATCCACCTTGCCTTTCTTCTTCAACTGACGGTTGTAGTAGTCAGCCATCACCGTCTGCATGGCGTTGCACTTGTAGCCAGTGCCAGTGCCATTTCCGCAGAATGGACCTTGCTTTGTGCCATCGGTGTAGATGAAGTCAGGATCGTAGTTCGCCACCACATCCATCATGCGCAGAGCCCACTGAGTGGCATACCACTTGCAGTAGTCGAGGTGGCGCCAGTAGATGCCATCCTTAGGAGGCGACCATCCAGTGTGAGCGCAATCCTCCACCGACTCATACTCTCTGAGGTCGATGCCGTAGAGCAATCGAGGGTCGTAGCCTTCCCACCATTTGCCCTTGCCATCCTCGAGCGTGAGGTTGCCATCGTAAGGCACACCTGCCTTCTCGCCCTTGGTGTCAGCACAGAAAGCCGTCTGCCACCACCACCATGTGTATTCGTGATGGAAGGTGACTCCATAGTGCATGTCGTACTTTCTGCAAGCATCTGCCCACTCACGCAGCAAGTCACGCTTAGGACCAATGTTCACCGAGTTCCAAGGATGGTACTTTGAGTTCCAGAGGTCGTAGTTGTCGTGATGCACGCCCTGAATCATCAGGAAACGAGCGCCAGCCTTCTGGTATAGCTTAGTCAGATACTCAGGATCCAGCTTCGTAGGGTTCCAATCCTTCAGCACATCCTTGTAGCCCACCTCCGATGGATGACCGTAGCGCTTCACATGGTTGCGGTTAGCCTCATGATTATCCTGCTCCTTGTACAGGTTGCGAGCATACCAGTCACCACTTTCGCCAGCAGCTTGTGGCCCGAAATGCACCCAAAATCCAAACTTCGCCTCTCTCAGTCACTCCGCATCGCCAGGGTAATTTGCCTCTATCGACTCCCAAGTAGGCTTGAAAGGACCATCGGTGATAGGAATGCCGAGCTTCACTTCGGCAAAGGTGTTTATGTCGCCCAATTTCACCGAACCAACAGGCTTTTTCTCTGGTATTTCAGGAAATGGTGGCAAAGCAGGCATCTCGCCTTCCTTCAATGTCTGAGCGTTGAGTCTGTTGTTTGCCATGATTAGCCAAGAAACAAAAGCAGCAAATAGTATAGTTCTGTTCTTCATTTTCCGTTATAGTTTTTTGTTTTCTTATTCAAAGTGCCTCACTTTGCTTGAGAAAACTATCTTATTTTATATTTTCCGTACAAAATTCGGCATTTTTTCGTTATTTCTAAAAGATAATATAGGAAAATTGTAGCACATTATCGACTTTTCTTGTTTTTACTCTTGTATTTGGCGGAATTGACATACCTTTGTATTTTGTAAACTTTGAGGTTATAAGATTCTGATATGAATATTGACAACTTGCGTCCTATTGTTCTCAATGTGGGAAAAGCTATTCACAATGCCGACTGGAACTGGCAGAATGTGTGTAGCCCATTCATTCGTATATATTATGTGTGCAGCGGAGAAGCATCTGTGCTGTTCAAGAATGGCAAAACTCTCTGCTTGCGACCTGGGAATCTATACCTAATACCTGCATTTACAGTTCACACAAATATATGTATAGGGCCATTTGTTCACTACTATGTGCATGTGTATGAAGATGGAAAGGTGGAGGAGCAAAGCGAGTTGGATACTTATGACTATCCGTTGGAAATTCCTGCTTTTGAGCATGATGGCTTTTTGTTCAAACGACTGACGGAGCTTAATCCAATGCTCAAGCTGGCAGAATCTAATCCTGACACTTATGACGACAACCACACTCTTTTGCACAACATCACCGTGAATAAAAACCGCCCAATCGGTCTTAAGATTGAGACGCGCGGCATTGTTTACATGATTCTTTCCCGTTTTCTCTGCAATGCAACGCCAAGGCATATTTCCATTGACACTCGCATTGACGATTCCGTTCGATATATTCGCACGCATCTATCTTCCAACATAGTAGTGGAAGACCTTGCCAGCAAAGCATGTTTGTCTGTCGATCATTTCATTCGCCTTTTCAAGCAGACTATGAATTGCACGCCGATGCAGTATGTGAACACTAAACGAATTGAAAAGGCTCAGCTTATGCTTTATTCTAAAGATACATCGATTAAGAACATTGCTTTCGAACTGGGATTTGACGATGTGTCATATTTTACACGAGTATTCAAGCGCATTGCTGGCGTCACTCCTAATGAATACAGGAATGGAGTGAAGAATTAGTGGGTGTTCACATTAATAAAAGCTTCGGAAGTCTTCTTTCCTCTTCTTTATCTTTAGATGTTATTAGCATCCGAAGAGGAAAAAGAACGCTTCGCTGAAGAAGAGAATCCAAATGCTCTTCTTCTTTATTTTTGGATGCTAACTTAATTCACACTTGTGGTATCAAATTACCAACAATTTATCCAAAAAAAATTTTTCTGATAGAAAGACTGCTATGAAAACAGATGATTATCTTGGATTCTTTTTAAGGAACTCATCCACTTCCTCAAGTTCCTCACGCACAGCATCTTTCCAAAATTCTTCTGCCTCTAGATCGTTAAGAATTTCTTCGGCAGCATTTCTGTATTGTGGTGATTTCAGGTAATTGTATTCCTCTTTCCTGTAATCAAGCATCGTTTGTATGGTGTTGTCATAATCGGCAATCACCCATTCTTCATCCTTCAATACCAGTTTGAAATTGTGAATCTTATTGTTCTCTTCAGGATGATCCGTATGTATGATGTTGAATTTCACATAAGGGTGTCACCTTTGATGTTTGTAGATAGCATCTTGCCGGTGTGTGAAGAACATGGATCAACATTGCATACGAGATAATAAAGAAACTCATCGTTTCCAATCTCACCCAATCCTCCGCTTGGTATTTCCAATGCATCATTCCATGCTTTGCAATACTCATTTGTGAGCCATTTCTCATAATCCTCTGTACTGCGGTCAATGGCTGCTATCAATTCTTGAAATCTATTATCAGTAAGTTCAACCATTGGCTTAGAATCTTCTACAGCCACATTTGTAGAATCAACGTCTGACGCTTGTTTTGCTCCATTGCTATTTGATATGCCACTGGAGACCATTGTCCTCATTTACAGGCGAAGATGGCAGATAGAGTCGCTTTTCAAGCAGATAAAGCAGAATTTCCCGCTTAGATACTTCTACGGCGAAAGCAGCAATGCAATCAAGATTCAGATTTGGGTTACTTTGATCGCGAATCTGCTCATGACACTGCTGCAACAGAGGCTGAAACGCAGGTGGAGTTTCTCTGGATTGGCTACGAT
>JAGHVC010000198.1 GCA_018064505.1 Candidatus Minthosoma caballi | reverse complement strand
GTGCCGCCGTTGCTCATGTTGAGCTCCACATAGAGGAAGTTTGGAAGCTCGCCTCTTGATCCCTGATATTCAGCTCGTGAGCCTGCTTGGTAGCCATCCATGTCGCAGAGTCCGTATGTGGTTAGCTTTCCGCCAAGTATGTCGGCTTTTTCTCCATCCACATTGATGTTCTTCTTCATTCGTGTGTTGAAGTACACCATACAAGGCTCGTTGGATGTGTGACCTGTGTTCACGCTTGTTCCGTTAGCAAAAGCCGATACTGCGCATCCGTCGTTGGCGCTCACCACGCGTCCGTCGTTGTTGTGAAGAATCACTTGCACGAGGTAGATGTACACGAGTGGCTCAAGTGTGCAGTTGATGTGCTTCACCCACACTCCTTCCTCGTCGTTGTAGTAGTCGTAGTCCTCTTTGTTGCGAGAGATGTAGATGTCGCGAGGGTAGGCCGAGTAGAAAATCTCAGGCTGGTTGTAGAGTGCCGTTGCGCGTGATGACTCAGGAGCGAGCATTGCTCTCGACACTGTAGTTGAGGCCTTTACCTCGTCGAGGTCCTTCTCGTCGATAAGCACCACCTGAGTGCCGTCTTCACTATCAATGTTGCTCCAGATGAGCATGTCGTAGTAGCCAAATTCGTAGTAGCGGCGGAAGCTGTTGCCATAAATTGTGAATGGATCAACATTTGAGTGCTTCTTTGCAATCTCCTTCTCGCCGAGGTAGTATCTGCGCACCTCGAAATTGGATGGTGTAGGGTAGGCAAGCTCTCCCCATAGCTCTATGTCCTGAGCATCCCATCCGTAGTACCAGTGCTTTTGCCATTCCACATCCACATTCCACACAATTTGCATGTCTGTCACCACGATTGGCAAATCCACAAGCACTTCCTGTGCAGGGAGCCTGAGCGGCGGCTCAATGCATGAGCCCATCAGCACTGTGAGTGACAGTGCTAAGCAAAGGCGGCTGATGATGTGCTTCGCGCGTGTGTATATATTAATGTGTAACTTCACTTTCTGATTATGTTTTTTCGATTTATTACTTATAAATGATGTGGTCTGCGGCGGTAGATTATGTCGTATGTGACTTGCACACCGAGGTTTGTAGGACCGAACCAGCTGAATGTGTGGTTGCGTTTCTTGAATTCTGATGCCGAACCGAGGTAATTGTAGTAGTAATATCCATCAACCGTGCCTGTGATTGGGTTGCCATACACATAAGGGTCGAACAGAGTCATGTAGAATCCTGCTGCTGCCATGAACTCGAGTCGGAGGGATCCCTTGCGGTTGATAGGCATAACATAGCCGATTGTCAGGCCAGCTCCGCCACCTTCTCCTTGCCATCCCTTCTGTGTGCTGAGTCCGATGCCATATTTGTTCCCCTGAGCGTATGCTCCGGCATAAAGCCCGGTGAAGTCGCCGCCTCCCTTGAAGTAGCGTCTTGCTTCGAGTTGGAAGTCGCGCACCTGGAAGAACTCCTGGCAGTGCCAGTGACGGTGAGTGCCCCAAGTCATACCCACATTATATGTGTAGTGACCATTGAGAGGGTAGTATTCAAGCTGTATGTTTGTTGCATTAGCCCAGCCGAACTGTGGCATATAGAACAAGTCATGCAAGAGGTTGGTTCTCACTGCGATGAGGTGACGGCGAGGCAGCTTGAGCGGAGCAGGTGTCCACTCGATGTTCAGTTCTTCAATACCGAAATCATTCGACTTCTTCTCGAGGCGCTTTATCTCATCCATCTCCATAACCTTCATTGGGGCATGCTCGGCATCAGGCTCGCTAAACCAAAGCACTACTCTGGCAGCACGAAGCTGCGGGAAATAATCCTTCAGCAGTCTATTCCAAAGCTTGCCTCCCTCGGCAGCCATGAGTTTCTTTTTGCAGCAAAGCTCATTGCCTTCGCATTCGTCGTATATGCGCTTCACCTTGTCATAGTCAGCATCGTGTGCTTTGTCCATCAAGATGCAGAGATAGCCATAGTCTTCAGTCACGCTGCTTGTCTCTGTCTCAGTCTTTATGTACTGGTGTTCAAGTCCTCTCTGCAGCTCACGCAGTAAAGCTCGTGTACGCTCTCGTCCCAGTCTGCGGTTGTTTTCGTATGGACCTTCAGGAGAGGCTGCACCACGCACAAACACCTTACGCAACTGCAGATGACCGCCATTGATTCTTGGCAGAATCTCGTTGCGGTAGATTTTGAGGAAAGGATCGTCCTGACGAATGTCGGTCCTGTTCACTTTGAAGATTACGCTTGCTGATGTGCTGTAGTATTCCTGATCTTCAAACGATGGAATATTTCTGAGTGTATCTTTTGAGATGACAATGAAAGGGTAGTTTTCATCATGGCAATATGGCAAGTCTTTTGCTCCTACTTGCGAAGCAAAAAATAATGCGATCATGATGTTAAAAATAGCTTTCATTGTGTTGTGGTATAAAAGATTTTTAATAGTTTTTGTGTATTTTTGACTTTGTTTTTTAGTGTAACAATCACAAAGATAATAAGACGGACTGAAATAAAAATAGAAGAAACTAACTTTTTTCGTTGCAACATGAAATTTTTGTTTATTTGGCGTTTTTTACTCGTTTAATGTTTCATAATTGATAGGGGACTGTAAATTTTGTAACACGATTGGGTGCGAAAATGATTAATTATGCTCACTGCTGGGGGGGGTGTGCATATTCCGTGAGCCTTTCTTGCCGTTCGTACATTGCTGTTGTGTGAAAAATCACTACGGTTGAACGAATATGTGGGTGTATTATATGTTTGTACTTTACATTTTCAAGATTCTTTTGCAATTTGTTTGAAAACGGATTTTATACAAGATTTTAGTTTCAGATTATCGTAAAGGAAAAAATATTAAAACAACATCATAACCAAAATACGCTCCAGTTCGTCGCTTTTTCAGAACGATTTTATGTGGATCGCTTCGCTCGAAATCAGAACAAAAATCCTAAATCAAAATCATAAACCAGATATTTTTCTTCTCAATTGCAGATGAAACTTTTTTGTCAGTCTCTCATTATTCTCTCATTTATCTCAAGTGTACGCCCGTACAGTAGCGGATTATAAAGGGCATGAGAAGCGCATGTTATACCTTTTAAGTTGCGCTTCTCTTGCCCGTTGAGTTTTAGCAATGTTTGATGTATTTTCTAATTTGTTGTCCTGTATAGGTGCAGAAGTGAGTGCTACTGCTCGTCACCCCAAAGACTGCCGGAAAATGAGCCGTCAGAGAAGAGGTCGCGCTCGTTGGAGAAGCTTGTAGCTCCATCACCTTGTTCAACGCCATATGGAAGGTTTTCTTTTCCTGCTCCTGTTATAGAAATGGATTCTAAGTATGTGTTTAACTTAGAAATCTTGCAATAGCTTGTCATTTAAAGTTAGTATCTATAAAATGTTTATGTCTTATAGGTACATAATAATTTGGAACAAAATTACGAATAATTTAGTTTATAAGAAAGGGTTTCGCTGATAGCATATCGGATTTTGGTGTTATTTTATGACACTTTCACATCTTTTAACAAAAAAAGCTCGCATTCGAGGGTGTCGATGCGAGCAATGAGTGTGCAAACTTGTTTTATTTTAGTGGGTTCCACCCTTGAGCCTTAAGTTCAAATTCGGCTCCGTCGCGAGTGATGAGGGCGCAACCAAGTTCTGGCTTGGTGATGTGGCCAATGAGCTTTACTCCTTCCAGCTGTTCCACTTTCTCGTGATCGGCAATTGGGACTGTGAATAGCAGTTCGTAGTCTTCGCCGCCATTGAGGGCGCAAGTGGTGAGGTTCATGTTCATTTCCTCTGCCATTACTGCTGTTTGGTAGTCGATAGGAATGCGGTCTTCATAGACTCGGCATCCGCACTTTGACTGGGTGCAGATGTGGAGCAGCTCTGATGACAGGCCGTCGCTGATGTCCATCATGGATGTTGGCTGTATTCCAGCTTTGCGCAGAGCGAGAATGATGTCGCGTCGTGCTTCTGGTTTCATTTGACGCTCAAGCAGATACTCGCGGCCAGAGAAATCGGGCTGCTCTATTGCCATGCGTTCTGCATCGCTCTTGGCGCTCTCTATTTGCTGATAGTAAACTTCTTTCTCACGCTCGAGAAGCTGGAAGCCCATGTATGCGCCTCCAAGGTCGCCAGACACGCAGATGAGATCAGTTTCTTTAGCTCCGTTGCGATAGATTGCTTTGCCTTTTTCCACTTCGCCAATGGCTGTGATGGAGATGGCAAGCCCGGTGCGGGAGCTTGTGGTGTCGCCACCGACGATGTCAACACCATGTGCATCGCATGCAAGTCGGAGTCCGTCGTAGAAATCTTCCATGTCTTCGATGCAGAATCGCTTGCTGAGAGCGAGGCTCACTGTAATCTGCTTTGGTATTCCTCCCATGGCATAGATGTCGGAAAGGTTGACCATTGCTGACTTGTAGCCCAGATGTTTGAGAGGAAGGTATGTGAGGTCGAAGTGCACTCCTTCCATGAGGAGGTCGGTGGTGACGAGCACTTCCTTATCGTCTGAATATGAAAGCACTGCGCAGTCGTCGCCGACGCCGTACTTTGTTTCTGGATTTTTAATTTCGATGCTCTCTGTGAGATGCTTGATGAGCCCAAACTCTCCGAGAGTGGATATTTCTGTTCTTTGCATTTCTAGATGTTTTTAATCAATTCTCTCATCAGTGCAGTCATCTTTGGCTGTGCTGAGTCGGCAGCTTCCTGCACTTCTTCGTGGCTCACCTCTACAATGTTGCCAAAGCCGCCAAGGTCGGTGATGACAGACATGCCGAAGACTCTGAGGCCGCAGTGCACAGCGACGATGACTTCTGGCACGGTGCTCATGCCGACTGCATCTGCTCCCCAGCTACGGAACATGCGATATTCTGCTGGGGTCTCGAAAGTAGGGCCTGCAGTGCCTACATACACTCCTTTGTGAACCTTGATGCTAAGTTCTTCTGCTGCTTTCTCAACAATGGAGATGAACTGCTTGTCGTAGGCTTCGTGCATGGATGGGAAGCGTGGACCAGGCTCGATGTTTTTTCCACGGAGAGGATTCTCTGGGAAACTGTTGATGTGGTCTTCGATTATCATGAGGTCACCAATGGAGAACTGCGGGTTCATGCCGCCAGCTGCATTGCTGACAATGAGATTCTTAATGCCAATGGCGTGCATGACGCGAATAGGGAAAGTAACTTCCTTCATGGAGTAGCCTTCATAGTAGTGGAAGCGTCCCTGCATAGCCATGATGTCTTTTCCTCCGAGTTTGCCAAAGAGAAGCTTGCCTGCATGGCCTTCTACGGTTGAAACTGGCATGTTGGGAATGTCAGAATAGGCAATCTCGCTTTCGATGTCTATTTCGTCAACCAGCTTGCCGAGGCCTGAGCCAAGAATGATGGCTGTTTCAGGATTTGCGTGCATTCTTGTTTTTAAGAAGGATGCTGTTTCTTGAATTTTTTGTAACATAACTCGTGATTATTTGATTGAATTCTTCTTCTTTGTTGTTCATGAACGAAACTTCGATTGGCAACACATAGATGCTGTCTGCTACACTCTTGCTGAATACGGAACTTCCTAATTCTGAAAGTCTTGAAGCGTCTTTCTCTGTAGTGACAATTATCTTTCCTTTCGCTTTGTTCTCTATTTCGGCAATGTCTTTCTTGGTGAAGTTGTGGTGGTCGCCGTAGTGAAGCGAAGTGAACTTCGTGATTTTGCCAAGATCGTATTCGAGCTGCTCTGGTGATGCTATGCCTGAGAGGAGGAGTATGTCTTTCTCTTTCAGTTCTTGCAGGTTGAGCGTGTTGTCGCGATTGCCAAAAAGAGGGTAGAGACTGCCATAAGTGAATGTGGTGAAGAACACCTTTTGCCAGTTTTCAAGGTTGAGGCTTCGCTCTATGCCGCGCCTGTCCATCGGGGTGATGTAGAGAGGGCATTTCGTGATGATGACAATGTCGGCTCTGTTTTTGCCTGACTTTGGCTCGCGCAGTCTGCCGGCAGGGAGCAACTTGTCGTAGTAGATGAGTCGGTGGTAGTCCATCAGCAGGATGTTGACTCCCGGCTGCACATAGCGATGCTGGTAGGCATCGTCGAGGATGATAACATCGGTGGCAGGGGTGACATCTGGCTTTATGAGCTGCTCTATGCCGTGGCAACGGTTTCTGTCAACAGCCATGTGGATGAACGGGAACTTCTGCTTCATCTGGTATGGCTCATCGCCGATGTCTGGCATCTTGGTGGCTGTGGAGGCAAGGATGTAGCCTCTTGTCTTGCGTTTGTAGCCACGGCTAAGCACCGCTACTTGGTTGTTTTTGCTGAGTAGCTTGATAAGATACTCTGTATGAGGTGTTTTGCCTGTTCCTCCAACGGTAAGGTTGCCCACGCAAATGACTGGCACATCGAATGATTTCGACTTTAGCATGCCAAAGTCGAACATGATGTTGCGTATGTTTACTCCAAAGCCATAGAGCCATGAGAGAGGCAACAGCCATTCGTTGATTTTAATGTGGTCTCCTTCCAAGGATTTTTTTAAATTAAGAATTAAGAATTAAAAATTAAGAATGAGGAATTGATTTTTTTCATCTCTTCTATTCTTATTTTCATCTCTTCATTATTCATTTTTCATGTACTTAGTGTATTCGCAAGCTGCTAAGAGCCAGGCACCTGTGCCGAATGGAGCCTGAGAGTGCGAGTCAACAGTGCGTGTTGGATCAGGTTTTTCACCGATTGGCTGAACATAGCCAATGCTGCCGTCTGGCTGAAGAGCGACGGTTGTGAGGTATTTCCATGCTTTGTTGATTGTTGGCTCGTATTGCTTAGCTGGCAGGATGCCGTTGTTGACACCCCAAAGAATGCCGTATGTGAAGAATGCAGTGCCGCTTGTCTCGTAGCCTGGAGCGTCGTCTTCGCAAAGCATTGAACGAGACCAGTAGCCACCTTCTTGCTGGCATTTAGCTACGCCTTCGGCAAGTTTCTTGAAACGGTCGATGTAGAATGGACGGTACTTGCTGTCCTTTGGAAGGTCTTGAAGCACTTTTGCAAGTCCTGCAAGCACCCAACCGTCGCCGCGTGCCCAGAAACTCTTGCCGCCGTTGCATGCTGTCTTGACTTTTGGATATACATACTTTCCGTCACGGTAGTAGAGCTGATCTTCTGTGTCGAAGAGCAGGGCGTCTGTCCACTTGAAGCATTCGTATTGTTTGTCGAGAAGCTTCTGATCGTGAGTGACTGTGTAGAGCTTGGTGAAAATTGGCAAGCCCATGTATAAGGCATCTGACCACCACCAATAGTCATTATCTGCTGTTTTTGCCTGATAGCACATCACTTCGAGCGCGCGCTCTATTCTTTCAGCACGATGCTCGAGTTTGTAGAGGTCGATATATACTTGGAAACAGATCTGCCAGTCGGCAAAGAGTACATGATTCATGCCTTCGCCATACTGCTTGTATTCCCACTTGCTTTTGTCTGTTTGAGTTGCGCCCTTCCACTTGTTGTACTCAGCCCAATCGATGGCATATTTGAGATATTCTGGTTTTCCTGTGAGTTCGTAAACGGCTTGGTTGCCAGTGAAGTATGCGGCATTGTCCCAGAATCCACGGCATTTTGCGCTGTTGTGGCTCTGCCAGTAGTTGTTTACTTTTTCAATGGTAGAAATAACTTCTTGCTTTGTTTGGGCAACAGCAGTCTGTACAAACATTGCTGTGCCGAGCATTATTGCTGATAATAATTTCATACGGTATTTTAGTTTTTTATTAGTTTCTTAGGGTTAAATGTTTGGCTTTAATCCGAGTTTCTCTCCTTCTTTGATCAGCAAAGCTTTTGCTGCTTCGTAGTCATTAGGAATGATGCCGTCGAGTATCGCATCTTTGATTGCGGATTTCAGTATTCCTATTTCCTTGCTTGGCTTGAGATTGAACATTTCCATTATCTCTTCGCCAGATACAGGTGGCTGGAAGTTGCGGATGCGGTCTTTCTCTTCTATCTCGATGAGTTTCAGGCGCACGAGCTTGAAGTTGTCGATGAATCGCTGCTTCTTTAGCTCGTTCTTTGAGGTAATATCTGCTTCGCAAAGCAACATCAAATCGTCGATATCATCGCTGGCTTCGAATAGGAGGCGACGAACTGCTGAATCAGTGACTTCTTCGTCTGCTATAGCTATTGGTCGCATGTGCAGTTCGACAAGTTTCTCCACAAATTTCATCTTCTCATTCATCGGGAGCTTCATCCTTCGGAAGATGTTTGGAATCATCTTGGCTCCGATGTTGTTGTGGTTGTGGAATGTCCATCCAAGGAGTGGCTCGAATCGCTTTGATTTAGGCTTGCCTATGTCGTGAAGCAATGCTGCCCAGCGCAACCAGAGTATGTGGTCTTTTTCTGACTCCCATTTGCTGCTTGCTTCATCTTTTTCTGCGTCACCATCTTTTGTGACTTGAGAATTGGATTTTTTAGTAGTTGCAAGCGGGGCGCTTTTTGCTACATTTTCAAGCACTTCGAGGGTGTGGTAGAAATTGTCTTTGTGTGCTTTGCCATTCTTGGTTTCTATGCCTTGAAGGGCAGCAAGCTCTGGGAAAATGAGAGGGAGAAGTCCGCAACGCTCAAGGTCGATGAATCCTCGTGATGGGTTAGGGGAGAGGAGTATCTTGTTGAGTTCTTCTGCTATTCGTTCTCCAGATATTATCTTGATTCGTTCTTTGTTGCGTGATAGTGCCTCGAATGTTTCGTCTTCAATGTAGAAATTGAGCTGTGTGGCGAATCTGATGCAGCGCATCATGCGAAGAGGGTCGTCGCTGAATGTGATGTCTGGATCGAGAGGCGTTGCAATTGTTTTATCTTCGATGTCAAGCAATCCATCGAAAGGATCGACGAGTTCACCGAATCTGTCTTTGTTTAAGCAGATAGCCATTGCATTGATTGTGAAATCTCTGCGATCCTGGTCATCTTCGAGCGTGCCGTCTTCAACAATTGGTTTGCGAGAGTCGCGTGAGTAGCTTTCTTTGCGAGCTCCTACGAATTCTAACTCAAGATTGTGGTATTTCACTTGAGCTGTGCCAAAGTTCTTGAAGATGCTGACATGTGCTTTTTTGCCAAGCTTTTTCCCGAGAGATTGAGCAATTGCAATGCCTGGACGCTCGGTCTTTTGCTGATTGTCAACAACAACAATGTCTATGTCGTTTGATGGTCTTTCAAGGAATAAGTCTCTAACCCATCCTCCAATGACATAGCACTCTAGCTGCAACTCTTCTGCAGTCTCGGATATGAGGCTGAATATCTTATTTGAAACGGCTTCTTTTAATTCTATGTCGGAAAGTTTCTTCATCTGTGTAATATCATCAATTGCTTTCGAACTGATAGTCAATGTCACGGACATGCCGTAATTAGTGCAAATATATCAAATATAATTTGAAAGTCACGCTTTTTGAAAGGAAAAGTTTCTTATATATTTGTATTTTGTTTACCTTTGTATCGTAAATAGTATTTTTTTATACAATTATATAATGAAAAAGATTAGCTATTTTGGACTGTTTTCTTGTTTCGTGATAAGTAGCATGGCATTGTCTTCATGTGATGTGTCTTCTACAAGTGCTGCTGAGGATTTGCTGAATGATGCTCGTTCTGCTGTTAGTGCCGGCGACTATGAAAAGGCTAGAAAATGTATTGATTCTCTGCGTGTTTGCTATCCAAGAGAGTTTGATGCGAGAAGGGAAGCTTTGGCATTTGAAGATACTCTTAATCTCTATCAGGCGAAGCATGAGCTTGCGATTGCTGACAGCGTTTCTACCTTTGCTGAACTTGAACTTGCTGATTTACAATCGAAATTTGTTCTTGAGAAGAATGAAAAATATCAATCTGAAGGTTTTTATGTTCTTCCTAAATATGCAGGAAACAAGTCGCGATTTGATTTCTTCCCTGAGGTGGAGGAGTCGGGTAAGATGTTGCTTGTGAGTGTTGATAAACAGAGGAAATATACTTTTACTGATGTGCCTGTGAATGAAGAAGAGGTTGATGAAAAGAATATTCAGATCTCTATACCTTCTAATGCTTTGCAGGATGTGAAAGAGTGCTATAGATTAGCCTTGGCTTTTTCTAGATGCCATGATGCTCTTGAATCAAAGGAAAAGCAGAATCTTAAGGTCCGTTTCTTTGAGAAGAAGATTCAAGAGAATAATAAGTGAATAATAAGTGAATAATGCGGAGATGATAAGTGGAATACTTGAAATAAAAAAGGAAGCTCAATGAGCTTCCTTTTTTCGTATGGAGTAATTTGATAATCAAATTATTCAGCGCTGAGAGTGAAACGCTTGAAGTCAGTAACTGTAAGTTCCTTGTCAGCGTTCTTAAGGTACTGAGCAACAGTAATCTTGTTGTCGTCGATGTAAGCCTGCTCGAGGAGACAGCTCTCCTTGATGAACTTACCAACCATACCCTTAGCGATGTTCTGAATCATAGGCTCCTTAAGGTTAGCCTCTGCCTCAGCAGCAACTGTAGCCTTGATTTCCTTAGCCTTAGCAACATCCTCAGCAGTAATCCAGCCCTTAGCCTGGTTAGACTCCATGTGATCCTCTGAATCAACATGTGCTGGGTTGATACCTGCCTTCTTGAGTGCATTTTCTACAGCCTTGCCAATCTGGTTCTGCTTAGCCTTGTCAATAGCGTTAGCAAACTCCTTGTCCTTAACTTCCTGTGGAACAGCTTCCTCGTTAAGAGCAAGTGGAGACATTGCTGCTACCTGCATTGCTACACCCTTGCCTTCCTCTGCGAAGCCCTTCTTGTTGAGAACTACGAGAGTGCAGAGAGTGTTCTTGTTCATGTGGTTGTAAGAGATGATGTCCTCGCCTTCTACATAGCAGAAGCCGTCGAGCTCCATCTTCTCACCAGTTACACCTGAACGCTCAGTAACTGCGTCGAGTATATTAACACCATTGATTGTGAGAGCGTTAACTTCTTCCATGCTCTTGCACTTGTTAGCAACGATTGCGTCGATGATTGCTGTAGCGAGAGCTACGAAATCTGCATTCTTTGCTACGAAGTCTGTCTCGCACTTGAGAGCGATGATAGCACCGTAGTTGCCATCAACCTTAGCGAGTACACAACCCTCAGCTGCCTCACGGTCAGAACGCTTTGCAGCGATGAGCTGACCCTTCTTGCGGAGAATCTCCATTGCTGCCTCCATGTCGCCGTTAGCCTCTGTAAGAGCCTTCTTGCAGTCCATGAGACCAGCCTGAGTCTTCTTGCGAAGATCGTTGATTTCCTTTATAGTAATTGCCATAACTATTTGTAGTAATTAAATTGTGAAAAATTAAGCCTCAGCTGGTGCCTCTGCAGGAGCAGCCTCTGCCTTCTCTTCCTTCTTCTCGCCTGCAGCCTCGATGTCAACCTTCTCAGCCTTGCGCTCCTCGAGACCCTCGTTGATAGCGTCGCAAATAGCACCGAGGATAACCTCTACTGACTTTGTTGCGTCGTCATTTGCTGGGATAACGAAGTCGATGTTCTTAGGATCTGAGTTTGTATCAACGATAGCGAATACAGGGATGCCAAGACGATTTGCCTCGCTTACTGCGATGTGCTCCTTCATAACATCAACAACGAAGATTGCTGATGGAAGACGAGTAAGGTCAGCGATAGAACCGAGGTTCTTCTCGAGCTTAGCACGCTTGCGCTGAATCTGGAGGTTCTCACGCTTTGAAAGCTTAGCATATGTGCCATCAGCCAAAAGCTTGTCGATGTTAGACATCTTCTTAACTGCCTTACGGATTGTAGGGAAGTTTGTGAGCATACCGCCTGGCCAACGCTCGATTACATATGGCATGCCAACTGATGCAGCCTTTTCAGCTACAACTTCCTTAGCCTGCTTCTTTGTTGCAACGAAGAGGATGCGCTTGCCGCTCTTAGCAATCTGCTTGAGTGCGTCAGCAGCCTGATCTACCTTTGCTACTGTCTTGTGAAGGTCGATGATGTGAATGCCATTACGCTCCATGAAGATGTATGGAGCCATAGCTGGGTTCCACTTACGCTTGAGGTGACCGAAATGTGCACCTGCTGCGAGCAATGAATCAAAATCTGTTCTTGCCATAATTTTTCTTTTGTTTACTTTCTTTTGGGTTAATTATTTGTGTTAGTTAACCAACCGAGTGGTAGTCGGCAATTATGCCGAATCGACTCGGTTTAGATACTAAACGGTTTTCTATGCTGTCTTGCTTAATGGATATTCGCCACATATAATATATATAATGTGTGGCGAATAATCCTGTAGCAATATTTTAGCGCTTAGAGAACTGGAATCTGCGGCGTGCCTTTGGCTGACCTGGCTTCTTACGCTCAACTGCGCGTGGGTCGCGAGTGATGAAGCCTTCAGCACGAAGTGCCTTCTTGTCTTCTGCGTTAATCTTAACGAGTGCACGAGCGATAGCGAGGCGAAGTGCCTGGCTCTGGCCTGTGTAACCACCACCTGTGAGGTTAGCCTTGATGTCATACTTCTCAACTACACCGAGGAGGTTGAGTGGCTGCTTTACAACGAACTGTACGAGTTCTGATGGGAAATAGTCCTTAAGGTCACGCTTGTTGATTGTGATCTTACCTGTACCTTCAGTAAGGTACACGCGGGCAACTGCGCTCTTGCGACGGCCCAATGCATTAATTATTTCTGCCATATACCTTATCTTTCTTATTTAAGGAGGTTAATATCAAGTGTTTCTGGCTGCTGTGCCTGCTGCTGGTGCTCTGGACCCTCATAGATGTAGAGGTTGCGAAGAATCTTAGCACCGAGGATTCCCTTTGGAAGCATACCCTTGACAGCGTGACGGAGGATCTTCTCATAACCCTTAACACGCTTTGTCATCTCGAGGTATGTTGCCTTGTGCTGACCACCTGGATAACCTGAGAAAGTGATGTAAAGCTTCTGGCTTTCCTTCTGACCTGAAACAACAATCTTGTTAGCGTTGATGATGATAACATTGTCGCCACAGTCCATGTTAGGAGTGAAGCATGGCTTGTACTTGCCACGAAGTACCTTTGCTACCTTTGAAGCGAGACGGCCAAGTGTCTGGCCTTCTGCGTCAACAACCACCCACTTCTTGCCTGCAGCTTCTGGAGTGATGTAGCTTGTCTTGAAACTTAAAGTGTTCATTTAATTGTTTTGTTTGTTTTGATTAATAAATGTGTTCGCTGCTTGTGATGCATCTTTTGAAGACGCCCCAAGCGTACTGTGCCCACAAGTTACCCTATGGGTTTTCTGCGTTACCGGACCATGTTCCCGACCAATTGGGATACACTATCCACACACAGGTCTGGGGCCGTTTTTACGGTCCCTGAATAATAATCGGCTTGCAAAGGTACGATTTTTACATAATGTGGCAAAGATTTTCATTGTTTTTTTTCGTGTTTTGAACATATTTGATTAATTTTGTGTGACAATTTGATATTTATGCAACACTATAATGATTATGGAACATGGTTGAAGTCGCAGTTTGACTTTAAGGTTCAGAAGATTTCAATCAATGCAGGATTCACCTGTCCTAACCGAGATGGAAGGGTTGGAATAGGGGGCTGTACCTATTGCAATAACCAGACATTTAATCCGGAATATTGTGATAATTCGAAGAGTATTACGCAGCAGCTGGAGGAGGGGAAAATGTTTTTCTCGAAGAAGTATCCTGAAATGAAATATCTTGCATACTTCCAAGCTTATACGAACACATACGATTCGGTGGAACGGCTGAAATGCAAGTATGAGGAAGCTTTGTCGGTATCTGATGTTGTAGGGATTGTGATTGGTACTCGCCCTGATTGCATGCCTGATGAGCTGCTGGATTATCTGGAGGAACTGAATAAGCGGACTTTCTTGGTAGTGGAGTTTGGCGTTGAGTCAACTTATGATGACACTCTTGTTAGGATAAACAGGGGACATTCTCATTCTCAAACAGTTGATGCCATATTGCGCACATCATCAAGAGGCATAAGAGTAGGGGTTCACATTATCCTGGGATTGCCAGGAGAGAGCAAAGAAATGTTGCTGAATGAGGCAGAGGTGTTGTCAGCATTGCCTGTCACTTTGCTGAAAATGCATCAGTTACAGTTGATTAAGGGCACAAAAATGGCGGATGAGTTTTTTGCTTCTCCTACAGATTTCCATCTTTTTTCAGCTGATGAGTACATTGACTTGGTGATAGATTTTGTTGAAAGGGTGAGACCAGATATGGTGTTGGAAAGGTTTGTTTCGCAATCACCTTCCAGTCTTCTTGCCGTACCGGGGTGGGGACTGAAAAACTTTGAGTTTGTGGATAAGGTCAGGAAAAGAATGACAGAAAGAAATGCTATTCAAGGCCGCCTTTATCGAGGGAGTGAATAAATTCGGCTTCATATCCTACGCTTTTAAGCACATTGGTTATGGCATCTTCTGCGTATCTTTCTGCTTTTCTTTTGTTTGCGGGCGTGCAGAATTTGTTCATGATTTGCTGTTCAACCTTTTTCTTGAGGTCGTTTGTGCTTGGCAATGCTTCAGCCCAGAATTCTTCGTCGTCTGAAATGAATTCAGAACTTTGCGTGTAGCTTTTATATTCGGGCTCAGGAATCTTTACCAAAACAGTCTTAGTGGAGTCGGAAACAATGTATTCTACTTTGTCAAGATTTATCTTGTAGCAGCATTTCTGTGTGAGCAATTGAGCACATGTGTGTTGCTCGTCCGTTGTAAATAAATGGTGCTCGGTTTCTCTGACAGGGGCGTAGTCTTCCATGATTGCGCTGCAAACAACAATGTCTCCTTTTGGCCTTATTTCTTGGATTTCAAGAGGGGAGTCTTCAATCACAATTTCTGTATTACTGTTTTTCCCATTTGCAATCAATAAGGTGATGACAATCCCAGCTATGAATGTGATGAACACAATCGCGATTCTCCATATCCATTTGCTGTAAATGATGAAAAAATTAGCTATAAGCTCTAATATTTCTTTTGCTTTTTCTTTCATATCTTACTGTAGTCTGCGAATGTGATAATCCTTACATCCTTGTATCCCAATGCTTTAACTAATGATTCGAACACGGTTTTTGCATTCTTTTCCACATCATCCTGCACATAGCTGCTCAAATCTTCTTTCATGACAGCTTCGTAGCCCTTGCGTCTTAATTCTTCTTCAAGCTCATGTCCAACTTTGTCTCTCAGTCCAGTTGAAATGCTGATAACGCTTCCTTCATCAATGTTCATGTTATAACCTGCATTGATGACTTTAGGCTTGGGAAGCTCAATGACTATTGCGGTGCTGTCGTCTGTTAGCTTTATGTTGTCGATGGTCATGTCGCGCAGGTCATACCCATATTCGATTGTGATTTCTACAGGTACTATGCATTTCCTTTCGCCATACTTCCAAGTGTTTGGATTAAAAACAGATATAGATTCATGCTTGCTTGAGTCGTATTTCACAATCTTTCTTATCTTCACTTCCGTGGTGACTAAATCCGTATTTTGTTTTAATTGAGAAAGGACGGTTTGCGTGCTTGGGAGAGCGTGGTCCTTTTCTAACAAGCTCAAGCTGTCTTGTTCGCCGCTGTTTCCATTGCACGAACTTGCCCATAATGTTAGGACTGCTGCTCCTATATATATAATAATGTGTAAATACTTCATTTCGCCATTATTTGTTTTCGTTGCAAAGGTAGTGTTTTCATCTTGTTTTTTCACGCATTTAATGTTCTTTAACCAGCAAAAAGTTTGTGCCCGTTCCGCTTTGTCGCTTGCGCCTTGTAAAGCTTATGGTTTATCGGGCAGAAGCGATATGGCTTACAAGGCGCAAGCTTTACGGTGTGTTTTCAGGTTACTTTTTGGTAAACTTTCTTGTTTTATTTGCTAATCTCGAAAAGATACGCTAAATTTGTCGTCAAATTAATAATGTTGTATTTTGAATACCATGAAAAAGTCTTATATACTTATTTGTTTTGTTCTTTCTGTGGTGTTTGCAATGAGTGCTAATGCCCAGAAAATCTCGCTTGATGATATCACGAATTATGCTTATTACCCTAATTCTGTAGATGTGAACCCTCTTCCTGATGGCGAATCGTATTCTTGTCTGTCTCCTAATCGTAGTCAGATTCTCCGTTGCTCGTTTCGTACAGGTGAAGTCTTGTCCACATTGTTTGACAAATCAACAGCAAGAGGGGCTTCAATAGGGGCAATCAACGGATACATCATCTCGCCAGATGAGAAGAACATTCTGATAGAGACAAATAAGAAGCTCATTTATCGCCATTCTGCTGTTTCCACATATTATATATATAATGTGAAGAACGGAACTTTGGCGCCTCTTTCAAATGGTGGTCCGCAGGAGTGTCCTAAGTTCTCTCCAGATGGAACTCAGATTGCATTTGTGCGCGACAATAATATCTTCCTAGTGAAGCTTCTTTTCAACAATGCGGAGAGCCAGATTACAAAGGATGGCGAGTACAATAAGATCATAAATGGAAAGCCTGATTGGGTGTATGAGGAGGAATTCTCTTTCAATTGTGCATTTGATTTCTCGGCAGATGGCGAGATGCTTGCGTGGATACGCTTTGATGAGACAAATGTGAAGACATTCTCTTTCCCATGGTATAAAGGAAGTAATCCTGTGAAAAATGAGTATTCGCTTTATCCGGGTGCATACGAATACAAATACCCTAAGGCTGGTGAGGTGAATTCGAGGGTTTCAGTGCTGACTTATGACATTAAGTCACGAGTTACGCGCACTATGCAGGTGCCTCTTGATGAAGATGGGTATATTCCGAGAATTCAATTTACAGGCGATAAGGATAAGTTAATGGTGCTCACTCTTAATCGTCATCAGGATCGTCTGGATTTCTATTCGGTAAATCCTCGCAGCACTCAGGCGCAGCTCATTCTTCGTGAGACAGACAAAAAGTATATTGATGAGAGTGCTTACTCTCACCTGGATTTCTCTCGCGATCAGTTTGTGCTTCTTTCTGAGCGTGACGGATATCAGCACATGTATCTTTATAGCATCAATGGCAATCTTGTAAAACAGCTTACATCTGGTGAGTATGAGGTGAGGGATTATTATGGAACAGATGCTTCTGGTAAAGTGTTCTATTTTGCAAGCAACGAAGGCTCGCCTCTTGAGCAGTATATTTATAAAGTAGATGCTGCTGGCAAGAAAACTAAGATTTCTGAGCAGAAAGGTTTTCATGCTGCTACATTCAGCGCGAATGGCCTTTATTATCTTGATAATTTTTCTGATATTAACACGCCAAACACATTCACTTTATGCTCAAATGCAGGAAAGGTGCTGAAAGTGCTTGAGGACAATGCGGGCTTGAAAGAGTCATTGGGCAAGGTGCGTGATGGCTCTGCAGAAATATTCTCGTTCACAACTGCTGACAATATTTCTCTCAATGGATGGATGGTTAAGCCTAAGGATTTTGACCCTTCAAAGAAATATCCTGTTTTGATGTATCAATATTCAGGTCCTGGCAGCCAGCAAGTGCATAATTCATATTCGAATGGATCTTATGGAGGCCTTATATGGGAACATAGATTGGCACAAAAAGGGTATATTGTAGTGTGTGTCGATGGACGAGGCACTGGTGGCCGTGGTTCGGAGTTTAAGCGATGCACATATTTGAAACTTGGAGATGTTGAATCTCATGATCAAGTGGAAACTGCAATTTATCTTTCTTCTCTCCCTTATGTTGACAAATCACGCATTGCCATCTGGGGGTGGAGCTTTGGAGGCTTCAATACTCTCATGTCTCTGTGTGAGGGAAGGGGAGTGTTCAATTGCGGAGTTGCTGTGGCGCCTGTCACAGATTGGCGTTTCTATGATTCTGTCTATACGGAGCGTTTCATGCGCACACCACAAGAGAATCCTGTAGGTTACGATTGCTCACCTCTTCATCGCTACCAGAAGATAAAAGGCGATTTGCTCCTCATTCATGGACTTGCTGATGATAATGTGCATTTCCAAAACACAGCAGAATTGGCAGAGGTCCTTACTCAGATTGACTATCAATTCGACATGCATACATATACAAATCGCAACCATAGCATTTACGGAGGCAACACCCGCAAGCATCTTTATACTCGAATTGAGAACTATCTTGACAGCCATTTGCTGAAATAGCAAAGAAAGCGTACAAGGAACACCTTGTAAGTATTGTTTCTGCTTATTTTAGCTTTAAAATCCCTTTAAAGTGAGCGTTTTTGTCGAAAAGAAGACAAAAACGCTCACTTCCCGAAAAAATCTTTAAAAACATTTTGTCAATTCGAAAAGTCGGCGTACCTTTGCACTCGCAATCGGGAAGGAGGTTCCCAAACAGAATCTCCCAAGTCTTTTTGACTGCCCGTTTCATTGCAACAGAACTCGATCTTTGACAGA
>JAGHVC010000047.1 GCA_018064505.1 Candidatus Minthosoma caballi | reverse complement strand
TATCTGAAATGTATATAATTAAGAAAACAAGAAAGAAATATGAAAATTTTGATACAGAGATACTACGGTGACGATAAAGTCACGAAATCAAGGCTCTCGGTGGAAGGCACCGACTTCGAGTGCGAGGCAAGGGAGACGAGATACGCAGACTACAAGGAGAAATTTCCCGGATGCTCGCAGTATTGCCTGGCGGAGGGAACATTCAAGGGGAAGATAATGGCAACGGAGTTCTCCGCCATGACACTCGTCGTGGTGAGCAGTCCGGGGCACAGAAGCACGAAGATTAAGTTCGACCTCCTGCGTCAGACGGAGCAGAACGCAATTCTGGTGGGCGAAAGCGATGGGGACCCACTGGACGAATACAGGGAGATGGTGAATCAGGAGAAGATATATCGCGAGTTGGAGAAGATGATTTATGGGGCGTATAGGAAGAAGGAAGAGATTGAAATCAAGACAGAGACCCTCCCCCGTACCCCTCCCTGCGAGGGAGGGGAGTAATTACCATAGGGTGAAATCCCCACTACTGTTCCCCTCCTTTCAAGGAGGGTGCCAGAATGCAGAGCGTCTTTAACCCTTAACCTATAACCCCTACCCTATAACCTTTAACCCTTACCCTATAACCCTTATTTTATTAACAACCGACACCCAACACCCCGCATGGTGTCCTCCCCCCTGAGGGGGAGCTAGAGGGGGCTTAAATTTATGTCATTACAATTCAGAAAAGTTAAAAGAATCCTCGGCTACAAGGAAGAGAAGCCTGAGGTGTTTAAGATTGCGCAGATCACTTATCCTACAGTGAAGATGGCGCAGCTGGTGAATGAATGTTCAATCTCGTGTGGCGTGAATCCAAGTCAGACGCTTTCGGTCATCAATGCCTTGACTGACCGCATCGCGCATTATCTTGAGCTTGGCCACGGCGTGAATGCTGGTGCGCTCGGCACTTTCAAGCCTGTGTTCACTTCTATCGTGACTCAGACAGAGGAGGATGCCAATGCGAATACTATCACTGGCAAGAAGGTGAGATTCTATCCTGGAAAGGCGTTCAGAGATGTTATGAAGAATATGAGCGTGGAAGCTGGGGAATAAAAGACCCACCCACTCCCTTTCAAGGAGGGGAGTAATTACCAGAAGATGAAATTCCCACCACCGTTCACTCCTTTCATGGACGGTGAAAAGTTACCATAGGAATGGAAGTAAATTATGTGGGATGGAATAATTCTTTCATCCTTATAAGAGAGGAACTTATGGTCAATTGAAGTGATTTAAAACGAAGAAAGCTCGGTAGCTAACTGCTACTGAGCTTTCTTATTATATAGAAATGTTCTCACACTCTACTAACTACTCCACTCCCTGCGAGGGAGGAGTTTGAGGGAGAGACTACTTCACAAGCATCTTCTTAACGCTTCCATCGCTCATCTTCACGATGTTGATGCCCTTCTGTGGTGCAGAAATCTTAGCGCCGCTGAGTGAGTAGTAGCCAGCCACTGTTGCCTTAGCAGATGACTGAGTAGAAGCTACTGATGTTGCGTACTCGTCAGCTGGAAGGTCGTTGTATGTGTAGATGTCGATGTAGAACACATGTACGCCACCGTTAGGGAGCTGGACTGTGAGCGGACCGTCAGTTGGCACTTCATACATAGCGTGAGTAGTAGTAGAAGTAGCGTTGGAAACACCCTGACCGTAGTAGATCTCTACGAGCTCGCCAGCCACAGCAGCGTCGCGCTCGAATGTGAGTGTTGGACGAGCCATGAAGTAAACGCCAAGTGAGCCAAGCTCGTTGCCGTCAGCCTTGCCAATGTACTTGAAGATGCAAGAATTGTTGTTAGCATTAGGAGGGCAAGATACTGTGATGCCCTTGAAGATGCCAATCTGGTCTTCCTCATAGCCAAATCCATTAGCGTTCTGGTCATTGCCGCCTTCGATTACATTGAGCGTTGTGCGGTTGTTAGAAACAGGAGTCCACCAGCCGAACTTCTCAGGAACGATAGCCCAGCCAGAAACATCTGAGCCAATTGATTCAGCTGCTTCGTACTCAGCGATTGAGTGAGCAATTGTGTCAGTCTTAGCTTCTTCGCCCTCGCCTGTTGTGATATATTCTTCGTACGAAGCTGCGATTGTACCACTGAACTTCTGATTCATTTCCTCAGAGATGTTCACGAAGTTCCAGTCGTGGTCTTCTGCCTCAGCGTTCTTGCGTGAGATGTCCTTACCAAGGAAGTCAGCTTCTGCTTCAATCACGCCATCAAGATAGCCAGGAGCAGATACAGTCACCTTGCCGCTCTCCTTGAATGTGATGATTTCGCCTACGCCAGCGTTCTCCTCATATTCCTGATAAGCATTGCCATTGTCGCCCTCGAACTTGATAGTGAATGGCTCGCCACAGAGAGTGTTGTTTGCCCAGTTGATCTTATAGCTACGGTTAAGACCGTTCACTGCTACGAGAGAGAGGCTTGGAGAGTTGAGCTGAATTTCGCCTACCGAAACCTTAAGCTCTACGATGTCAGAGAATGCGCCTGTAGATGAGAGAGTCTGTGCCCAGATTGTCACATATCCGTCGCCGTCAATATCTGAGTTAGCGTCGATAGTGAGACCGTCCTCAGCATTGAATGGGTGCTCGCCGAAGTCACCAGATTCAGCAATAGCCTCATCGTCGAACTCAAGCTTGTAAGTTATTTCAACAAGCATATCGCTGACAATCTTCTCGCCATTCTCATCGAGAACGAACTCGCCATTCTCGTCAGTCTGATATACATAAGTTGTGTCCTTCTTAAGCACCTCATCAGACTGCTTCAGGAAGAGAGGATATTCAATGCCGCCATCCTTGTCCTCTTCTGTGATGAAGTAAGAGACGCAAGAGTTGCCAAGAGTAGATTCGCCTGGCTTGAAGTCAATGCCGCGAGCTGTGCCATTAACGCTTGCCATCTTCATCATTGGAGCAGTTACAGCCTCATCAGCTGCTGCGTCAATCCAGAGCTGGAGAGAGTTGATGTAGTTAGCTGTCTTACCATTGAACTTACAGCAGAGAGTACCGTCGTTAATCACGCGGAAATAGCGGTATGTGTCAGCAGAGCCTTCTTCTGCAAGCTCCTGAAGCTCATGAACTGTGCCTGAAATTGGCTCAACGATGAGTGGTTCTGCTGGAGTGTCTGCCCAACCTGTCTTGCCGTTACATGCAATAGAGTTAACTACAAACTGGATTGTGTCCTGATTAGAAATGTCGAACACGAGAATCTGGCCTTCCTTAAGGTCATGGAAGTTGATCCAGCGCTCGTTCTTAACAGATTGGAGTCCGCGGTCAGCAGGCCAGTTAATACCGTCAGTAAGAAACTCAAGAGAGATAGACTCAAGACCCTCATTGGCAAGGCGAACAGGGTTGTAGCCGTTAACCTTGAAAGAAGTCTCAGTTTCTCCAGCCACGAAAGCATTCTTAGGATTGATGTCGTTTCCATTGACTGTACCAGCCACGAAATCGTAATTCTTGCTAAGAATGTAACCCATCTCCTTAAGCGTAGGGTTATCCTCAGGCATCTGAGCATAAGCGCAGAGACCTACGAGTTGAAGAGCAAAGATTGCTACTAATGCGTAGAATTTTCTCATAAATTGGATAGTGTTAATAAATAATAGTTAATAATTCACTTAATTTAGCGGACAAATTTACAAAGTAAATGGCTATCCTCAAAATATTTCACCATTAAATTGTCAATTTAGCGGGAATTAAGTACATTTGCATAGCGAATTAGGCAGATAATCGATTAATCATGTAATCGTTTAGTCGTTTAATCGATTAGTCGATTAGGCGTTTAATCGTTTATTCGATTAATAATAACAACCAATGGCAAATCAGTATTTCCAATTCAAGCGATTCACAATCGAGCAAGACAAGTGCGCAATGAAGGTGGGCACGGATGCAGTGTTGCTCGGAGCAGTGGTGGAAGTGAACGACACTATCCATCGCGTGCTTGATGTTGGAACTGGCACAGGGCTCATCTCCCTGATGCTGGCTCAGCGAATGGAGCAAGCAGAAATCACAGCTATCGACATCGACGAAATGGCGGTGGAACAAGCTCAGGAGAACGCTCAGAGAAGTCCTTTCGCAGAGAGAATCAAGGTGGAGCTTTCGGACTTCAGAACAATGGTTGGAAACGAATCGGAATACGACCTCGTGGTCAGCAATCCGCCCTTCTTCAACGAGAAAGTGAATTGTCCTGACTCCCAGAGAGATACAGCTCGTCACACAGACTCTCTCCCACTCTCTTCACTCATAGAAAACGCTGCAAGATTATTGACCTCCGAAGGACGATTCGCAGTCATTATACCGACTCAGATTTCAGCCGATTTCATTCTCGATTGCGCTATGAACGGACTCCATCTCTACAGGAAGACAATGGTCAAGACGGTTCCGCGGAAAGAGGCTAAGAGAGTGATTCTGGAGTTCTCGAAACGGAGCGTGGCTTCACGAGTGGAAACGCTGCTGCTGAGAGATGAGAGCGGAGAGAATTCGGAAGAATATAGGAAGCTGACTGAGGAGTTCTATAAGACCCACCCCCTTCCCCTCCCTTTCAAGGAGGGGAGTAGATAGCAGAGGATGGGAGGCTTTCCCCAAGAACTCCTATATTAAGGAGGGAACTGAGATTTCAGTTGATGGAGGAGATTGGCAAATTACTGATTTTAAGAATATAAACAATTATTAATAACTTAATCACCCCGGATGGCATCCTCCCCCTTGAGGGGGGATAAGAGGGGGGCTTATATGAATTACAATTCTATTATCGATAAATACTACCCAGAGGATAACGAGTTGAAACACATACTGGTAGTTCACTCGCGAATGGTGGCAGACAAGGCCTTGGCAATAGTGGATAAGCATCCGGAACTCAACGCAGACAGAGCGTTCGTGGAAGAAGCTGCTATGCTGCACGATATTGGCATCTTCAGATGCAACGCTGACGGAATACAGTGCTTCGGCACAGAGCCATACATCTGTCACGGCACTATCGGAGCAGAGATTCTTCGCGAAGAAGGATTCCCTCAGCACGCACGAGTATGTGAACGACACACTGGAGCAGGACTGACTAAGCAACAGATTGAGAGTCAGAGCCTTCCTCTCGTGCCTCGCGACTTGCTTCCCGAAACCGTGGAAGAGCAGATTATATGCTATGCCGATAAGTTCTTCTCCAAGACTAATCTCACTAAGGAGAAGTCGCTGGAGAGGGCCATCCGTTCGCTGGAGAAATTCGGAGCAGAGGGCGTGGAGAGATTTATGGCGTGGAGCGAGAGATTTGAGTAGTCCTCGCTTACTCAGACCACCTAATTCTCCTCGGTGCATTAGAATTCTAATTAAGATTGGTAAATCCATTATAAAGGACATTTTATAAATTATTTC
>JAGHVC010000217.1 GCA_018064505.1 Candidatus Minthosoma caballi | reverse complement strand
GTCCCGCACTGCCAGCACTACCAGCACTACCTGAGTTAGCAGTTACCTTCACAGTTCCAAGCACATATACCTTACCCATGCCTGTAGAAGCAGTACCTTTTTGTCCTGCATTACCCATAATGCCGGAGTAGTTGTAGTTTTTCTCTCCTTCTGATGTTCGTGCTCCACCAGCACCACCGTGACCACCTTCGCCACCAATCGCTGCACCAGCACCATATCCACCGTCACCACCAGCACCACCGTAGCCACCGAAGTTCATGTCTTTATCGTAAGTGTATGTGAAGTTAGCAGTTTTGTCTTGTCCACCAGCGTTCTGGCCAGATTCACCATTTCCTCCGTTAGAAGCATCACCGCCAGTCACGATGAGATTACCCTCACCGATGATGACAAGTGTTGAACTTTCTGGAACATAAATACCAGGCATACCAGGATGACTTTCTTTTGCATCAGCACCCTTTATTGTCAATGTTACATCTTTCTTAATGTTTATGACAACTCGTGAATTCTGGCGCACACGCAAACCTGCCTCACCAGCATTGTCAGCAATGATGTCTGTTTTTTCAGACACCACATATACGCTACCCTCTGTAAGGATAGAATTTGGTTCTGTAGGAATTGCCACCTGTCCCCAAACAGGTATTACAACCACAGTAAACAAAATAAAAAACAATAGATGAAATCTCACTTTTATCACATCAAGAGTCTTATACTTCATTACAATTCAATTATTAGTCAGTTAGTTTTCCATTTTAAAAACGCACAAATGTAGTAATAATGTGTAATCCTTGGATTACCCCCCCACGAATTTAACACTATTTAATCAAAATACGCAAACTTTTCGCACGAGACCTTACGAAATTGCCATATCAATGTTTCAAATCCCCCTTTCGAAGCCAAAATGGATTGTCAGCTAACATACTTAGCAGGAGTGACTCCATACTGCTTCTGAAAACACTTTGCAAAATAGGAAGGACTGGAGAAACCTACCATGTAGCAAACTTCACTCACACGGTATTGCTTGGATTGCAAAAGCTCAGCCGCATGCTTGAGACGAATGACTTGTATCATCTCGTTTGGAGTGACATCGGCAAGGGTTTTGAGCTTGGTAAACAAGCCTGTGCGAGATATGCCAATGGCGGATGCTATAAACTCCACAGAAAGGTCTGGGCTGGAGAAATTCTGCTCTATGACATTCTCCAGCTTGTCAAGGAATTCTTGGTCTTTCTGCGTGATTGTCATGAACTTGATTCGTGCATCATGTATCTCTTGCTCCTTCTGGATATTAATTTCTTGAATCTCCTGCTCCTTTTGGATGTTTATTTCCTGTATTTCATGCTCTTTCTGAATATTAATCTCTTGGATTTCTTGTTCTTTTTGCACATGAATCTCATGAATCTCTTGTTCTTTCTGGGTGTTTATCTCCTCAATCTCTGCCACATGGCGTTTCTCCACGCGTTTCTGGAAACGGCGAGCCACATAGTACAAGAGGGCAATGACAAGCAGGGCATAGATAATTTGCGCCGTAGTGTTCCAATAGAACGGCGGAGTGATGACAATGCGCAAAGTCGTTTCGGGCGAAATGATGCCATCGCTGTTGGCAGCTTTCACATGCAATGTGTATGTGCCTGGAGAGAGGTTGGTGTAAGTTACACTGTGAAGATTGCCGGCTGCCACCCAGTCCTCATCAAAACCTTCCAGATAGTAAGAATATCCCACGCTTGAAGACTGCAGAAAACTCATTGCTGAGAATGAAATACGAATAACATTCTCGCGATAAGTAAGCCTTAGCTCTTCCATATCCGCTAATGGCATAGGCAAGAACTCACTGCCTACAGCAACAGGCTTGTTGAAGATTTCAAGCGTGGTAAAGACCACTTTTGGCTGCACTTCGTTGCGAAGCATAGCACTCGGAGTGAATGAAAGAAAGCCATTTGTCGTTCCCACCAGCATTTCGCCTTTTGAGGTGCGAAGAACTGCGTCTGGCAGGAAATCTGTAGAGACAAGATTGGCACCTGACTTGAACACTTGCACTATCTCGTTCTTATCTACAGTTGAGAATCTGCGCAAGCCCTGATTTGTTGCTAGCCAGAGATGATTTCCCTCTCCAAGTATGCCCATGACATGAAGAGGGGTGATTGAGATTTCTTCCCCAACAAATTTATCTTCTTTTCTGTCATAGCGGAACAAGCCCTCAGAAGTTCCTGCCCACAGAACGCCTTTACCGTCTTCATAGAAGCTATTCACCGAAACTGTAGTGAGCGGGTGATCAGCTTTTGTCTTTGCGAATTCTGAATAATGCTTCCACTTACCAGTTTTCTCATCATACGACCAGACGCCTTTCGCTTCGGTAGCAAACCACATCTTCCCGTTCTTTTCCTGAATGATAGACAGAACGGGAGCTTCTATCGAATGCATCTTTTTGAACACGCCGCTTGAAGGATCAAAAATGCACACTTCCCCAAAGGTACCAACCCATAATCGGGATTTCTTATCTTTATATATCGAAAAGGCGCTTGAGTCTAACGCTTTGCCAGAAGCATCAATAAAGGCAGGAATGTTTGTGACTGTGAGGGCTGCCAAATCAACAACATCTATGCCCTGCGAATACGTGCCCACATACAATTTGCCGTCAAGCACACATAGAGCATGAACATTATGCGGACTACCTTGACCTCGTGCTAAATCGATATTCAAGAATGACTTATCATCCGGATTGTAGCAAGAAAGTCCTCCATCATCGGATGCTATCCACACTCTGCCTCTATCATCCTCACAAAATCGGCTAATTACGCTGCCTGAAACGGAATTGGAGTAATTAGAATGAGTAAATGATCGAAATTTAGCTGAGGAAGGGTGGGTGTAGTTTACACCTCCATAAAATGTGCCTATCCAAAAACCGCCTTCTCTATCTTTCATTATAGGATAAACAAAATTGTCACTTATAGGGGAATGTTCCATCGAGGCTCGTGTGTGAAGAACTTTCACATGATCGTCATGACTATACATAAGAAGTCCATCGTCTGATCCTATAATAAAATTGCAATCCCTTAGTTCAAAGATGCTATGCACATTTTTGACACCAGACTGAGCTGCAGACATCACTACCTCTGCAAAGTGATTTGAAGCATTGAACCTCACCAACTGCCCATTCCAATCTGCAGTCCACATATGATTGTCTGATCCTTCAACAATACATAAAGTAGAAGTAACTCGCGCTGAAGAATCCAAAAACCTTAATTCAAAAGGTATGAATTTCTTTGCTTGTTCATCATATATAACGATAGGATATTGAGACCAGTTGGTAACTCCCCATACTCTATCCTTAGAATCAACATAAATACTTCCATAGTCTTTAGTGTCTGAGGGTGTAGGCACAACTGCTAATTCATCATGAGCAACATCAATTTTCACTATGCCTTGCCCCATTGTGGCAACCCACACATTTCCTCGATTATCCTTAGAAATTTGAGCTACATTTATACTTGAGAGCATTGCATTATATAGCTTTTTATTATACTTTTCAAACATAGCCCTACTCTGCAAATACAAATATAGTCCATTTTCCGTTCCTACCCACACCGTATCACCTGTCTGACACATGGAAGTGACTGAGAGGTTGCGAGATTCGGGCAAAGAATGAACTTGATGGCCATCATATCTTCCTATGCCTTTGCTTGTTCCTACCCATATAAATCCGTAATTATCCTGCATTAATGCTCTTACAGTATTAGACGGAATACCTTCATTTACTGTAAGATAATTAAACACAACGGGATGCGTAGACGGTTCTAGAACTTGCGCCCACACAGTAAGAGGACTTGCTGAAACAGCAAGGATCAAAGCTAAGATAAATATGTGACAAAATGTTCTCATTGATGAAGGATAAATGTTTCTTTATTACAATAT
>JAGHVC010000109.1 GCA_018064505.1 Candidatus Minthosoma caballi | reverse complement strand
CTGACGGAACAGACCCTGTTTACTATAGCGTATCGCTTGATAAGCAAGAGGTTAAGGCTGCTGCTGTGGTACAGTAACAGCAACCCTCAAGGAGCAAGGCACAACTGTTGCGTCTCCAGCTGGCACTTATACTGTTTCTGGTCCAGATGCAACTAAGGTTACATGCACAACTGAAGGTGTTGTGACAGTACAGACTGGTGCTAAGACTGGTGTTTATACTGTAACTTACACAGAAACTGCTTCAGGCAACCATCCTGGAACATACACAGCTACATTCTATGTAATTGGCAAATATGCTATTACAACATCTACAAGCGAAATCGGAACTGGCGGCAATGACGCAACAACATTTACTGTTTCTGCAACAGAAGCTGGAGGATCTGTAACCCCAGCATCTGAAGCACTTGCAATTGTTTACCCAGCAGGTCTTACTGGTGACCAGAAGAACAAGGTTCACTTCATCAATGCAACAACAGTTAAGGTTGAAAAGGATGCTGTTCCTGGCGCTTATCAGGTAGCATACACTACAGATGAGGGCACTGCATACGCAGACTTCACTGTTGCAAATTACGGTCTTTCACTCTCTACTAATGCTGTAGGTCTCAGCCAGGCTGATCAGGATGTAACAATCACTGCTGGTGGCGGTTCAGAAAGCACAGTAACACTTGCTGGTCCTGCAAGCTTTGCAGATGTTGAGCTTGCTACTAACGGTTCAAAAGTAACTGTTAAGCCAACAGCAACAACAGGCACTTATACTGTTACAAACACTGTAACAAAGAACGGTTCGACTACTGTTTACACACAGACTTTCGTTGTTAAGGATGTTTACACATTGTCCCTCGACAAGTCATTGGTTGACAATGATGAAGAGACAACAATAACTGCTACTGCAAAAAAGAATGGTGCAGCTGTAACATCTGGCATCACAGTTTCTGGACCTGATGCAACTAATGTTTCTATCTCAGGCGCAACAATCACAGTTAAGGTTGGTGCAGCAACAGGAACATACACTGTAGAATATGCTGGCGAAAAGAAAACATTCATCGTTCAAGATTAATCCCTACACTCTCTAAAATCACCTGGGGGTGAGACACTCGCCCCCAGGTGAAAATAAACACTTTGCATAACAACAATGAACAAATATCTCTACATATTCCTAACATGCATCTTGCTTGCGGCATGCTCTTCTGAATCTACAATAGAGGAAGTGAAGAACATCACCGAAAGCACAGATCCTATGCGCTTCACAGGAAGCGGAGTGTCGGAAGAAGTGGAGATTCCAACACGAGCATCGGCACCACTCACCACAGGCTTCATGGTGTCATGCTGGAAAGCATACGGCATTGCATCTCAACAGGATGTGATGGAAAAATACAGAGTGGAATACAAAGTGGATGGATGGAGCAACAAATCCAGCTGGAACTATGTAGGAGTGAATGGACAATATGAGAAATACTGGGACTACTCAAACTTCCCATACCGATTCCATGCCATAGCCCCAAGCCCAGCAAATCCTAACAATTTCATTCTCAAAGACAACAAACTCACTATCTCTGCAACATACAAGTCGCAGACATGCCATAACGGCACAATTACAAACCCAGATGCCGAGCCTTACCTCTTGGCACAAGTGCAACGCAACACCGATGGTTCCGACCACGACATTTTTGCCGGCAAGGAGATTGGAAATGGCAGCACAACAAAAAATCGCGAGGTGGCACTACCATTCCACCATCTGAATTCGAAAGTCCGATTCGGCGTATATACTACCGACTATTGGGCAACAGACAACAAGCTCTACATTGAGGGCTTAACAATCAAAGTCACATCGCCAGACTTTGCCACTGAAGCTACAAGCTACACAACTACAGGGACAAACTCTTGGATGATAGACAACGGATATTCCGGTTTCGCAGGATTGACTAAAACTACTAATTTCCAACTCCTGCAATTCGACGGAGGGCCAGCACTAACAGGCAACGACCTTCGAGTCTGCCAAGGCAGATCATCAGCATACATGCTTCAGTGCCCTGACGGCATAATGCAACTTCCACAAGAAAACATAAAGATGACTGTTAGCTTCAACCTCATGAAGGAAGGCAGCAGCACACCTTACAAAACATACACCGATGTACCTATCAAGCTTGAAGACAACACCGAAATTTTCCAATGGCACACAGGTTACATCCACACCTACTACCTGATTCTCGGTCCGTTCGACAAGCTCAGCCTCACCTTCACCGCCACCCTCACCCCTTGGGAGGACATAAACGGAAGCTTGAGCACAGACTTGGAAAAGTAACAATAACCATAACCACAATACAAGAAAATAAAAACAAAACATATATGAAAAAGATCATCTATTCAGCATTAGCTCTCACAGCACTCGTATCTGCTGTCAGCTGTACAAACAACGACGATTTCGTTGAAACACCTATCGACCCATCCGCAAAGGAAATGATTTCATTCTCGATGAGCGATGAGAGTGGATCGTCAATGACCAGAGCAAATACTCGCGCAGCTTTTGGTGCTACTACAGATATCGTTATGCTCTTCCGTAGCAACGAGGATGGTGAAACTACCAATGTACGAGCAAATAAAACAATGGCTTACACCGAAGATCACTCAGGGATGACAGACCATTCTGATATTAATTTTGCGACAGACCGTGTTCGTTACTGGGATGATGCTTATGGCCGTAAGGCACATCTGTCAGTATATGCTATCGGTGTTGACCAAAAACACAATCAAGGAAACAATTCAAAGACTCTTGATAAGTGTATCGATGGTCCAGACATTGCTGCAACATGGAGTACAACAACCGATGCAACACCAATAAAGACTTCTTGGAAAGTTGCAGATAATCAAACATCTACAACTTTGGCAAATGAAGACCTTGTATATAGTAATAATATCCAAACTGGAGGAAAGAATGGACTCACCTGGTACGATTGGGCGAACTCAAAATGGCAACCAAGTACGCATACAGGAACTGCAACTGACCATGGAGATGGTTGCATGATTTTCCGTGTAAAGCCAGCTACACCTGCAGACCCTTCTGGCCCTGGTTATTTTGACAAAGGTCACCTCATTTTCAATCATGCACTCTCTCGTCTTTCTGTAACTCTGAAGGAAGGTGAAGGTTTTGATGGCGTTACAAATACTGCTGCAGACTTTAAGTTCACTAGTGGTACAAACATTACCCTGTTGAACATGTATACCAATGGTGAATTGAACATGAAGACAGGCAAATGGGACACAAAGAATCAGGCAAATATCGCTTCTATGTCTCCAGCAGAGTCAAAAGAGCATGCAAACAACACATTTACAGCACAGATGCTTCCTGATTATGTATTCACTGATGGTAGCACCACCAATGTTATGGAATTTACCATTGACAACAATACATACTACATCACTCAAGATATGATTTTTGATGCATTAAAGGCTAATGCTTCAGTTAATGGCCTTGCTGCAGACGCTACATCATATACTATGGAACAAGGCAAGCACTACAAACTCACCATCACTGTGAAGAAGAAGCAGATTGATGCCATAACTGCTACAATTGCAGAATGGAGCAACATTGAAGCTAAAGAATTTGCCCAGGACAATACACATATCGAATTCACATTTGCAAAGTCTGGTTCTGAGTGTGAAGATGTATTCTTCTATCGTTTACCAGAAGATCTTGGCCAGATTTATACAGATAATTCTTATTTAACTGCAACATATTCTGGTGGTACTAACAATGGTAAGACTAAGGGCACCATTTATCAGGGCAAATATAGCGATCAAGCAACAGCTACAGAAAATAAGACAACCCATATATGGTCAACCAACTGGTATTTCGAAAACAACCGTACTGCTTATCATTTCCGTTCGTTGAACACCAAAGCAATGGCTACTATAAACCATACAGGTGCGAACTCTTATTTCACTATGCAGAATGGTACTGTTGCAGATGCTGACTACCATTGGGGTGCTATTATGAAGAATACAGCATATACCTATGATCCTACAAATGGTTTTGAAAGCAGTTTGCATCAGGGTATTACTTCAACAAAAACTCAAATTGATATTCAAGAGCTTCACATGATGAGTAATATCAATGTTGTTTTGAAGACCTCTGAGGGTAGCGACGCTGTTAACCTTAGAACAGGTGCAGGTACTGCAGAGAGTCCGTACGAGTATGCAACAGTTTCTATCACTCGCCTTTATGGTAATGCAAGTGTTGATATGGGTAAGGGTATTGTTACACCAACAGGAGACTTGGTTGCGACACAGCCAATGACACAGCCTACAGACTATTTTGCATCAGGAGTAATTCAAACAAAACCTTATACTTATGCCGTAGTTCCTCAGCCACTCTATCGTGGTCCATCAGATGTTGAGGCCAACTACATTGGCATTACAATCACTACACCTGATCATAACCAGTATTATGTGGTTAAGAAATTGTATGAGATTAAGCCTACAAGCGTGGGCACAAGTAATAATCAGACTACAACGAATGCTATCACTCGCTGGTATCCTAATCACAACTATACCTATACTTTCACGCTCACAAAGAAGGGTATCGAGGCTATTACTTGTACTGTTGCTGATTGGATTAACATTGAAGCAACCAACAAGGACATCACTCTCGAAGACTAACACTTTCTATTGAAAACAATAAGCTCTCGTTTTTCGAAGTAAAAATAAGATAATGAGATTTAACACACTACATACATCACTACTTTTCTCACTATGTGCCGCATTAACGGCATGTAGCGAGAATGATGTGATGTTGGAGAATCCCTCTTCCGGCAGCAAAACTCCAATAGAGCTATCTATTGGTGGGATTGATGCACAGAATAATACTCGTGCGGTCATTACTGACGGTACAGAAAAAGACATGCTGCCTTTTGATGTCAATACCACAATCTTCATGGTAATGAAGAGTGAGTATGACACAGGACATCCTGATTATAATGTTACTGGTGATGAAAGAAAAGCAAAATACACTGTATCACGAGGTGATGTTACAAAAGGACAAACAACTACAATCAATAGTAAAATTGTTAATACTGTTGATTTTGACAATTTGAATGTAAAGTACTGGGATGATGCTCATGCTCGTAGTTCTATGATTAGTATTTGGGGATTTGCTCAGCAAGGTATACCACAGCGAACAGGATGGCTATCTGGAACTTTTGATATACCTAATCCAGAATGGGACCATACTGATCCATTAAAAGAATACATACCTCAAACATATTCAACAGCAGACACAAGATATCCTTGGTACTTCGACACTGGTTCAAAAGGTGCAATATATCCATGTATTATGACATGGAAAGCAAGTCATGTTGGTAATTATCAAAATGCCACAAGCGTTCAATACCAAGATCTCCTATTTACCAACAATATTGCAAATTATAGTGGCAACGAAAAAGTGCCAGTAGAAAAGCGTACAGATAATCGTCTGAAATTTGATTTTGACACAAGGAAATTCCCGTCTGGCGAGGCAAGCATGTTAAAATTCTATCATGCTATGTCAAAGATAACTATTCACATAAAGGAAGGTGACGGTTTTGACAAGACATCTGCCAATAAGGATGATGACTTCAAGTTTACGACTGGAAATGTAAAATTATCCAACTTCAACACCGAAGGAACATTCAATATTAAGGATGGCGAATTTCAAAAGATATCAGAACATTATGACATTCCTTACATTTATAACATGACAACACCAGCAGCAGGTGATGCATATACTCTTGAAGCACTTGTTATTCCGAACATAAATGAATTTCTATCTACTTACAACAAAAATGATGAATACAGTAGATTTGTGTCTGGAGAGAACAAAATTATGATGGAATTCGAAATAGACCATAGTTTATATAAGATAACATCAAATGACCTCTTCAAAGCATTACATGTTGATAAAGATCCAACAAAAGATGTAGTACCAAACGCTACAAAAAAGAATGATGACGGTACATATATACCTTTAGAAGCTGGGAAGAATTATATCTTCACTTTTATCGTTGGCAAACAAAAAGTAAATAACATAAGTGCGCAAGTAGCCAAGTGGGAAGAAGTGACAGCAGGGGATTTAAAGCCTACTAATGCTCGAATCAACCTGAAGCTGGAAGAAAGAGGAGACAACATAACTGAATCAGCAAATATCTATCGCGCCACAGACAATCCATCAAGTATTACTGATACACATGAATCATACAAATGGGAAACTGGATATGTGGGAAATGGTAACACTTATAAAGAAGTAAGTGGTAATTGGGAACTTGAGAACGAATGGTTCTGGCAAGACAATAAGACATACTATCACTTCCGTGCTCTTATGCCTGCAACTACAGATATCTCAAAAGATGAAACAACAACTCCTAATTTAGATTACGCAACATTAACTTCTGCTGTTACCTTCACAGATATTCGATGGGGCGCGCCAATGCGCGATGTTGCTGATAATGAAGACCCTGACGGTTTTAAATGGAAATACGACCCTTCTACAGGATTTGATGTTAAGAATAGTGATGTAGATGCTACCAAGAGCCAAATCTATCAGGCTATAGGTCCTACAGAGTCAAAATTGAAACTCATCCTTTTCCACATGATGAGCAAAGTGAAGTTTACTCTAATAACAAATGAGGGAGAAACTGATGCTGTAATATTTGGAGACGGAACAGGAACAAACAAAACAAAAGTAGAGCTTGTAAACTATTGCGAAAACGGAAAAGTTCTGTTAGGCAATGGAGCTGTTATTCCATCAGGTACTAAAACTTCTACTACAATAACTGAGGGTTTAACAAAGAGCACTAATTACTGCACTTTTGGTGTTGTTCCTCAAAATCTTAGTGGCGTTAAGCTTCGCATTACAACTCCAGATAACAATCAATATATTGTGAACTTGGAAGATATTGTTGTCACTTCGGTTCCTACAACTTCTAACATTGCTAATCCATATAAAAAGAATAGTAATAACGAGTATGAAATAAATCATTGGTATCCTGGATTTGAGTACAAATACACATTAAAGCTCACAAAGAAAGGCATTACAGACATCAATGCAACAATTGTTGACTGGGAGACCATAGAAGCATCATACGATAACATTCAGATACAATAAAAAAGGATTGAGAATAAGGTTTCTCGATTCTGTAACAAATAAAAATGTTGATGAAGATAAAGAATAATATATTATTCCTTGGCGCAGCACTTGCTCTGCTCACTGCATGCACAAGCGATGATAGCCTCCCTACTAAGGAATACACAGTAGGTGAAGCTGATAACCTCATCACTCTCCACGCAGGTGTGGCAGAAAGCGGACAGAATTTGCAGACAAGAGCAGCAGGAGATGTGGTGTATCATAAGTTTAAAAGTGCTACTAAGCTTCGCTTGCGTGTGGATGGAACATGGAAAGGGCATAAAGATACTGATGGAACAACTCCAAAGGAAGAAATTTCACAAGTTACTACAGCCACAACAGCAGCCGAACCAACAATAGATAGTGATGGTGATAATAGTCACATTTTAGACACTCACACCGTTACATTCTTACCATCAGAGAAATTGTTCTGGGATGACTATGGGACAGCAGATCCTAATAACATGAGTGGATCAGGAAATGGCCGTGATAAAGGTTTATCTATTTATGGCGTGGCTATTGATGGACTAGAAATAGCACCTGAAGTTTCTGATTGGACTTCTATACAATGGACTTTACCACAAGACCAAACATCTGGTTGGAGTTCTAAAGACCTCCTTACAAGCAATAATATTACTGCTGAAACAAATGCCGATGGTACATATAAATTTGATGAAGCTAAGAATAATACAGGAAGTAATCTGCTGAAATTCACTCATGCAATGACAAAGATTACTGTCAATATTACCGCGGCTGATGGCTTTGTGAACGGAAAATTTGTAAACGAGCCAAAAGTTACATTACTTGGTTTCAATTATATTGGAACTGTTAATGTAGAATCAAAAGTATCAACAGCAACAAAAACTGGATATACACTTGTAGGAAGTGAAGAGAATGCTGCTACTCAAGATTTCAATGCATACCGAGACAACGGGGCATCATGGACATCTGCAACTACTTCGACTTTCAACGCTCTCGTTTTCCCAGGCAATAAATTTAGTAATACTACAAATATTATTAAAATTGAAGCTGATGGAAACATATACTATGTTGACGCTTCTAAAATAAATGAAGTCAATACTGAGACAAATGATGTTTTTGAGCAAGGTAAAAACTATATCTTCAATATTAAAGTAAAGAAAACTGAAATAAAGGTCACAGCAACTATTACTAACTGGAAAGATATAGAAGCAGAAGAAGTTGCTCCAGTTATCAATATAAATGCAAATTGGGGAGATAAAGATTCAGGTGCTTCTGATGATTTCACAGGATTCAGTTTCTACAGAAGTACAGAAAAATTAAGCAGTTACAACTCAACACAAAAAACATCTGACGGATATTATCCAGCGGAAGTTAATGCTTGCAAACCTACAGACATTGCAAAACAATGGCCATTTAAGGATTTAAGTAATAACGACATTAAACTCTACTGGCCAAATCATAATGCACATTTGCATTTCCGTGGGGTTTGGCCTCAGACAAGCACTGAAACTAGCAACATAGATGAAGTACCTCATGTAAAAGACTTATCGAATAGTGACAACACCCAAATCATTGATATTAAGAATGTATCATACACTTCTGGCAGTTATCCTTCTGACTTAATGATTGGTCGTCCAGAAATGGAAGAAACTATTAAGTGTTCAAATACTGAGACTGGCCATACGCAGACCGCATTGTATGAAGGTGGAATTTGTGCCACAGAAGGTTTAACGACATTGAATTTCCGTTATGTAATGTCGCAGGTAGAAGTCCATTTATCTACAAGCGCCACAACAGAAAAGAATCATGTTGAGCTTGGTACTAACACAACAGTGGAAATAATTAATGTTTCTAACACAGGATATGTAAAACTTGGAGACCGTGTAGTTGTTCCTACTGAAACAAAAGAAACATACATATTAAATCAAGTGACAGGAGATGGTAATGAACTAAAGCGTCATAGCGCAATTGTGCCTCAATCACTCACTTACTCCACTTCTGGATCTTCTACCAATGTCCGTTTCAAAATAACAGTAAATAATACTGACGGAACAACTGATGTATATTACGCTGACATCAATCCTATTCTTGAAAAGAATAAGACAACAAAAGTTGCACCTAACGGGAAATGGGAAAGTGGAATTCATTATAAATACGAATTGTATATTACCAAAACAGACATAAAAGTAACTGCCACCCTCAAGGATTGGGTAACAGTAAATGCTACAGAAAATGTATGGTTCTAAATACATGATGAGAAAGAAAAAGAGATTATAATATTATATATTAGGAATTGTGGCTTTGGCATCTTGTTCAGACGAGGTGGTTGATACGACTGATTATCTGAACGGGAAAGAAAAGACTCCGATTGCTGTAACTGCCTTGATGGATGCAAGCAATAATGCAAAGCAGACGCGTGCTGTGGATATGGAGTTTGAAAAGGATGATAAACTCATTGCTTATCTGCGCCATATAACTTGGGACGGTACCACAAATGGAACAAGAGAAAGTGTTACTGCCGACCATGCTCCTCAGCTTGTTACTTTCACAAAGGGAAGCACAGCCATGACTGCATACAGTGGTGATGAGATCTATCCTATTGGTATCAATCCGACGACACTTAATGAGAATGGTGTCGGTCTCACTTCGTCAAACACTCAGCAGACAGAAGACCTTATCGCATCCCCTACCCTCTATTGGGATGACTTCAGCAACTCAGCAACTGATGCGACTGACCTCCGTACCGTTGATCACTATCTGGAGAGTTACTATGGATATTGCTATAATGGCGGAACTCCTACAACTGCACTAACTGAAGCAACTGGCGTTTTGGGTTGGACAGTCGCAACCAACCAGAGCACAGGCTTCAAGACTAGCGATCTTCTTTGGTCATATGAGCAGACACCTGTGGCTTACTCACATGCTGCGGGACGCGACGGTCTTGTCATCCCTTACACTCACGCCATGAGCAAGGTGACTATTGAGGTGGTTTGTGAGGACGGATTTGATTCAAATGCTACAAAGAACTTTGGTAGCGCAACGGTTACTTTGAACCAAATGAACACTGTTACGAGCTTGACTGCTCCGACAGCAACTGCAACCGTAGGAACTACTCCTGCAGACATACAGATGCAAAAGGGTACTCCAGAAGCAAAGAAATGCTCTTTCTCAGCTATTATTGCCCCAACGCTGTTCAAGGCAGGCAACGACCTTGCTACTATAACAGGTGTTGATGGCAACAAATATACCATTCCTCTTACAGATGCTGTGCTTACAACAGCCACAACACCAGCTAAGGCATGGAGCACACAGCTGGCTGCCGCTAAGGTAGATGATGCTGCAGCCACAAGTGTTACTGCTTATGCAGCAAGCGGTTATACTGCTACAGATGGTGGTATTACAAAGCCAGGCGTAAACTACCTCATCACCGTTACTATCAACAAACAGGAGATAACCGTTCAAGCAATCATTAAGAATTGGGACGAGGTATCGGCAACAGGTGTAGGTGTTATTCAGTTTGCTAATGATTTTACAGACAAGACTGGTGAAATAGCAGCTGAACTACAAGATAATGGATTCGATCTGTACAAGTCAGCTAATACTGATCCTGCTGTGTATGGCATGACAGCTACCACTTATACATATGATAAAGATGCTGACCCGAAGTGGACTCGCAATAATGAAATCTACTGGCCTAACGCTACAGACAAGTTCTTTTTCCGCGCTTTGTCAGGAGCAACTCCTGATGATGAAAACACAGATGACAAGAACGAATCTCTATCTATGGAGAACGGCAAGGATGTGCTCTGGGGTACGACATCTGCCCACAAGGGACCTCAAGCAATAGAGCCATTCACGGTAACCTACGATGAAGGCGCAGCCATCGCTCCTCGTACAGGTGATGTGCCTTTGACATTCTATCATCCTATGGCAAAGATAACCATCAACCTTGAGGATGAGAATAAGTCCGCTACCGTTGAAGGTTGGGAAGTGAACGATGTCAAATACCTTGACTATAGCAATCCTCTGAATCCACGCATCAACCTTGCTGGGGCAAAGGTACAAATTACCAATATGGCTAAGGGTGGAACCATAGATTTGCATACTGGTAACATTACACCCGATGATGTAAGCGAGAAGATGCTGGGTGATGACACAGGCAATAATCCATATAAACTAAATGGTACAGAGAATACTATTACCACTGATTGGCTGAATGGATATGTGGTGACACCTCAAGACATTGCCGACAATGCAATGCTCATCGTCACACTTGCCGACGGAACAACATACAAGACGCAGCTTAATACCTGCACAGTAACGGCTACCACAACAGGTACTGCTACACTACATCCAGTAAATGATGTCATCAGTCGCTGGAATCGTGGCGTGTCCTACACTTATACCATAATCATCTCGAGGGAGAAGATTTCCTTCCGTGCCCTGATAGAAAACTGGGACAAAATTGAAGGTGGTGGTAAGGCGACATTGGAGTGGGATTAATTACAATTCATAATTTACAATTCATAATTCATAATTGGTGCTTACGCATACATTATATAATATATTAAAGAAGTCTATACTGATGCTCTGTCTCTTGACAGTTGTATCTTGTTCAGATGAACTTGCCACTCAACAAACGAGCAATCAAAACTCGCAAAATGATGACAAGGGCATCGGTCAGCTTGTGCTGTTTTCTTCTGGCAACAATGGTAACATAACCACCCGTGCCGGCGTCATTCCTTACATGGAGAAAGATGGACGCTTCGTGTGCAAAATGTATTACCATGCTAAAGCAGACGATACAGATGAGAGCGAGTACGACACAGAGAATACGCCTATTACTTCGTGGCTTCGTGTAGATGATAACGAGGGCAATTCTGTATATTGGAAGAATGACTATGACATGGCTGGGGTGGACAAAAGCCATCAGGACTTTCTTGATTATGGCTTTGACTCTCGCGCCCAGTATTTCTACTGGCGCAACCGACTTGATCATATATTCTTGGCATACACGGACTACAACAAGCTCAAGATAAACACTTACGGTACAACGCAAGGCAAACTGTTTATGTATCCAGAGTATGATGGAGTGAAAAGGATAAAGGAAACGACCATTGAATCATGGCTCCCTATAGGATACAGAATAATGAAATTCAAAACAGTTCAAGAGGATGGAGGTGAGACGACTCATCTTGAATATGATAAAGAGGACCATGTGACTACAATGCCTGCTGGATTGGATAAAATAAGTTTCGCCTTATATAGTTCACACTGGGAAAAGTGGGATTCGGAGAGCCAGGATTGGATTGACTATTCTTATCTCAAGGAATCTCTGATGAAGGATTTGGAAGACGCAATCGATAATAATATGAGTTTGACTGAGGAGCAAAAGGCTGCTCTTAAAGAAGACTTTAATAGAAGTATATATACGACTCCTACGGCAGAAGATCCTAATCATTGTGATGGAAGGTGGTTTGTACACTTTGACAAGGATGATCTTGTCTCTGTGGAATCATCAGAATCATCTCCAACAAAGAAAATAGATCTAACGAAGCCATCTAGTTGTATTCTTCTGACGCATCAGGAAAAGCATAAAGAGGATATTTATAATGACTTGCCAGCCAACACCTTCGACTTGCGTCGTGGAGAAACTATGACCAAGATTACTGACCAGCCCGATCCGCTTATCGCCTATACGAAAATGAAACCTACTGGAGCCACACAGGAGGCAAACCGTGTGAGACTGTACTTCAAGCATCAGTTCAGCCAGATACAGGTAAACCTTACAAATGCAGAAAATACAGCCGACATCAAGGCTAAGAACATCTTGGGCGTTGAACTGCTCGGCGTATCGGAGAAGGGATATGTCTTTACCAACATTACCCCGGACGGCAAGCAGATAGACCCTTCTTACGAACCTGTGGTAATCAGCAAATATACAGAGGAACAACAGAAGGAAAATCAGTATGGTACATCGTTCAATATGTTTGACATGGGCGAAAGTAAACCACTTACCTCACTGAAATCCTTCAATGCCATTGCTTTCGGGCAACTTCAGGCTATCCGCATCACATGGCAAGAGGAAGCAACTGGCGAAAACTATACCGCAGAAACTGCTGCAGAAGAAAATGCCAAGCACCTTGTTGAAAATGATGGCAAAAAACCTGGTGACGCAGGATATGTGGCAAAATACGAAGACGATTACACTCCTGTTAGTGAAGGTCAGGAAGTACCACCTGTAAAGCACATAGCAACATATAAGATCACAGTGGATGACCGTAACAACTCGCTGGTGAACTTGAGAAGCGGTTATCGCTACTTGTATGACTTTGAATTGAGGCGTGGAACTATTGCATTCATTCGTGCAACGATTGACGGATGGCTGTTAGATGACGAACTGAATTACGGAACAAGTGGAACAATCAATGAATAAACTCAGATACATATTATACATATTGATGGTGTGCGTGCTTTCTGCATGTACAGACGAAACGACCATCTTCAACAACGGTGACGATGCCATTAAGGCGGGTGATGCGGTACTGTTCAATGCTCAGGTGCCAAGAGTGACTACACGCTCGCCTAAAAATGATTATATAAAGTATATCAGCAATTTCATGGCAGTAAGCGACGACTATGTTTTCAATGTTGAAATGTGGGAAAAGGGCGAAGGTGATGCCGTAAAAATAGGTTCTGCCACCTATAATCCTACAAAAAACACGGTTGACGATGTAACAACATACGATGAATACGGTACATTGACAGAAGAATCGAATATAATGTACTGGCCAAGCAATGTAAAGAAGTATGGATTCCATGCCGTGTCGAGCAATTCTACAGAAACCATTGTTACCGAGACAAAAGCTGGACAGAATTTTTCAGACCAAACTGACGAGGTGAAATTCTTTAATCAAGACATGATTGAGGGATATGGCTATGTGCCTGGTTGGGATGATGAAACCGATAAACAAACAACACGCGTTATTGATAATTTCAATTATCTGACCGCAAAGGAATGGTATGCAGCAAACAAGGCGTGGGGCAATCCTACAGACAAGAATGGAGATCCGATTACAGATAATGCCCTGCTTACTGAGTACTGGAAGAAGATACCTCTCTACATGCAACACAAGCGTTCGCGAATCACCATAAGACTAAGAGCTGGCGAAGGTATTGAACGCGACCAGATTAAATACGATGAGGAACTTACTCCTCAGAATATTTCTGCAGAGATTTACAGCTATGACGATGATAACAAGCAAACTATTGTCAAGCCTTTGCTGTGCAGTTATAATTGCGAATACAAGAGCCCAGATCCCGCACCTGAGGAGACTGTGCTTACAGCTTGCTATGACGCTATAGTAAATCCTCATGACTATGCCAGGGAAAACAATATGACAGAACAGAAGATTCTTTTCATTAATCTGTCTGGTTCGAAGTTCTCGTTCTATGCTTCTAATGACAAGAAATACTCTTCTGATCCAGAGAACACAAATGAAGATGTTAAGACTCGTTACAATCTTGAGGCGGGCAAGCATCTTATTCTTGATGTCACTCTCAGCACCGACACCCGAAAGATTCTAATCACTGCGTATGTAGTAGATTGGGAAGATTGGCCATTCAGTTCGCTCTGTGATGATTTCGGTCAGGCTGCCGATCCTGAGCCAATCAACGATAAGGCTGACTTGATTGCTTTCCTTACCGACCCAGAAAGAAACAAGCCTGGTAATGTGGCTGTTGTTATGCCTCTCGATTTCAACCTTATTGATGCTGTAATCTACACCGAAAAAATGGCAACGGAAGAGAACAAAGCTAATTTGGTGGCAGACAGCGATGGGAAAAAGCCTGGAGAAGAAGGATATCAGAAAACTTACAAAGAAGGATATACTGAGAAGAAAGCTGGCGATGTAAAGGCGGCTGCAGGATGGGATCCAAAGGATTATGAGCTCAAGGCTACACTGAAACTGGCAGGTGCTACCATCACCACCCACCAGCGTATGTTCGATAAGATTGCGGCATCGGGAAGTATTGTCAATGGTACAGTGATTATTGCAGACAAGGACAATGCTGAGAGTCCTATCGATTGTGCTATTGCCACAGAAAACAAAGGTACAATAGAGCGTATAGATGTTCTTAAAGGCAATACCACACGCAAAGCAACTCGTGCCGGATTGGTAATAACCAACTCAGGTACTATATATCGTTGCAGGTCTGAATTGCCAGTATATAACTCAGGAGGAGATTCTGAAGTTCTCATTGGTGGTATTGCTGCAGTAATGGCATTCCCAAGAGATGAGCATGGAGTTGCAGATGAATCTACCCCAGTTGTCATTGACCAGTGTAATGTCAATGCTCGCATCGATGGTGGCACTAATGTAAGGGGGGGCGGTATCGCTGGTAGTGCAGAAGGAAAATTGACAAATAATACTTTTGAGTATGGCATTACCTTACTACAACCTGTAGATCAATTCAAAAATATTCTCTATGCTAAGGGTACGCAGGATTTGGATGTGCGTGACAACGAATGGTCAACAAAAGTAGGAAATACACTTTCAGATGGTACAACCACACTGAACAATTTCCGTCCAGCAACAGAGCTATATACTCAAGTTATTGATAGTCAAGAGGAACTTAAAGCAATGCTGACAGGATCAACATATAACCTTAAAGGGAATCGCTTTAGGGTTGCTGACAGTTTTGCTGTAAATGGTGATGGTACCAATGCCTGGACATTAGGCACACAAAGTGATGAACTCACGGCTTCTAACAGCGGCAACCTGTTCTGCGAGCTGAATTGTAATAACAAGACAATCACCCTTACCGGCACTTCAAGAGCCCAGATGCTGTTCAGTAACATTCAGAACCGACTGTATAATTTAACACTTGTAGTTGACAAGCCTATTGAGGCAATGCCAAACAAAGACGGAGCTACAGATGCAGAACAGATAACAGCACGAGCTCCATTGGCATATTCTGTTACTGGCTCGGATGCAATCATTAGTAATGTGAAAGTGAAGATGGGCGATGGTGCATACATTCATTCTTCAACTCCTGCAGGTTTGGTTGTCTGGGCTTATAACAAAGCTACAATTGCTGATTGTCAGAGCGATGCAGATGTGCGTATTGCTCTGCCAGAAGCTACAGGCGAACAGGCCACTTACTTCGTGGGCGGACTGGTATGTACCGCTGCTGAAGTCACAATCCTCAGATGCACTTATCAGCGTCAATCACTGAATGCATCCGAAGAGGCGTATACTGTTACAGGGAAAAACATTTTCTATGGTGGTATCGTTGGAGGACCAAACACAAAAGACAATAGCATAGTTCCAAGCATCCATATTGCTGACTGTACAAGCTGGCTGAACTGGGAATCAACAGCAGAAAAGCCTCATAGTGCATGGGGCGGTATCATCGGGTCGTCAAAATATGCTGTGAACGCAGGTACTTCTGTCAATGCAACTGATGGTGAGTGTCAGGGTAACTGGTGGGCTGCACCAGTCGGTGCATCCGCTACAGGTTTGGCAACGAATATGACGGAAGAGAAGACTATAGGAAAGAAGAATTCGGTACAACCTATTAGAGATACACAATATTAGGCCCCCACCCCATTCTTGAGATGAGGGAGAGAATAAAAGAGATATTAATATGAAATTCAGAAAAGACATATACATATTAACGGCATTGTTGCTGATGATGTTTCTCTCAGGATGTTCTGAGAGTGACTCGTTGTTGAGTGCCCCGATGTCCGACAATCCTGACATTATACATATCGGAGGCATTGATAATGCAGATATGGAGACTTCTCTCAGTGGTTTTACCACAAGAGCTATAGGAGAGGAGCCAACCGTGGATGCCGAGACTATAGATTGGCTCTTGGGACCACTCTTCGGAGGACTTGATATTACATACGGAGCCAAAGGACAAGAAGAAGAAACACAGAATGTGGCAATCTTGAAATTGCTTAAGAAGGATGAAACCGGAGGTAACACGAAGGAGAATATCAAGTACTCTGATTATATAGGTCCTAATGGGGAAAAAATCGCAGAATACTCTTTCAAATATCTAGAACAACCTGAATTTGATGCAAAGTGGTATGATAATGGAGAACACTATTTTCAGGGGGTATTTGTACCTGAAAATTTGCGTTTTAAAGGAAGTGAAACAGTAGAAGATGTCAATGACCCAACCAATGGCAAAGCTAAAAACCTGAAGTACGATCAAAGCAAGGATGTCAAAACCGATGCCAATGCTAACTACACCTTGCTGGAGCGTTACCTCGGTATGCCTGCAGATGCCTATATTCATGCTACCGTTGGACGCGTAAAGCTGCCTTTCCGTCATCGTCTGGCACGAGTGGTGGCATATGTACTCATCGACCCAACAATGGGAGATGATGTTACAATTAACGGATATAAGAAGGATGCTGAGGGTAACCCACAAAAGGATGCGGACAATAATCCAGTGGAAGATGCAACTACGAGTGACATCCGTTTCTGTGATGTAAAGGTCTTGGCAGGTGTAAAGGAAGCAGAAAGTGATGTTAGCGGTCACTCTACACTCACCCCTATATGGGATCAGGCTCGAAAGGTCATTCCACACTTTATAGAGGAACGAACCAGTATGAACTCTGAGGGAGAAGTAATAGATGCCGAAAACTTCATAATGTTCTATAATAAGGAACTGAAGACTTATATCTTCCCAGCTAACGATGCGGCATGGAATGAGGCAAAAACTGAATGGGAGAAAGAATATACAAAAGCTTTAGGCAGTGAAATCTCCGATGAAGCAAAGCGTAGTGCTGCTAATGCTGCGGACGAAAACTCGAACTTCAAACGCACACTCTATGGTAAAGTTCCTTGCTACGACATCATAGTTCGTCCAACATACAAGTCGGGGGAAATGGTGATGTATGATGAGGAGAATTATGCAACGAAGAAAGAAGAACTCGCTTCCATAAGCAATATCATCGATTTTGAGATTACACTCAACAACGGTTTGCAGTACTATAAAGAATTCAAGTTCGACCTTGATGCCAACTACCAGACCATCGTGTATCTGCGTATTAGCCGTGAGTCTATCGACTACAATAGTTCCGGGGCAGAGATTTGGCAGGAAGACGCTCATACGGACGGCTACTATGGCGTAAACAACCAGAATGGCAACACTCTTTCATTTGCAGGTAGTAGCTGGCAGAGAGCTTACCGTTTTAGCAGTAAAGATGTGCCTGTCACCGATGGACATTACTATGGTAAGGATGATAACACAGATGCAGATGATGATGTGATGCCAAATTATCCTCAGTATGTTTCACAAGCACAGTGGATTGAAATATTTGCTGAGGCACACGAAGGAGGTCTTCATCATGGCGATTATTTCATTCTGGACAATGATATTACTATTGATGCAACAAAACTGCCAGACAATTTTGTATTCACAGGTCATCTTGATGGCCAGGATCATACTATTACTTTGATCAATGGAGGTACAAGTTGGGATGAACCCCATTATACATACGATGAGTCAACAAACTATGATGCAAGTAAGTTGTATGTAATGAAAGATGCAGAATATGTAGAATTCCATCTGCCACAACTTTACACATATACTCCAGCAGTTACATATACCAAAGAAACAGCAGCTACAGAAAACGCAAGCCATCAGGAAAAGGATGAAAATGGTGATCCAAAGGTAGATGAAGATAATAATCCTGTTTATCCAGACGGCTACACTCCTGTAAAAGAAGGAGATATCATAATTTCAGAGTCGTGGAATCCGGCAAGTCCTACTCTTGCAGAAGTAAAGAATGGTTATCCTATTTATTATGTGAAGAAGGATGATGAAACATCGTATGAAGCGTACAAAGCAGATTACACATTCTATGAGTATGTGAACCATCCTATACTTCATACCAGTGGTACAACACTCTTTGCAGGTCTGAACGGAGCATACGCAGCAACAAAGGGAGAAGCTAATGTGCACGAAGAAACCCAGAATGACCATACAATTCTCGTACCTTATGTTGATGCAACGAGCAAGACAGGCTGGCGTGCTGAGGTAATCAATACAAAGGTGAAAGGTGCTGATATGTTCCCTGCAAGCGCAACAAAGGACGACGGCTCCTATGATGTAGATAATATTTCTGGATACATTTTCAATTGCTGGAAGATAGAGGGAGACAACATGAAGACTACAGTGAAGAGTCATACCCCTACTTTGCCAAAATATAAATGATGAGAATGAAAAGAATACATATTATATATATTGTTCTCGGCACGCTGCTGTGCTGCGGATGCTCCGAAGATGATTTTGTCAAGAATGACTCGCTGACTAAAGAGCAGAAGGCGTTGTTGGGCACTGCTGTCAATTTTAATCCATCTATGGCAGAGGATTACTCTGAGACACGCGCATCTTACGACCATAATGGAGGATTCAACGAAGGCGATATCATGCAGATATATCGTCAGTATTGGAACAGTACAACAAACGAATGGGAAGACCAACAGGCTTACAGAACCTATGTTCGTCATGTAACATACGCTACAGGTACTACCATCAACCTTAGTACCGACTGGAAAGTGGCCTACAAAGACGGTTCAACAGGTACAAGCAATGTAGATAGAATGAAGTGTGATAACTGGGGTACTAATAATCCTACATTAGTTACTCAGACTAAAGCAGACTCTCTTACATGGGAGAATGGCAGTACTGTTCGTTTCCGTGCCTGGAGCCGTAGCAATGTAGCAGGATGTTTGAACAGCGGTTCTGCTGGTAGTTACTACCCTGACTTCTGTATTGCAGACTGGGTGACCGTGTCAGGACCAACCCTAGGCATTCCTCTCAAATTGCGTCATGTGTGTAGCCGTATAGGTTTCAGCTATCTGGCAGGTAATCAGTTTGCAGGTGGCGAGATCTGTCTTGACAAAGAGGACTATATGTGGAATGATAATGCAGACAGCCATAATAATGACGAGGATGATAAGTTGAGTGAGGAAGAGGCTGAACAAGTTGTTGCAGAAGTCAATGCAGTTTTCAACCGTTTGTGCATGCCTGCTGGTATAGATATTGAGACAGGTACGCTCAAAACAATGACGAATGATTTGTATACAAGCCTATCAAATAGTAGTCAATTTAATATTATTGAACAAAAGACTACGACTGATGGCATCATAACATATGGAATTCATACACCTGAATATATAAAGAATAATGTCAAGCATCCTAAATTTTCAAATGTAGATGGTCGTCTTTATATGATTACCATCCCATACGACATGAGCAATGATCCTTACACCAAGGGTGATGTGCTCATTCTGCCACCAAAGACACGCTTCAAGATTAAGATACGCGATGTAAATAATGGCGATAAAGCGAACACTAGTGGATACGAAGCAAAGGAACATATCTTCTCACTTAGCGACATTAAGAATAGTGACGGAACTACTAAGTATCCTGATGGTTTGCCTATGACTCCTGGTAAGAGCTACCTCTTCAGAGTGGGGTATCTTTACGACCAATTAAAAGTAACAGTCATAGAGGAAGGTATTTCATGGTCAACTGCAGACGAAGAAGCTGGAGATGCTAACAATCAAAGTGTGGCAGAACAGAATACAAGCAAATACCAGTGGTGGCAGGATGGCATAAAGGAAGCCATTACCCATACGAAGGACAGCAAAGACTATAATCCTATTTTCAAGATTTCAACAGCAGAGCAGTTCAAGGAATTTATCGCATTGGTAAATGGCACGGCTGCTACCAAAACATCAGGATTGGAACTCGCAAAGCGCTCTCAGGAAAATGAGGACTATAGTGGAACAGAGTTCAATGACTATGATTACAAGAACTACTGGTGGTATGATGTAGAGAAGACCCGTGAAAGCCTTGCAACAGAGTTTGGCGATACCGTTTGGGTGTCGCGAGCTGAAGCAGAGGCACAGGGATATATCTTCTATCGCCATTATTATCCGCAAATATCAGATAAGCATGCTTACTACATCGAAGACTATGTGCGTGGTCCATTCAGTTTCTACGATGAGCAAGTCAACCTGCACCTCGTGGTACAACTGGAGAATGATATAGACCTTCACGACTGGCAGTTAGAGAGCATAGGAAAGGCTTCTACTACTCCATTCAAGGGCTTCTTTGATGGCGGTACACATACATTGAGCAATGTGAATATGTGCAAGCAATATCTCTTCGGATATATGGAAGACGGTGAAATTCGTGACTTGAAACTGACATCGACTCATAATCTTGCGCTATTGAATGAAGGCAGTACATCAAGCAGCGCTCGCAATATGCGCATAGTCGGTATATCACTCAAGGCTGATTGTACGGTGTCACCAATTGCTCAAAGTCTGACTGGCATGTCTTATGTCGTTGGTTGTATTCACGAAGGCAACGCTGCAGGTGCTATGATTGGTACTGCTGACAATATGACGATGTATGGATGTATGCATGCTTCAGCAAACATAACCGGTGCTGCATTGCTTGGTAGTTATGCTGGTGATAACTATTTCTTCGATCCACAAATTGGAACTCTGAAATGGGGACGCTTCATGTGTAATTACTACCAAAAGTCACCTACTCAGGCAACTAAAGCTGTAGGAGATAACGCTGACAATTATCGTCCTCAGGAGTATATCCGTGGAGTACGACATGGAATACTCCGTGCAAAAAATGATAATATGATAGGCGATGATGTTCCTTACAATAAGTTGGATGCAGGTCAGAAAGAGGAATTCTATGGCTTAGCACCATGGAAGGCTATGAACTACGCTATATATCAGTATAATCAGATGAGTGTGGCAACATCGTCAGAGTACCACAGTTTTCCAGAGAATCATAAATGTATGATGAAATATGAGGTTGATAGCAGAGGATATTGGTACATTTATCCACAATTGGTTGAAGGAACTGCAACAAATGAGGGAGTGAAGAATATTCTCTATTTGAATAATTAAAAGTATTTAAGACATATAATCGTTTAGGCAATTAGAAAAATAATGAGAAGACACATATATTTATTAATGGCGTTGTTGCTTATGGCAGCTTGCTCTTCTGATGAAGTAATTCAGAAGGAGAAGGAAAGTCATGAGTTTACTCTTACGACAGAACTATTGCCATTCAAGGGAGAGGCCGTAACTCGCAGTGGCTTGGATGATGATAAGCGTTTCAACGGAACTGGTTTTGATGATGGCGACTGGATTCGTCTGAAGATTATTTGTCCATTCTCTCCAAGTTCTGAGTATGGAGAAAGTACCTGGGGAAATTCATACGACGCATTTTTCCTGATGAAACGAGATAATGGCGGATGGACTTATCTGACAAAAAAAGATAACTGCGATATTTATGGCAATTACACGCCAAGTGACAGTCCACAGGTAGGTAGCTTTTACGAGGCTCAGCAGACACCATATGTCTATATGGCATCGACATGGAGCGAAGAAAAAAACTTCAAGACTGCTAATGGTACACATGTCCTACAGTACTGCCATGTCTTCCATGCCGACCAAAGAGAACTAAAGAACTATAAGAACTCTGATCTCCTTTGGGCACAGCAGTATATGCAGACGGGATCATGGAATGTACATCTGTCGTTCGAGCATAAGATGGCGTGCATCACTTTCGATCTGAATGACTCTGAACTGAAGGCACAGAAGGTTGATGTTAACGGTAATTTGCTATACACTCAGGATGATATGACTGAAGGAACGACAGTAACTGATAGTCCAGTGATGGTGTCTGCACCTCTATCTGCCAATGCTGTGCTTACCCTCGAAGGTATGCCCAATATTGACCAGCAAGAAGTTATCGTTGGCGATTACTATGCAGAACGAAGCAAGATCAATTCGGCAGGCAATTTCAACTATAAGAACAAACATTCATGCCTATTCGAGTATAATGGCAAGGTCATTGGCATTGGAGTGAATGTAGATAAAAATGAAAGCGGCACAACAGTAAACCGATCTTATGCTTATCCTATGACCGGCAATCCTAATCCCGCTTATAATATAACATTCACAGGCTCTCAAATTGTTCCGAATACAGGAACATATACTGCCTATAAGATTGACAATACTCGTTATCGCATGATTGTTCCACCTTGCGTGCTTAATGACTATGCATATATCTGGGTGCGCGATGGTGAGCGTCGCTATAGGATGAAACTGGACAATAAGAAATTCCAAGAGGGTGTGTTGTACCCAGTAAAAATAACACTGAAGAATGAGCATGAACTATAAGCACAATAACATATTTATATTATTTGCATTACTGCTATACCTCTCCTCTTGCAACAACGAGATTGAGGAATCTTTGCAAGGAGATACAAATCCGATAATGCTGCGAGGCATACACGCTATTATTGATAATGGTAGTGAAACACGAGCTGTGACTCCATTGATTGACTCTATTGGAAAGTTTGATTTTCTGGCAACCGATGAGATTATCTTCACAAAGATTGAGCGTACGGTTCGTCCAATTCGCCCTGATTTCAGCTACAATGATGTTCGCTATTCTTGTGAAATCAATGGTGGTAATGTATCATGGAAGCGTCTGCAGCCAACAAACGACATTTTCTGGAGTGATGGCTCGCAGCCACATACCTTTATCGGCTACATCCTTCCACATGAGGACAGCAAGTCTGCTGCTGCCTCAGGTTATGATTGGAACTACAGTACTGAGCATAAAATGTATTATGGCAGTATTGGCAATCCTACAGATGCTTCAGAAATCATAGACTATACTGGTGCTCCTGAATTAGGCGAAGATCAAACAGCCCCATACAGCACAGAGCAACTACGCAAGGAAGACCTTCTTCTTACCTATGATACCGACATGCAAAACGAGGATGCCGTAGCTTGGATTCACTTTCATCACGGCCTGGCAAGCGTGCGAGTTGTTGTTACCATAACAGGATTCTCTTCTACAGGTAATGACCCTGATGCAGAATCAAAGGTTACAGACATGGTAGTGAGCGATATGCATACTATGTATAAGTGGAATAATTTGGGATACAAGGCAGAACCACTTACAAATGAAGACCAAAGTGTGCTTGATGTATTTACATGGAGCGGCGCAAAACCTAATTGGGATCAAAAGAAAAACATGAAACTATGGCAGCCACGCAAATATCGTGGCAGTGAGGCAAGCCGTACTTTTACCTTCTATGGCATTGTTGCTCCAGGAGAGCAGGACAAAGTGGAAATGCGCTTCAAGGTTACATATCCTGATCCTCTGAATCCAAATCAAACAATGACTAAGCGATACACTGCAACTCTTAAATTGGACAGCAAGAATGTGGAATTCCGCGCTGGATACTGCACTAATATCAATATCAACCTCAACCATAAAAATGAGAAGATGACCGTGGGTGCTGAGTATATGTCTTGGCAACTTGAGGATTCTCCTGACGAAGGTTCTTTGCGTAAGAATTCGACATACCTCAGTTATACTGATCGAAACAAAATTACTATTATAGGAGATAAAAATGCTACGGTTGATGATGCTACATGGCTTTACACCAGTACAAGTGGAAAGATAGTGGACATATATGGCAATGATGGTTCTGAAGAAAAGCCATTTCACATAAGCACTGCCGACCAGTTGCTGTCGTTTGCGTACGAAGTAAATGGTAATAATCGTAAGAGTACTACTATAAAAGACCTTAGCAATACAAACCGTCCTATTTCTGGAGGTTTTGATTTCAGCGGATATAATATCAAGCTCGATGCTAATCTATATATGCAAGCAAGCACAACAGGAACTAATGTAAGCTGGATTGGTATTGGCGACGCTACCCATCCTTTTAACGGCAATTTCCAAGGCGAACAGCGTTCTATCAAGCGTCTTAGTGGACAACCTTTGTTTTGTAACATAGGGCCAAAAGGACGAGTAGGAGGACTTTGGCTTGAGGATGTTCTCGAAATAACTTCCGGCGGCGCTGCATTTGTAGAAAATAATCAGGGCGTAATTTGTGCATGTACAGTGTCAAGTGTTTCATTTGGTTCATTTAACATTACGAGTTCTAATATTAATGGTCTGTCTGTAGCTGGTATGCTCGTCGGAAACAACGAGGGTATCATCATGACTTGCCACAGTAACGGAAATTTCTCTACTGATGCACATCGCGTAGGTGGTCTTGTTGGTTATAATACAGGTTCAATAGTAGTGTCGTACGCAGCAACTAAGGGCACAACAAGTTATGCAGGTGATGGATTGATGTACCGAGGCATAGTTGCCTATAATAACTACAAGCCCGAGACATTGCCAGAAGGTAAAACAGAAAATGATTATGGTACGCTTACTTACTGTTTCTTTGATAAAGATGTGGCAAATAATGTTACTGACGAGAATACACTTGCTGAGGTTCACGGTATGACAACACTACAGATGCAGTCGGGTAACTTTATTGGTACAAAAGGTTCAAGTGATACGAATACCCTGAATGGCAATATTCACGAGTATAGTGTGACCACTGACAAATATCCAACGATAATTAAGACAACATATACGACTGATCAATTAAATGACTTAAAAACTCACTTCCTTACCCACTATTATGCGCATCAAGTAGCAGCATATCCAAAGGTATATTAACCAAAAAACCTAACAGAAACATAAAGCAGCTTTGATACAATTTTGATTATTGTATTTCTTCTTTCAAGTTTTTTTGCTAACTTTGCATAGCATTTTGAACTTTAGCAAAATAAGAAGATTATGCTGCATGGCTTTTTGTTCACTGTTTTTGCTCCACTAATAATTGGGTGGATGCTTGACTATTTCTTGGGAGATCCAGAGAAATGGCCACATCCAATTGTGTGGATGGGCAAGTGGATAGCTTGGGGAGAAAAGAAATGGAATAATGGTGAGGATAGAGTGAGCAAGGGGGCTGTGTTTGCTGTGGGGAGCATCCTTGGAGTATATTTAATTGTGGCAGGATTGATGTTCGGGATATGGTTTTCTATGAGCAATCAAGTCGTAGGAAACAATTATTCAATTTATTTGCTGCCATGGAGTTTGTACATTATCGTTTCCAGTATTCTTGTATTTTACTGCTTAGCAGGACACACGCTCAGAAAGGAAGTGAGAATGGTGTTTGAGGCTGTGGATAAGAGTCTCATTGACGGAAGAAAGCAAGTGGGAAGGATTGTTGGAAGAGACACGAACAATCTAAGTGCTCAAGAAGTGAGAACTGCTGCATTGGAGACTCTTGCTGAGAATTTGTCGGACGGTGTGGTAGCTCCTTTGTTTTGGTACGCTTTGCTTGGTGTGCCTGGAATGCTTTCTTACAAGATGGTGAACACTCTTGACTCAATGATTGGATACCAGAATGCTCGATACAAAGACTTTGGCAGATGGGCTGCAAAGATTGATGATATTGCAAATTATATTCCTGCAAGGCTTACTGCATTTATGATGCTTTGTGTTGCTTGGCTATTCAGTAAAAATGGCAATCCTTCGCTCGGACATTTCACATTCAAGGATGCATTCGGCTTTGTGAAGCATTTTGGCAACGAACACGCGTCGCCAAATTCGGGATGGCCAGAAGCTGCATTAGCATACATACTAAATTGCAGATTTGGAGGGTCTCATAATTATTTCGGAGAAAATTTCTACAAACCTTATATTGGAACGAATGAGAGGGAACTGAACACTGCTGATATGAAATTAAGCATTGGAGTTTGCTTTGGAGGAGAACTGATGATGGTTATTATTACATTAATGACAGAATTATTTAGAGTGCTGATTTAAAGATGCTTGTACTGATTACCATATTAGCTTATTTCGCTGTACTGTTGCTCGTCTCCCACATTGCAGGGAAGAAAGGTGGCAATGATGCTTTCTTCCGAGGAAACAAAAAGTCTCCATGGCCACTGGTGGCTTTCGGCATGGTAGGAGCTAGCATATCGGGAGTAACATTCATTGGTGTTCCTGGGTGGGTGATGGGCATTGACATGACTTACATGCAGATGTGCCTTGGTTTCATTGTCGGGTATCTCATCGTAGCATTTGTCTTATTGCCAATATATTATAAGCTTGAGCTCACAAGCATTTACAGTTATCTTGAGAAAAGATTCGGAACGAAGAGCTACAAAACTGGAGCAAGTTTCTTTGTATTATCTAAACTTCTTGGAGCCGCTGCAAAGTTTTATGTTGTGTGCGAGATTCTGCAGATGTGTGTTGGCAATGAATTTGGAATACCATACGCTGCTACGGTTGCAATAACATTAGGAATGATATGGCTCTACACAAGAAAAAACGGAATTAGGGCGCTGGTGTGGACTGACAGCGTGCAGACCCTATGTCTGATTGTGGCTTTAATACTTATTTTAATAAAGGTGGCATCATTGCTCGGATTGTCTTTTGGGGATGCAATGTCTGCCGTTTGGAATGATTCTCATTCAAGAATGTTTGAATTTGAGGATTTCTCATCAAAGCAGAACTTCTGGAAGCAATTCTTGAGTGGCGTGTTTGTTGTTATTGTTATGACAGGGCTTGACCAAGATATGATGCAGAAGAATCTAACTTGCAAGAATCTGAAAGATGCCCAGAAAGACTTATGTTCTTACGGAGTGCTGTTTGCGCCTGTGAATTTTCTCTTCCTCGCATTAGGAATACTGCTTCTCATGCTCTATCAGAAGATGGGAATGGACCTGCCATCAAAAGGAGATAATCTGCTTTCGGACATTGTGATGAACGGAACGCTTGGCAATGCCTGCATGGTGATCTTTGCTATCGGAGTGGTTGCATCTGCATTCTCTTCTGCAGACAGCGCAATGACATCACTCACTACATCATTCACCATTGATATTCTAGGAAAAGAGAAAGATGAAAAAGTAAGAAAGAAAGTGCATTTGGGAGTGTTGGCAGCGTTTGTTCTAGTAACTCTTGCTTTTCATACAATTGGTTCTGGCAGCGTAATGGATTTGATATATACTCTTGTCAGCTACACATACGGTCCTCTGCTTGGCTTATTTGCTTTTGGCATATTGACAAAACGCTCTGTCAAAGAAAAATGGGTGCCGGTAGTAGCTATTGCTTCCCCTGTAATTTGTTACATAATCGACTTTCTTGTGATGAACACTTGGGGATACAAATTTGGGTATGAAATGCTGATGTTCAATGGTCTGCTGACTTTCGTAGGATTATTAATAATTACAAGAAAATGAGATTTGTAGATTTGTTCGCTGGTTTAGGTGGTTTCCACCTTGCTCTCTCACGCTTAGGGCATGAGTGTGTGTTTGCGTGTGAGATAAAGCCAAAACTGCAAAAACTATATAAAGCTAATTTCCCTGGTGTGCCAATAAAGGGGGATATTACGCAAATTGAAGCTAAAGAGATACCTGAGCATGATATACTGTGCGGCGGTTTCCCTTGTCAGCCTTTCTCGTTCTCAGGAAAGAAGCAGGGATTTGAAGATGAGCAAGGGCGGGGTAACATGTTTAATGAGATTTGCCGGATATTGACTGTTCATCATCCTAAATATTTGTTCCTTGAGAATGTATCCGCATTGCCGGGACATGATGATGGCAGAACATGGAAGATTATTCAAGAAAAGCTCGATGCTCTCGGCTATGATATTGATGGCAGGGTGTTTTCTCCTCACGAATTTGAAATCCCACAGCACAGACCACGATTCTACATTGTGGGTATGAGAAGAGACGAAAATGGCAATAGCGGATTGAGAAAGTTTCACTTTCCACAGCCAAACGATCCTCCGATTAGTGATGTTAGAACCATTGTAGATGAAACTGACAACGATGGCGTGCAACCTGTGAGACGAGCTTTGCACCCCGTATTTGATGCTTGGCAGGAATTTGTTTATAATGTAACAAAAAGAGATGGATACATGCCAAGCCATTGCATATTCACAATGGAGTTTGGTGCCGACTATGAATTTGAAGATACTCCACCAGCATTTCAAACAGTAGAAAGATTGAGAGGCCACCACGGCGCATACGGAAAACTGCTTGAGGGAGAGACAATGGAGGAACTAATAGCCGACTTGCCTTTCTACATGCAGAAGACGAAATACGAGGAAACTTATCCAGAATTCAAGAAAGTGCTAATCAGGCAGAATCGCGATCTTTATCAGCGTCATAAAGATTGGATTGACCCTTGGTTGAAGAAAATAAAGACTTTCCCACGCACTCAATGTATGTTGGAATGGAGTACAAATCAAGATTGGAATTTCAAGAATCATGTGATTCAGCTCCGACCTTCAGGCATTCGTATTCGTTCAATGAATTTCATTCCTACAATCACGCTTTGCACAACTGCCACTCCTATCTTGCCTTGGGTGCCGTTCCATCCTGGAGGAGCTGTCGATAAAAAAGGCAAGCCATACACCGCAGAGGATTTCCGCTGGGGACGGTATATTTCTCATAATGAAGCTGCAAGGATTCAATCCATGGAGGAGTTGCAATACACAGGCTTGAGCAGATTGCAGAAATTCAAAGCATTGGGCAATGCTGTAAATGTGGATGTCGTAGAGATGATTGCAAGGAGGTTGATAAAATGAATATTATCAGTCTTTTCTCGGGTGTTGGTGGCATGGATCTCGGTTTTCAGAAAGCGGGATTCAAGATTGTCGTGGCGAATGAGATTGACACTCATACGCTACCAACTTACCATGCAAACTTCCCCGATGTGAAGCTGATAGAAAAAGATATTCGCGATATTGATGCCTGTGAATTTCCCGACGATGTGGTGGGAATCATTGGAGGACCTCCTTGTCAGTCATGGAGCAAAGCTGGAGCAAGGCGAGGAATAGATGATGCTAGGGGGCAATTGTTTTATGAATACATTCGAATTCTAAAAGCCAAAAAGCCACTATTCTTCATTGCAGAGAATGTGAAAGGCATGCTCTCTCAGCCACATAGTGAAGCTGTCAAGGAGTTTTTGCAAGAATTTGAAAATGTGGGATATAATGTATCCCTGCAACTGCTTGATGCCAATGATTACGGTGTCCCTCAAAAAAGAATGAGATGCTTTTATGTAGGATTGAGGAAAGACTTGGAAGCCACTTTTCACTTCCCTGCCCCACTGAAGTATAAGCCAACTCTACGAGACGGAATATTTGATTTACAAGACTCGGCAATGCCAGCATTGAAAGGCAACAGAACAAACGGTCGAGAGTGCATCATTCCAAATCACGAATACTTCGTTGGCGATTACTCCCCTGTTTACATGGCAGGAAACAGGGTGCACAACTGGGATGAGCCGGCTTTCTGCATACAAGCATCTGGAAGGCAAACACAACTGCATCCACAAGCTCCAAAAATGGTAGCAGTGGATATGAAACCTCAATTGAGAGGAGGATTGAACAAATGGATTTTCGCCCCAGGCTATGAGCACCTATACAGAAGACTCACCGTGAGGGAATGTGCTAGATTGCAAACATTCCCCGATTCTTTCAGGTTTGCATATAGAGACTTGCTGTACGGATACAAAATGGTAGGAAATGCTGTACCCGTAGAGCTTGCCTATCATTTAGCTCTGCAAATCAAAAAGATGCTATATGTGTATGGAAAAAACAAGTAGTCTTACTTCTTTTTCTTTTTTGATGACTTCTTACTCTTTCCACTCGAAGATGATGTTTTCTTTGAGCCTTTGAGGTCTGGATTGATAAGACGCGAAACATTTATTTCCTTAGGAAGCTCAACAGCTACTTTCACCTCCTGAGTTGCTGCACTCTCATTGCCAAACCTATCTATCGAAGTCACTGCTAAATACCTGCACTTCAAAGATCTCCCATGAAGTTCGTAGCTGTTATCCCTCACATTCACAGCAAGAAGATTCTCTGCTTTCGATGCATCAACAGGATACACATTTGAACCATAAATATTGTACAGAACCTGTTTGTTTGAAACTACAGCTGGCCACATGATTTTGCCATTATCATACGAAATGCTCTTCGGTGCAGAAGGAGCCACGGTGTCTCCCATCCAAGTCATTCTCGTAGTTAATGCTGGATAAGGGAAAAACTCGTTGCATGTCACATCATAGATGCCTTTGCAATTGCGAGTAAGAAAGTCACCACGATAAAAGGCTATACCACCAATGTTAGAATTGCGTATAGTGTGCATCTCTGCTCTCACATCGTTAAGCACCCAGTTGCCCTCGCTTGGATCGAGAAAATAAATCCCCAATCCTGGCACTACTGGATGACCATAAGAATTCTCTCGCCAGTTGAACATAAATGGATAGAAATGGTCACCCTTGAAATACATCATTGGAAAAAGTAAATCCTGCAAATTCTCTTTAAGCCACATCTGAGGATCTTGATACACAGCGTCAAAGCAGTTCCATCCCTTTGCACTGTAACGAGCCAAATCACGATACTTGCCAATTGGAGAGCTGCTCAGTTTTACCCAAGGCTTTATTGGTTTAACGGTGTCGTGCACACGCTTCACCACCCTCGTGATGTTCTCCCTTCTCCAGTCAGCCTTACTCAATCCACATCCTTTAGGATAGCAATCGTCATCAGAATATTTATACAGCGACTCTGGGTAGCGAATGTAGTCGAACGAAATGCCGTCAACATCGTAATTTACAACTATTTCCTTACAAATATCAGCAATGTATTCAGCAGTAGCAGGCTTTCCCATTATCATGAATGTTTCGCCGCCAGCAGTACGGCAAAGTTCTGGATGCTTCTTGGTAATAGAAGCTGCTCCATACGCTTTCTGATTCTTGCCAAGCGGGAAAGCCACTACCCACGCATGAAGCTCCATACCTCTCTTGTGGCACTCCTCAATGCAAAAAGCCAAAGGATCATATCCCGGATTCTTGCCTGCTTGCCCCGTGAGTCCCTCATACCATGGTTCAATCTTGGATGGATAAACCACAGAGCCTCTCACTCGAGTTTGAAATATTACGGTGTTTATATTAGCTTTCTTATACTTGTCAAGCAATCTGCAAAGCTCTTCTTTCTGCCTCTCTGTCGATGCCTGATTTTTTGCCATTGTCCTTGGCCAGTCAAGTCCCATCAGCGTTGTGAGCCACACAGCACGCACCTCTCTCAATGGATGTTCTTGTTCATAAATCATGTTTTGCGCTTTCGTAGCAATTGAGTTCGTGCTAAAAAATGCTAATAAAGCACATAATATACAAATATATCTCATTATCAAACTTAATTTTTTGCAAAGGTAATGAATTATTACTACTTTTGTGACGATTTTCGAAAATTAAAGCAAAAATGGTTACATTTATCGTGTCTCTCTTGCTCCTAATATTAGGTTATGTACTATACGGAGCAATGGTAGATAAGGTTTTCGGAGCTGACCCAAAGAGGGAAACTCCCTGCTATTCCAGCCAAGATGGAGTTGACTATATGCCAATGCCAACTTGGAAGGTTTTTCTCATACAATTTCTGAACATTGCAGGCACCGGACCTATCTTCGGAGCCATTCAGGGCATACTTTTCGGCCCAGCAGCATACTTCTGGATTGTTCTCGGATGCATACTTGGCGGAGCTGTCCACGACTACATGTCGGGCATGATAAGCATTCGCAAGAATGGAGCCAGCCTTCCTGAAATTGTTGGTGATGAGCTTGGCGGTGGCGCTCGATTGGCAATGCGCATCCTCTCTCTCGTACTGATGATTCTTGTCGGAGCGGTCTTTGCCACTACCCCTGCAGGATTGCTTGCAAACCTTGTAGGCGGTGAAGGATTCTTCTCACAGAACCTCGTATGGATAATCATTATCTTTGCATACTACATCCTAGCCACTCTGCTTCCTATCGACAAACTGATAGGCAAGGTCTATCCAATCTTTGGAGTTGCGCTACTCATCATGGCATTAGGCGTAGGCATCGGCATCTTCACCAACGAAGGCACAATGCCAGAGATTACCGAAGCGTTCACCAACCATCATCCTGCAAGCACAATACCTCTCTTCCCTGGCATCTGCATCACAATTGCGTGCGGAGCAGTGAGCGGTTTCCATGCCACTCAGAGCCCTATGATGGCTCGTTGCATGAAGAACGAGAAGTATGGCCGTCCTGTGTTTTACGGAGCAATGATAACAGAAGGTATAGTGGCCCTCATCTGGGCTGCAGCAACAATAAAGTTTGCCGACTCATTCGATGTTAGCATCTTCGGCATGGACAATGAAAACACAGCACCATACGCAAAGCTGTGGGCAATTATGACCAACGGCGGAGCAAGCAATCCAAATCCTGCAGTGCTCGTAAACAGTATCTGCCAGAGTTGGCTTGGCACAGTAGGAGCCATCCTTGCTGTGCTTGGAGTGGTAGCAGCACCTATCACTTCAGGCGACACAGCTTTCCGTTGTGCACGACTCATTGCAGCCGACTTCATGCACTACAAGCAGAATAAAATCTACAAGCGCCTTGTGCTCTCTGTGCCTATCTTCATCATCAGCGGCGTACTCATGTTCGTCAAGTTCGATGTGCTATGGCGCTACTTTGCTTGGTTTAACCAGACGCTCTCTGTCTTCACTCTTTGGACTATCACCGTGTGGCTCACTAAACGCTCATTGCAGGGTAAGAAACTCAAATACGCATACCTAATTTCGCTCATTCCAGCATTGTGGATGACTCTTGTGTGCTCAACCTACATACTCATCGCTCCCGAGGGCTTCCAATTCACCCATGCTGTAGCATATTCAGTAGGCGGTGCAGTGACACTTGCAGGACTCGTGTGGTTTATCATGTGGCAAAAACAACAGACACGCAAGATTTGAAAACAAAAAACTAATTCACGCAAATGAACAAATACATTTGGATGCCCATAGCATTCTTCTGTGCAGGCATAGCTTTCTACATCTACTACGGAATTGAGTGGAATGCATGGATTCACAACTTGCCCAACCTCGGCATTTACGCACTTATTTGCGCAGCATTAGGATGGGCGCTATACAAAAAAGCGCAACTTAAAGAAGAACGAGAAAACAATTTATAAAAATAATATGATTATGAAGAAGATTATTTTCACATTGCTTTTGGCTGTCCTCGGCATCGGCAGCGCATCAGCACAGTTTGAGAAGGGGAAAATGTACCTTGGGGCAACAACTAACAGTGGTGGCTTGTCATACAGCAAAAACAGCAAGTTTTCGCTCGGAGCAGGCGTAAATGCAGGCTACATGTTTGAAGATGCATGGATGGCAATTGCTGAGGTTGGTTTCGACTACACTCACAAAGATATGCGTCAGCTTTATGCTGGCTTGAAGTGCCGCTATCTCATTCAGCAGAACGGCCTATTCCTTCAGGGTGGAGCAAAATATGTGCACGAAGCGCCAAACTTCAACGACCTTCAGCTCACTCCAGAGGTTGGATATTGCTTCTTCCTCAATGAGCACCTCACAGTAGAGCCAAGCGTTTATTACGACATGAGCCTTTCAAACTTCAGCGACAAGAGCAAGACAGGCATCAAGATTGGCCTTGCATGGTATTTCTAAAAGAAAAAACATCGATTTACAGAACTAACGAATCCTCTATAAAACAATAAAATATGTTATCAGTAGAAGAACTCAACGACAAGCTCATCGACCTCGCTTTTGCAGAAGACATCGGCGATGGCGATCACACAACCCTTTGTTGCATCCCTGCCGACCAGTATGGCGAGAGCAAACTCCTCATTAAAGAGGAAGGCATCTTTGCAGGAGTTGAGATTGCAAAGCAAGTATTCCACCGTTTTGATCCTACCATGGAGGTGGAAGTGTACATTGAAGATGGGGCACATGTCAAGCCTGGCGACATCGTAATGTCTGTCAAGGGCAAAGAGCAGAGCCTTCTCCAGACAGAGCGCCTCATGCTTAACATCCTTCAGCGAATGTCAGGCATTGCAACCATGACAAACAAGTATCAGCAAGCACTCATCGACGCTGGCACCAAAACTCGTGTGCTCGACACACGCAAGACTACTCCTGGCATGCGTATGCTTGAGAAAGAAGCTGTAAAGATTGGCGGAGGCATGAATCACCGCATAGGACTTTTCGACATGATTCTTCTCAAAGACAACCACATCGACTTCTGTGGAGGCGTGCACAATGCCATCAGCCGTGCTAAGCAATACTGCAAGGATAATGGCAAAGACCTCAAGATTGAGTGCGAGGTACGCAATTGGAAAGAACTCGACGAAGCTCTCGCTGAGGGCTGCGACCGCATCATGTTTGACAACTTCACTCCTGCCGACACAAAGAAGGCTGTGGAAATCGTGGCAGGTCGTGCAGAGACGGAATCAAGTGGTGGCATCACATTCGACACAATGATTCCTTACGCCCAAGCTGGCGTTGATTTCATCTCATTCGGAGCACTCACCCACTCGGTCAAAGGATTGGATATGAGCTTCAAAGCAGCAGGCAGCGACAAACTCGTCATAAAATAAATTAAACCTTATTTGCCCGACGGTTCCGTCGGGCTTTTTATTATGAAAAGAACACTTCTTACACTTTCAGCTTTCAGCTTTTTCCTTTTATCATCCCTCGCTTGCACCAATGTTATCGTAGGCAAGAAAGCGTCCGCCGATGGCAGCGTGTTCGTCAGCTACAATGCCGACTCCTACGGCATGTACGGCAACCTCTATCGTCATGTTGGAAGCACTCACCAGAAAGGCGAGATGCGAAAGATCTTTGATTGGGACACAAACAAATACCTTGGGGAGATTCCGCAAGCAGAGCGCACCTACAATGTTGTGGGACAGATGAACGAGAATCAAGTCAGCATTACTGAGACGACCTTCGGGGGCCGCGAAGAGCTTGCCGACTCAACTGGCATCATCGACTACGGCTCACTCATCTACATTGCCCTCGAACGCTCTATTTCTGCTCGCAATGCAATCGAAATCATGACTTCACTCGTGGCTCAGTACGGCTACTACTCTGAGGGCGAGACATTCTCCATCTGCGACAAGAACGAAGCATGGATCATGGAGATGATGGGCAAGGGCCCCGGATCGAAAGGCGCAGTTTGGGTGGCTATTCGCATTCCCGACGACTGTGTATGTGCCCATGCTAATCAAAGCCGCATCACTCGCTTCAACCTGAAGGACAAGAACAATGTGCTCTATGCCAAAGATGTTATTAAATTTGCTCGTGCCAAGGGATTCTTCACTGGCAAGAATGATGCAGATTTTTCATTCCGCGATGCCTATGCGCCAAACGACTTCGGTGCCGTGCGTTTCTGCGAAGCTCGTGCTTGGAGTGCCTTCAACCGTCTCTGCGACGGCATGGACAAATACATTGAATATGCTAAGGGAAACGAACTCAATGGAGAGATGCCACTCTACTTGAAGCCAAAGAAGCCTGTCACTCTTGAAGATGTGATGGGATGCATGCGCGATCACTACGAGGGCACGCCATTCGACATTCAGAACGAGTTGGGTGCTGGTCCATACAATATGCCGTACCGACCTACTCCACTCACTTTCAAAGTGGACAGCAAAGAATGCTTCAACGAGCGTCCAATCAGCACCCAGCAGACATCATTCTGCTTCATTGGCCAAATGCGTTCACAGTACCCTGACTGCATTGGTGGTGTCGTGTGGTTCACAAACGACGACCCTAACATGGCTCCATTCGTACCAATCTATTGTGGCGTGAGTGAAGTGCCAAAGTGCTTCCAGCGCATCGAAGGAGTGCAAGACGATGTCACATTCTCTTGGGAATCTGCTTTCTGGCTTCAGAACACAGTCAGCAACATGGTTTATCCTTATTATGACAAGATGTTCCCTGACCTGCTCCGTTACAGGAAACACATTGAGGAGATTTATGTTGATAGCGAATCTGACAATGTTAACATATTAATCGAAAAGATTTATCAACCAAGCGGCAAAGACGAAACCATAAAGAAAGCAACAGAGTATTGCTGCAATGTCGCTTCTGATTCGATGATGAAGAAATGGACAGAACTCTTCAAGTTCTTAGTTGTCAAACACAACGATATGGCTGTGAAGAAAACTGATGATAGAGACCGCTTCCTCAAAACCCCTTACGGCTATGCCGAAGCTCCAAATCGTCCAGGATACCCTGAGGCCTATCGCCAGCAAATACTCAAAGCCACAGGCGACAAGTACTTGATGAAATAGCCTGTTCCTTCGCTTATTCATAACTTTTTCCTTTGCTACTTCCCCACTTACCCTTTTTGCTATAATCAATAGATAATGAGGGCGTTACATAGGGTAAGTATCGATAGCGACACTTACCCCTTACTTACCCTTTACTTACCACATAGAGCAAGCAGCAAAGGCTATCTGTTCTGGCTTTTCCGTTTTGTCGCAATTGGATTGTTGTCAGAACTATGTTTGCAGACTCTTCTGCATAATGCTTTGACGGCAATTGCAGGAATTTCATTGCGGTTCTTCCGTAATGTTGTTCCTGCAACTGCTGTAATAAGGTTACGGTTCGTCCGTAATTGTTTTACGGAAGTTTCAGGAAAAGTTTTACGGCAGAAGGCTGGCTGTGCAAATACCGAATGAAAGTAAAAGAAAATATGAGTGCTTCTTTTGTAGTCCTCTATAGGGTAGGTTTATGGTAAGTAAAGGGTAAGTATGAAGGCAGGTACTTACCCTGCATAACGCACTCATTATCTATTGGTTGCAGCAAAAAGGGTAAGTAGGTAAGTAGAAAAAACAAAAAGGTTGTTTTTCGGAGTTCTGCTTATGTTATCAGTCGAAAAGGGAAACGACATAAAGAAATGTTTGCATATTAGAAAAAGAATTTGTTACTTTGCAAGCGGAAAAACTGATACTAACTTTACACAAAAGACTATATGAGAAAATATCAACTTAACACGCTAAAAGCTTTGGCTCTGGGAGTCCTGGCTGTGATGATGCCAAATAGGGCTATAGCTCAATACATTGAGGAAGTGAAGGGCAATGTGGCTGAGAATGTTGCTATTGGGCAGTTTGCTGCTCAGCAAAGAGTACTGTTCAATTTCGATTGGAAATTTGCCGAGGGCGAGGTGAGCGGCGCTGAGAAAGCTGAGTATGACGATTCGGCTTGGCGCAAGCTGGATTTGCCTCACGACTTCCAGTTTGAACAGCCATGGGATGAAAAAGAGGACAAAGGACGCGGATTCAAAAAGATGTGCGGCGGATGGTATAGAAAGACTTTCAAGGCAGATGAGTCATGGAAGGGCAAGAAGGTGGTGATGGATTTTGGCGGAGTGATGTACTATTGCGATGTGTATGTGAACGGCAAGAAAGTGGGCAGTAATGAGTATGGATACACAGGCTTTGAAGTGGACATGAGCAAAGTGCTGAACTATGATGGGGACAATGTGGTGGCAGTGTATGCCAACACTGGCAAGATGAATGGCAGCCGATGGTACACTGGCGGAGGAATATTCCGTGATGTGTATGTGAAGGCTATGAACCCTACACATATTGCAAGACACGGACTATACATACAGACTATCTCCCCATCCAGCTCACTCAATGGCAAGGGATATATGTCGGCAAACAGTTCTGAAGGTTCCCTCGGTAATCAAAGCTTAGATGGGGTCTGGACAGCACTTGTGCAGGTGCAAGTTGAGGGCTGGCAGAAGCATGATGTAAAGATAAAGGCCATTGTGAAGGATGCTGATGGCAAAGTGATTGGTTCGGCAGAAAGCGCAATGCCAGACCATACGATTCAGAACAACACTGAGGTGATGTTGCCAGAGATAAAGGTGTCGAACCCGAAACTGTGGGACATTGACTCTCCTACCCTCTACTCGGTAGAAGCTGTGCTGGTTGAAAATGGCGTGACTATCGACTCCGTAGCTGATAATTTCGGATTCCGCAAGATTGAGTACGGCACAGACTTCGGATTCAAACTGAATGGCAAGAAAGTTTTCCTCACTGGCATTGCTAATCACCATGACATGGGGGCTTTAGGCGTAGCTGCATTTGACGATGGTGTTGAAAGAATGATGAGACAGCTCAAGGCATTCGGATTCAATGCGATAAGATGTTCGCACAACCCTTACTCTGAAGGATTTTACAAGATGGCGGATAAAGTTGGATTGCTGATTGTTGATGAACTCATCGACAAGTGGAGCGACAAAGACTACTGGGGCGGAAGAAAACCTTTCATGCAGATATGGCCAGAGCTGATGAGCGAGTGGGTGAAGAAAGACAGAAACCACCCATGTATTGTGATGTGGAGCCTTGGCAACGAACTGCAGACACGCTCGGATTGGAGTGGATATCAAACAAACGACTGGGGCATCACTACATACAAAATATTTGACACATTCCTGAAGCGCTATGACAGGACCCGACCAACAACAGTGGCAATGTTCCCTGCTCGTGCTGGCGCGCAACGAAACACTCCCGACTTCAAAACTTACCTCGTTCCACCAGAATTGGCATGCGAGACGGAAGTGGCTTCGTTCAATTATCAGTGGGATGCATACCATGGATATTATGACCACAAGAAGGACTTGATTCTCTTCCAGAGCGAAGCAGTGACAAACCAGCTGCTGCAGCCATTCTTCGGCATGAATCAAGAACGAGGTGTAGGCTTGTGCTGGTGGGGGGCAATAGAATATTGGGGTGAAAGCAATGGATGGCCAAAGAAGGGCTGGAATTACTCGTTCTTTAACCACACCATGCAACCTTACCCACAGGCATGGCTTATAAAGAGTGCGATAAAGGCTGAGGAGCCAGTGGTGAAGATTGGTGTGATAAGCGGCAAGGGCGAGAGCATGGAGTGGAACGACATTAAGGTGGGGCAACAAAAAATAAGCACTTGCTGGAACTTTGCTGAGGGTTCAAAGCAGAATCTGTTCACATACACTAATGCCGACGAGGTGGAGCTGTTGGTGAATGGCAAGTCAATAGGCGTGAAGAAAAATGAAAGAGACGACATTGCAAAGAAGAACATGATTCTCTGGAGCGGCATTGAGTATGGCAATGGAGGCACCGTGACTGCCATTGCAAGAAAAGAAGGTAAAGAAGTGAGCAGAGATGAGATTGCATCAAGCGGAAAGGCAGTGAAGCTTGTTGTCCAAGAAGAGAAACTTTTGGGAGAGTGGCAAGCTGACGGCATGAGCTTGAGATATCTGAACATCTACGCTGTAGATGCTAAAGGCAAAGTGGTGGAGAATGCCGAAGATGAAGTGACCGTGGAGGTGGAAGGTGAAGCCACTCTTGTTGCTATTGACAACGGCGACCACTACACGAATGATATTTTTCACAAAGTGAAGACGAAAAAGATGCAATCTGGCTACATGCAGTGCATACTTCGCTCGACACGAAAGAGTGGCAATGTGACGCTGAAAGTTTCATCTCCTACTCTGAAAGCGTCAAAAATCGCTATAAAAACTAAATAAATCGTAAAAAATCCCGAAAGCATACAAGTCTTTCGGGATTTTTAGTTATATTTGCAACATTGCAACTCCAAGATTGACTAAGGACGCAAACAGAATTGCAACATTGCAGATTGAAACACAATTGCACTGAATACATTACCTTTGCATCACTAAATCGCAATGGAGACAAAATGCAACATGGAAATAGATTATTCATAAACAACTAAAAAATCAAATACAATGGATCAAGAACTTATCAACAAATGTACAGCAGAGGCACAGAAGTGGCTCTCTCCTGCATTCGACGCCGACACACAGGCAGAAGTAAAGGCACTCCTCGACGCAGAGGACAAGAACCCACTCATCGACGCTTTCTACCAGAGCCTTGAGTTCGGCACAGGCGGTCTTCGCGGCATCATGGGTGCTGGTACTAACCGCATGAATAAGTATATCGTTGGCATGGCTACTCAGGGCTTTGCTAACTACATCAACAAGGCATTCGCAGGCAAGGAGAATATCTCTGTAGTTGTTGGCCACGACTGCCGCAACAACTCTCGCCTCTTCGCAGAAACTGTTGCTGACATTTTCTCTGCTAACGGCATCAAGGCTTATCTTTTCGAGAGCCTCCGCCCTACTCCAGAAATCTCATTCGCAATCCGTCAGCTCGGCGCTCAGGCTGGTGTAAACATCACAGCTTCACACAACCCACGCGAGTACAACGGCTACAAGGCTTACTGGGACGACGGTGCGCAGGTGCTTGCTCCACATGACACTGGCATCATTGATGAAGTGAATAAGGTGACTATTGACCAGGTGAAATTCACTCCAAACAAGGACCTTATCCAGATTATCGGTGGCGAGATGGATATGGATTATCTCGACGCTGTTCATGAGGCACTCGTTGATCAAGAGGTTATCAATCGCCAGAAGGATCTCTGCATTGTTTACTCTCCACTTCACGGCACAGGCCGCGTAATAATCCCTGCAGCTCTCCGCACATGGGGCTTCCAGAACATCAATGTCGTTGCAGAACAGATGGTTGTGGATGGCAACTTCCCTACTGTTGTTTCTCCAAACCCAGAAAACTCTGAGGCAATGACAATGGGTATGAACCTCGGCACAAAGCTCAACGCTGACCTCGTGCTCGCTTCTGACCCAGATGCTGACCGTCTCGCAGTTGTTTGCCGCGACCCTAAAGGCGAGTGGTGCATCCTCAACGGCAACCAGACAGCTCTCATGCTCTCATACTATATCATCGAGAACAAGAAGAAGCTCGGTCAGTTGAAAGGTAACGAGTTCATGGTTAAGACAATCGTGACAACTGAGACAATTGCAGAAATCGCTAAGCGCAATAATGTTGAAATTCGCGATGTATTCACTGGATTCAAGTGGATTGCTCGTGAGATCAAGCTCTCTGAAGGCGTTAAGAAGTACATTGGCGGCGGTGAGGAATCGTTCGGTTACCTCCCATTCGATAAAGTGCGCGACAAGGATAGTCCAGCATCAATCTGTCTCCTTTGCGAAATCGCAGCTTGGGCTAAGGACAACGGCATGACTCTCTACGACCTTCTCATGAAGATTTACCTCGACTACGGCTTCGCTTATCAGAACGCAATCTCTGTGACAAAGCCAGGAAAGAGCGGTGCTGACGAAATCAAGCAGATGATGGAAGACTTCCGTGCTTGTCCTCCAAAGAGCCTCGGTGGAAGCCCTGTAGTGCTTGTCAAGGACTACAAGACTCTCAAGGCAACAGCTGCTGACGGCACTGTCACAGACCTTGACATGCCTGCTACTAGCAATGTGCTTCAGTGGTTCACAGAGGACGGTACAAAGATTTCTGTTCGTCCTTCAGGCACAGAGCCAAAGATCAAGTTCTATGTTGAGGTCAAGGGCGAAATGGGTTGCCCTAAGTGCTACGACTCTGCAGTGGCTACCGCTAAAGAGAAAGTTGACGCAATCAAGGCAGACTTGAAACTCTAATATTAAAATCTCCTCACCACTGCCCTATCTTCTTACAGGCAGGGCAGTGGGAGGAAAACTCTAAATAAAAAGCTTATGCAAGAATACTTAGACATGTATAATGCCTTAGACACTTATCAGCAGGTGTTCTGGGGATGCGCCATCATCGGATCGCTAATATTCGTGGTACAAATGGTGCTTACATTAATCGGCATGGATTCATCCGACATTGATGTGGATTTCGACGGAGCAAACACCATGGATTTGGGGGGAGGCTTATCACTCTTCAGCATCAAGAATTTTGTCAACCTCATTGTTGGCTTCGGATGGGCTGGCGTAAGCTTTTACGATGTGATTGAAAACAAAATTCTGCTCACAATCATCGCTCTTGCTGTAGGTGTTGCATTCGTGTTTATGTTCTTCTTAATCAAAAAGCAGACAAACAAACTGGAGCACAATGGTGCTTTCAATATCAACGATTGTGTCGGAAAGAGCGTGGATGTTTACCTTCGCATCCCTGCTAACCGCTCGGGAAAGGGAAAAATTCAAGTAAGCCTAAACGGCGCAGTGCATGAATTTGAAGCAATCACTGACGGAGACGAACTCAAGTCTGGCATGAAAGTGCAAGTTATTGAGATTATTGAGAAATCAACTTTATTGGTAAAATAAAATAACAAGAATTATACTATGTATTTAATTGTTGCAGCCGTGGTAGTAGCCATCGTGCTTATCGTATCAATCGTCAATCGATACAGAAGATGTCCTTCAGACAAGATTCTCGTAGTGTATGGAACAACAGGAAACAAAGGCTCTGCCAAGTGCGTACATGGCGGCGGTACCTTTGTGTGGCCAATCATTCAAGACTACGCTTATCTTAGCCTTACTCCTATCAGCATTGATGCAAACCTCACTAACGCTCTTTCACGCCAGAACATTCGCGTGGATGTTCCTTGTCGATTCACTGTCGGCATCAGCACAGACCCTGAGTCGATGACAGCAGCAGCAGAACGCTTGCTCGGTCAGACACCAGGACAGATTCAGGAACTCGCTCGTGATATCCTCTTCGGTCAGCTTCGTCTCGTAATCGCAACAATGTCAATTGAGGAGTTGAACAGCGACCGTGACAAGTTCTTGGATGCTATTTCAAGCAATGTGGAAGTAGAGCTCAAGAAAATTGGTCTTCGCCTCATCAATGTCAATGTAACCGACATCAACGATGAGTCTGGCTACATCGAAGCTCTTGGTCAGGAGGCTGCTGCTAAAGCTATCAATGAAGCTAAGGTTCGCGTGGCTGAGCAGGAGAAGATTGGTGAGATTGGTAAAGCTGACGCAGTTCGTGAAACTCGTATTCGTACAGCAGAAGCAAATGCTCAGGCTGTACAAGGTGAGAACGAAGCTAAAGTGCAGATTGCCAATTCTGAGGCTGTGCGCCGTGAGCGTGAGGCAGAAGCACAGCGCAAGGCTACTGCAGCAGAGAAAGTTGCTCAGGCAAAGGCTCTTGAGGAAGCATACTCTGCAGAAAAAGCAGCCGAGGAAGCTCGTGCAGAAAGAGAGCGCGCAACTCAGGCTGCGAATGTGCTCGTAAGTCAGGAAATCGAGAAGAAGCGTAAGATTATAGAGGCTGAAGCAGAGGCAGAAAAGACTCGTGTTAAGGCTAAGGGTGAAGCTGATGCTGCATACGCCAAGATGGAAGCAGAAGCTCGCGGTCTCTTTGAGATTCTCTCTCGCCAAGCACAAGGTTATGACAAGATGGTTCAGGCAGCAGGCGGCGATGCAAACAAGGCTTACATGCTCCTCTTGCTCGAGAAACTCCCAGAACTTGTCAAGACTCAGGTTGAGGCTGTTAAGGGTATCAACATCGATCATGTAACAGTTTGGGACAATGGAAGCTCGGCTGACGGGAAAGGCAGCACAGCTAACTTCGTGAGCGGATTGATGAAGAGTGTTCCACCTCTCAACGAGCTCTTCGACATGGCTGGTCTTAATCTCCCAGAATACCTCGCAAAGAAGAAAGATGTTCCTGCTGAAGTTGAAGCAGAAGAAGTTAACGAAGAATAAATGAAGAAACTATTTTTATACATGCTCACGACTGCGGTCGTGGGCATTTCACTGATTATGGCAGTGAGCTGCAATGATGGTGAAACTTATGCTGACCAAAAGAATAAGGAGAAGAAAGCTATCAGCCGTTTCCTCTCTGAAAATGGCTTTGGGGGACCTATCAAGGTTATCAGCGAGTCACAGTTCTATGCTCAGGATTCAACTACAAATGTTGCCAAGAACGAGTTTGTTCTTTTTAACGAAGATGGCATCTACATGCAGATTGTCAGCAAAGGAGAAGGACAAACTATGATTGAGATGGCAAAAGAAACAAGAGATTCTACTGTTAGCAAGGTGCTGTTGTGTAGATTCATTGAGTATGATATAGAGAATGCTGACACTACCAACTCAAATATCTATGCTCAGAGCATTGTGGACAAAATGCTTTGCAAGTACATTCACTACTCTCGCAAATACAATGCCACTTTCACAGAAGGCATGATGTATAGGCAGCTTGCTTCAAACAGTGGTAGTGCTCCTGTACCAGAAGGCTGGCTCAAGCCACTTGACTTCATTCGTTTGTCACGCGATCCTGGAAAGGTAGCTAAGGTGCGCATTATTGTTCCTCACTCTTCTGGAACAATGACTGCTTCTCAGTATGTGCTTCCTTACTACTATGAAGTCTCATATCAACTTGGTAAATAGCAAGTTGATTCAAACATTAAGAAAAGAAACAGAACACAAAAGATAATAGACAATGTCATTAATCAAATCAATTTCCGGAATTAGAGGAACAATTGGAGGTAAGGCTGGAGAAGGCCTTAACCCTCTTGATATCGTTAAGTTTACGAGTGCTTATGCAACACTCATCCGCCGCACCACAAAGGTTGAAAGCAACAAGATTGTTGTAGGCCGTGATGCTCGTATTTCTGGCGAGATGGTAAAAAATGTAGTATGTGGCACTCTTATGGGAATGGGATTCGATGTCGTAAACATTGGCCTCGCATCGACTCCAACAACAGAAATAGCAGTTGCAATGGAAGGGGCATGTGGCGGTATCATAATCACAGCCAGTCACAACCCACGCCATTGGAATGCACTGAAGCTCCTCAACGAAAAGGGCGAGTTCCTAAATGCAGCAGAAGGTAACGAAGTTCTTCGTATTGCAGAAGCAGAAGACTTCGACTTTGCTGATGTTGACGCACTTGGCAAATATATTGAAGATGACTCATATGACAAGAAGCATATAGACATGGTGCTTGGCCTTGACCTAGTAGATGTTCCTGCCATTAAGGCTCAAAACTTCAAAGTTGCATTTGACAGCATCAACTCTGTTGGTGGTGTCATTCTCCCTAAGTTGTTTGAAGCTTTAGGCGTAGAGAATGTAACTCCTCTTTATGCAGAGCCTACAGGTGACTTCCAGCACAATCCTGAGCCATTAGAGAAGAATCTCTCTGATATAATGGGATTGATGTCAAAGGGCGGCAATGATGTAGGTTTCGTTGTTGACCCTGATGTTGACCGTCTGGCATTCATCTGCGAGGATGGAAAGATGTACGGAGAGGAATATACACTCGTGACTGTTGCAGACTATGTTCTCAAGCATACACCTGGCAACACAGTGAGCAACCTTTCTTCTACTCGTGCTCTTCGTGATGTTACTCGCAAGTATGGAATGGAATACAATGCTGCAGCTGTTGGCGAAGTAAATGTTGTCACCAAGATGAAGGAAACAAACACTGTAATCGGCGGTGAAGGCAATGGTGGTGTCATCTATCCTGCAGCCCACTACGGTCGCGATGCTCTTGTTGGCATTGCATTGTTCCTCTCTCATCTTGCTCACGAGCGTCAGCAAAACCCATCTCTTACTGTAAGCCAGCTTCGTGCAACTTACCCAGAGTATTGTATTGCAAAGAATCGCATTGACTTAGATGCAAGCACTGATGTAGATGCAATCCTCGCAAAGGTTAAGTCAATGTATTCCGCAGGTGGAAGCGAATACATTGATGGCACAGAAGTAAATGATATTGACGGTATAAAGATAGACATCCCAGACAAGTGGGTACATCTTCGCAAGTCAAACACAGAGCCAATCATCCGCGTTTACTCAGAAGCCAATACCATGGAAGCAGCCGATGAGATTGGAAAGAAGATCATGGATGTTGTGTATTCTATGAAATAAGTCAAATATACCTAGTTTTCTCTTTCACAACAAGGAGAAATAATCAGCAATAAACTCCAAAGGTGGTATGCACTCTTGGAGTTTATTTTTTTATATAAAAACTCCTCTGTGCCTATAAAAAACAGCAAAAAATACTTAGAATAAATGTTTTTTACTTTTTTTGACATTTATTTATACTAATGAGACTATTTCTTATTTACATTTGCAGTCGATTATTAAATTAAAAACCAATGAGAAGATTTACACTTTTTGCAATTCTTATGCTCACTTATTCAGTAGGAGCATTCGCACAGAAAGAAAATGTACGCAGCGTGGACGATGCGCTGAATGTTGCTGTTGGATTCCTTCCTCTTAGCCGAGACGGAGAGAACACCAAACCAGAATTGGCTTACACAGAGAAAGACTCCATAAACGACCACCCTTACTATTATATTTTTAATAGAGGAAAAGAACAAGGTTTCATCATAATCAGTGCTGATAGCCGAAGCAAGAAGATTCTTGCATATTCAAACGAAGGACACTTCGACATCGAAGCGATGGCACCTGAAATGAAGGCTTGGCTTGGAGGATATACTGAAGCTTTGAGCGATTTGGCTATGACTCCTGACTCTGTCCTTGCCAGCTTCAAGCAGGGTTTCCTTTCAAAGGCTGCAAACGACGATTCTGATCTTGCTCCTGAAGTAAAGCCTCTTCTCGGAGACATCTGCTATGCTCAGACTTTCCCTTACAACGCCATGTGCCCTAACAAGAGTTTGACGGGCTGCGTGGCAACAGGCGCTGTACAAATTATGCGTTTCTACGAGTATCCTAAGCAGCCTTCTGGCAAGACTCACAGCTATGATAACGAAGGAGAAAAAGTAAGTAGCTCTTTCACAACTATATACGACTGGGAGAACATGCTTCCTACATACGACAAGAAAGGAGGAAATACAGAACAAAATGATGCTATCAGTAAGATAATGTTCGATGCTGGTGTTTCATGCAACATGGAGTATTCTCCTTCTGCCTCAAGTGCAAGCCGCGTTGACATGGCTAACGCAATGGTTGAATACTTCGGCTATGGCAACAGCATGATTAACTACCGTCGCGATGCATTCACTCCGCAGGATTTCGTTTATTACCTCAAGAAGGAACTCACAGAGGGTCGTCCTGTTCTCATGGGCGGTACTGATGAAGAAGACTACGGTCACTGCTTCGTATGTGATGGCTATGACACTAACGGCCTATTCCACTTCAACTGGGGCTGGAGTGGACTCAGCAACGGATATTTCGAAATCACTAACCTCTCACCTCCTCGCCCAAGCAGCAAGCCTGGCGCTACAGAGAACTATAATGAAAATGTGACTTCCATTGGCGGCATTCAACCACCAAAGAAGGATGGCGCAAATGGTCACATGCTCAGTATGAATGACTTAGAGTCTTTGAAAAGTGCAAAGAAAGGGGCACAGATTTGGGTGAAGGTAAGCAAGGTGTACAACTGCTCTGTAGGTGATTTTGTTGGTCAGTACGGAGTAGCGCTATACAAGGATGGTGAGATGGTTAAGACTCTCGACCTCAACGAAATATCCCTAACTCCACAGCGATTCTATCGCAATGTGCAGTTTGCTCCAACAATACCTTCCGACTTGTCTAATGGCACTTATCAGCTCGTTATGGTTAGCAAAGCAAATTCAGATAGCAAATGGCGCCCAATCCTAACTGGTGGCGTATCATGCATCGATTGTGTGGTAAAGGGTGATAATGTCACTCTTAACCCTAATTCTTACGACCGCTACATGGATTTCGGCTTTGCAAGCGCATCTGGCAAGAATGCAAAGAAAGACAACGGGAAAAAGAACAAGGACAATGGAAAGAAGGATACGAAGAGCACTAAGAATATCTCTAACATTGGCGAGATTGACCCAGACGACTTCTACAAATAAAGGCTAACAACTTCAAAAACAAAGTGATGACAAGAATCTTTTGTGCAATTGTACTCTTCTTTTGTGCAATTGCTTCCAATGCACAGACGCTCTACGAGTTGGAATACACAAATCCTATTAACAATAAAAAGTATTTGGGATTACTATTTTATTTCAGCGACAATAACTGCAAGTTGCGAATTGTAAGAGCTGACGAAGGTGTGAACGGAAAGGTTTGGGAATCAGAATACATAAAGGAAACTGAACCAAAGACTCGCGACAACGAGCAAGGTCAAATGTATTATCGCCCAAAAGACGGGCGAGGAATGCCTATATTGTTGTGGTATTGGAGAGATTTCCGTGCAGAGGACATGAACAAGACACCTCGCGTGTTAATTGACATGTTTGATATAGAAAACTCTTTCTATGCTTCAAAGTTTGAAGAAGTCCAGATGGCATCATTGTCTCTCAATCATCTTGCTAAGTTCTACAAGAAAAGTGAGCCTGAATACAAAGCTATTGCGGCTGCCATTCAGACAATACAGCAACAGAACAAAAAAGACATTGTGAGCAAAGGAAAGAGCGACCCAACACTTAGATTGCTCATGGTTGCAAACACAGAGGTTGATGACATTGGAATTGCTTGCCAACAGGATGTAAAGAACATAACAAACGAGTTTCGCAACATTGCCAGAGTGCTTGAAATCCCTTATGAACAAACCGTCATAAGCGAATCTGCATTCAACAAAAACAATGTAGCAAAAGCTGTTAAAGAGTTCTCTCCTAACCCTAACGATATTGCTGTATTCATATATTCAGGACATGGCTTCCGATTCAAGGATCAGAAAGAATTCTATCCAAGCATCGACCTCTCGCCAACAGCATACGACAAAGCTGTTGACAACTACTCTACGATGACAGATATTTATAATGAAATAATCAAAAAAGGAGCAAAACTCAACATCGTGCTGAGCGACTGCTGCAATACCCAGATAGGTGCAACCACTCCTTCTTCAATTAGCGTGAACACCCTCTTCTCTCGTGCTTCTCATAGCCTTGACACAAACAAGCTCCGCGAGCTCTTCCTTGGATCTCAAGGAAATGTGTGGGCAACAGCAGCAAGCCCAGGTGAAGCATCTTGGTGCGGTGTGAAAGGAGGATTCTTCTTACTGAGTTTCATTGAAAGCCTGCGTTATCAAATCAGCTCTCTCACAGAAGAAAAGCCATCTTGGGACTCACTCATCAACCTAACTATCGACGAAGCTTACAAAAAAACAACTTCCAATGGTGTGCCACGAGTTCAGAACGGTATTAAACAAGTTAAGACCAAGAGCGTGAAATAAACAACAAAAACAACTAAGGATGCCAATGAAAAAATCAATATTCATATTAGTACTTGCTTTGCTTTTGGCAAACAGCGCTTTTGCCCAAAACAACACTGCCAGCAAATACGCTCCTAAAGCTGTGGATTTAGGCCTTCCAAGCGGCACGCTTTGGTCGGACAGAAATCTCGGATTGACAGAAAACGAATTGGAATATGGCAACTACTATTGCTGGGGCGCAATCAAAAGCTATCCTGATGACGATCAAGCTCCAAGAATCCTGAACTGGCGTACATATCGCTATGGTTCAGCCATCAACAACTTGTCAAAATACTGCACGGACAGCAGCTACGGCAATGTAGATAACAAAACTCAGCTGGAAAGCGAAGACGATGCAGCTCAAATGTTCCCTAAGCTCCATAAGACACAAATCTATGGTGGTAAATGGCGCACGCCAACTGACAAAGAATTCCAAGAGCTTATAGACAAATGCGAGTGGATTTATCAGACTCGCAGCGGAGTTGCGGGATTCACAGTGAAAGGCCCTAATGGAAACACCATCTTCTTTCCTTTCAATGGCTATCATATTGGCGACAGAAAGTTTGGATTGAGAGACATGGGAGGCTACTTAACTTCCACACTTTGCGATGAATACCCATCCTATGCTTATATAGTATTAATGGCCGATGACTATGTTGGCTGTATGAATGGTAGCCGCAAGAATGGCTATGCAGTCCGTCCTGTAATGTCTAAGAAATAACAAAAAAGAATAACACCTTTTATTTTATTCAAAAAATACATAAAGCTGTCTTGCTCCAAAGTAAGGCAGCTTTTTCTTTTTCCCTGCCCCTTGCTTCTCTCTGTGTTAATTTCCCAACACGAACCATGCACTTACTTATATATAAAAAGAGGCACAACCGAACAGCTATTCGATTGTGCCTCTATAAAGCGATTTAGAAATTATTGTGAAAATCAGTAGTCTTTACTCTTCCCAGCCAAGAGCACTTGCTCCAAGAACAGCTGCATTTGCATTCATCAATCCACTCACAAGGAACTTGGCCTTGCCCTTGAAGATTGGGAGTACATGATTATTGTAAGCAGCTTCTATTGGCTTCATAATCAAGTCGCCAGCCTTACACAAACCGCCGAAGAAGATGAATGCTTCAGGTGATGAGAATGCAGCAAAGTCAGCGCAAGCCTCACCGAGCATCTTGCCTGTGAAGTCGAAAATCTCTTGAGCAACAGCATCACCCTTTCCGGCAGCAATGCTTACATCCAACGATTCTATAGTCTCAGGATCCTTCTCACGGAGAAGACTTGGACGAACAGTATTTGAAAGAATCTCGCGGGCAGTGCGAGCAACACCAGTTGCTGAGCAATAGCACTCAAGACAGCCTGTGCGACCACATCCGCACTTTCTGCCTTCTTCACCGCGTACCATAGTCACATGACCAAGCTCACCTGCAAAACCATCGTGACCGTAAACAAGCTGTCCGTTGATTACAATACCCGAACCTACGCCTGTGCCAAGAGTGATGACGATGAAGTTTTTCATACCGCGTGCAGCACCGTATGCCATTTCACCAAGGGCAGCAGCATTAGCATCATTTGTAAGATGAACAGGCACGCCAATCTCCTTTGAGAACATATCTGCAAGAGGAACAATGCAATCGTGTGCCCAGCAAAGGTTTGGAGCAATCTCAATAGTACCTGTATAGTAATTTCCATTAGGAGCACCAATGCCCATGCCTGCAATCTTCTCTACACCGCCTACCTGAGCGATGAGAGGTTTAAGGCAAGCAACACCAGCCTCAACGAAAGCTTCTGCTGTCTTATAATTCTGAGTCTTGATAGAATCCTCTGCCACAATCTGGCCACGCGCATCAACAATGCCAAACACAGTATTTGTGCCACCAAGGTCAACGCCAATTACATAAGGTTTTTGTGTATCCATTTTTTATGATAAGATTTATAATTAGTAATTATGTTTTCGGTATTTCGTCCACAAAATTACAAAAAGTTTGGAATGGCACATATTAAATTCATATATTTTCACTATTTTTGCAAAAATAAACCCCAAAACCTATTAATTATGAAGAAAATTGCAACTCTGATACTAAGCATCTTCTGTGCATTCTCTGCAAATGCACAGCAAAAACCTTTCGACATCGACCTTTGGCAAAACGGATTGCCAAACAGCAACGGAATAGATAAAACTCAACCGTACGATGATTCGAAGCAGAATTTCAAGCCAAGCATCCGCGTATTCTTGCCCGATGCAAACAAAGCTACTGGCAGAGCCGTAGTATGCTGCCCTGGCGGAGGCTACTCTCACCTCGCCATGGATCACGAGGGATATCAGTGGGCATCCTTTTTCAACGAGCGAGGCATTGCACTCATCGTTCTGAAATATCGTATGCCTCATGCTAACACAGAAGTGCCTATCAGCGACGCTAAAGAAGCTCTGCGCCTCGTACGCGAGAATGCTCAGAAATGGAATATCGACCCAAAGCAAGTAGGCATTATGGGAAGTAGTGCAGGTGGACATTTGGCATCAACCGTATCCACTCATAGCGATGCAGAAACAGCTCCGAACTTTCAGATTCTCTTCTACCCTGTTGTCACATTCGACTACACATATACTCACAAAGGTAGTCGCCACGGCTTGATTGGCGAGAATGCAAGTCAGGAAATGGTTGACCTCTACAGCAATGAAAAACAGGTAACCCCACAGACGCCACCTGCTATCATGCTGCTCAGCGACGACGACACAGTTGTTCCATCACCAAACAGCGTGAACTACTACCTCGCTCTTCGAAAGAATAATGTGAAAGCTTCGATGTACATCTATCCTTCAGGTGGTCACGGATGGGGCATTCGCGAAAATTTCAAATACCACAACGAAATGTTGAGCGACCTTTCTGCTTGGTTGAAAAGTTTTTAGTAACTTTGCAACCGAAAAACAAAAACACATCTAATGGATAGCATTTTCTACAAACCTCGCAAACGCCTGATGATAATCTACACAGGTGGAACGATAGGAATGATTCGCAACCCAGAGACTGGGGCATTGGAGACATTCAATTTCGACCATCTTTGCAAGCATGTGCCAGAGATTAACGAATTTGGCTTTGCCATCCACAACTACCAATTTGACCCACCTATTGACTCAAGCGACATGCGACCTGAGCTGTGGGCTAAGTTGGTGAAAATCATTGACTACAATTACGATTCCTTCGACGGCTTTGTCATCTTGCATGGCACTGACACAATGGCTTATACAGCTTCAGCCCTCAGTTTCATGCTTGAGAATCTTGGCAAACCAGTGATACTCACTGGCAGCCAGTTGCCTATCGGAGTGCTGCGAACAGATGGAAAAGAGAATCTGCTCACGGCCATAGAACTTGCAGCAGCTCAAGACAATGACGGACATCCAATGGTGCCAGAAGTATGTGTGTTCTTCGGCCAGCATCTCTATAGAGGCAACCGATGCACAAAGAGCAACAGTGAGCATTTCAATGCTTTCAGTTCCTACAACTACCCTCCACTTGCCAAGACCGGAATCAACATCAATTTCCAGCCTGCCAACATCCACAAGATTAATGTCACAAAGCCATTCACACCTCACTACGAGGCAGATACGAGTGTAGTAGCATTGACATTGTTCCCTGGCATTCAGCAACAGCTGATTGAGCATGTAATGCAGATGGATGGCATTCGAGGCATCATTCTTCGCACCTTCGGCAGCGGAAATGCTCCTACTTGCCAATGGTTAGCAGATGCCATCCAAAAAGCAACAGACCAAGGCAAAGTGGTGGTGAACATCACTCAATGCCAAAGCGGAGGAGTGACGATGGGACTCTACGAAACCAGTCGCCAGTTGCTCGATGCTGGTGTAGTGAGCGGTCATGACATGACCATTGAGGCAGCCATAACAAAACTGATGATTCTCTTCGGGCGTGGATTCCGCGCCAGCGAAGTACGCCAGCTCATGACCATCAGCCTTGCAGGAGAACTGAGCCTTTCCCCTGCCCTCCCTTCAAAAGAGGAAGCTTAATATGCATGGGATTGAAAAAAACAACTCAAGAGCACAAAAACTCAAAAAACAAAAAAGCAAAAAACACCCCGCATAACATCCCCTTAGGCGGAATTAGAGTGGGGCTTCTAATATGAACAATATACAACCAATAGATTTCCAGGATTGGATGCAAAGGGTAGGATTCTTTGAAGAGTTTTTCAAAGGCTGCATAATTGGCATTCTCGCTTCTGCTCCAATGGGACCTGTAGGCATTCTCACTATTCAACGCACTCTCAACAAAGGGCGTTGGGAAGGTTTTGCAACTGGCATCGGCGCAGCAATCAGCGACATTATCTATGCAGTCATCACAGGCTATTTTATGTTCCTCGTAGTTGATATCATCGAAAACCCTGCCATTGCACTCTGGATAAAAATAATAAGCAGCATCCTCTTCTTTGCATTCGGTGTTTACACCTTCCGTAGTAAACCAAAGCAGAATGTGGCCGACGAAGATTCTCCTGTGGAGACGAAGCACAAATTCACTGGATTCATTATTTCTGGTTTTGTCTTCACCGTAGCAAACCCACTCATTATCTTCCTTTTTGTGGCTTTGTTTGGCCAGTTCACCTTCATCCTTGCAGGCAACTTCATCACTCAGCTCATAGGCTATATTGGCATTGTCATCGGAGCTCTTGCTTGGTGGTTTGGGCTCACATGGCTCATCGACAAAGTGCGTAACAAATTCAGCAACAAAGTGGTATGGTGGATCAATCGCATCATTGGCATTGCTGTGATGATTGTCTCCGCTTTAATGATTGTTTATACTGCTACAGGACATTCCATTCCGATGGGAATGCATTAAAACCTAAGAACCCGTAATCATGTACATTTCCAACAAACTCAAAGAGAATTCTATTTCCGAATACTTGCTTTATATGTGGCAAGTGGAAGACACTATACGCGCTTTCAATCTTGATGTGGACACAATTGCAGAAAAGTACATCCCTCATTTCAAGCTTGACAGCGGAAAAAGCGAGGAACTGCGAGGGTGGTACGACAGTCTAATACAGATGATGCGTGAGGAGAATGTACAGCATCAAGGGCATCTGCAAATCAACAACAATATTCTCATTCTTCTCACTGACCTTCATCTGCAGTTGCTAAAGTCTCCAAAGCATCCATTCTACTCTGCTGCTTACTACAAAGCTCTGCCTTTCATTGTTGAGCTGCGCGGAAAAAGCCAGCAGGCACAAGAGAAAGGAGAAATAGAGAATTGCTTTGATGCACTTTACGGATTGATGCTTCTGCGCATGCAAGGAAAGCCAGTCAGTGCCGAAACAGCAACAGCCATCAGCCACATTGCCAAGTTCATCGGCATGCTTTCCGACTACTACAAGAAAGACAAGGCAGGAGAGGTAGAATTCTAAGGATGCCATCTTTAAACAACTTAATACCGCATTATGAAAAAGAATTTGTTTAATGTATCCCTCGCAACAATGTTCGTTGCTTGCGTGTTACTTGCTTTTGCGAGCTGCAACAATGCTCCTTCGAAAGCCACAGAAGAGAACGAATCAAGCATTGAGATTGAAGAATCAGAAGATGAGGAATTGGGATTGTCAAGAATCATGTATAGAGAGTTGGACGACATCGCTCCAGAAGATATTCTCAACAACATTCTCAGCGCTTACAAGGGGCAGCCAGTATTTCTCGATCTTTGGGCTACATGGTGCGGTCCTTGCAGACAAAGTCACAAGATGATGGCAACAGTAAAGAAAGAGCTTGCTGATAAAGACATTGCCTATGTGTATATTACTGATCCTTCGTCTAATACCGACGAATGGGAGGCAATGGCAGAAGAAATTCCCGGCGACCATTACTTGCTTTCCAAGGAGCAATTCGATGCTATCTTAAGTTGGCATTTCCATTCCGAAGGCATTCCTACATATGGCATTTTCAATTCAAAAGGTGAACAGACTTTTTCACAAATAGGTTTTCCTGGAGAAGATGTTATGAAGGCTGAACTATTGAAAGTTTGCAAATAAAAGAAAAGAGGGGGCGATGCTCCCTCTTTTTTTTACTCACTATGCTGAGCAGAACACCAAGTAGAGCGTGCTTGCTGCAATAATAGAGGCGTTTGAACTAGCAAAAGATACGACAAAGAGAGTGCATATATTACGAAATGAACCTACCAGAACATAATTAAAATAATTTTGATTACCTACTTATAAATATATTCACTAACTTTGCAGTCAAAATCAAAAACAAAGGAATAGTAAAAGTATGATTAGGAATATTTTGGTGACAGGATGCAATGGTCAGCTCGGCAACGAGATGCAATTGCTTGCTGGCAAGAATGCTCAGTATGAGTATTTCTTCACAGATGTTATGTTCCCAGAAGGAACGGAGATTGGCGGAAAGTTTCAGAAACTTGACATCACCAACGAAAACGAAGTGAATGAGTTTGTGCAAAAGAATGCTATCGACTGCATTGTGAACTGCGCGGCATTCACTGCAGTGGACAAGGCAGAAAGCAGCGAGGAACTCTGCAACTTGCTGAATAACATCGCACCAGGATATCTTGCAAAGGCTGTTGCAAACAGAGGCGGCTGCATGGTGCAGATCAGCACCGATTATGTGTTTGACGGAACAAGCCACAAGCCTGTCACTGAAGACCTCCCAACTTGCCCAAATAGCGTTTATGGACGCACTAAGCTGGCAGGAGAAGAAAGCGTGATGGCTAATTGCCAGAATTCTATAATCATACGCACCGCTTGGCTATACAGCACATTCGGCAACAACTTCGTAAAGACAATGATTCGTCTTGGCAAGGAGAAGCCAGAATTGGGAGTGATTTTCGATCAGGTCGGCACACCTACTTATGCCCGCGACCTTGCCGTGGCAATCTTCGCCGCAATAAACAAAGGCATAGTGCCAGGCGTTTATCACTTCAGCAATGAAGGTGTCATTTCATGGTATGACTTCACCAAAGCAATCCATCGCATTGCTGGCATAAAGGACTGCAAGGTGCGTCCGCTTCACACAAGCGAGTACCCTACCCCTGCTGCTCGTCCTCACTACTCTGTGCTTGACAAAACAAAGATTAAGCAAACATTCGGCATAGAGATTCCTTATTGGGAGGATAGTCTCGCTGAGTGCATTGCAAAGCTTTAAGCCCCGACTTCCCTGAAAAAGGGAGATACACAAACCTATTTTAGGAGAGTTTATAGGGTTATAAGTCATTGTCTTCGTCATCGTAACAAAGCGCATTGTCATCGTTTTTCGTTATCGCCATCGTAAAACTTAAGTATATCACAATAATATGAAGATAAGATTGTTCTTTTTATGCATGCTGGCTTTCTTTGGATGCAGTATCAGCATGAATGCCCAGCGCACAAACTGGGAAAAATTGTTGCAAGACCTCAACTCAAGTGCAAAAGACAATGGACGCGAGATTAGTGTGGTATTGCGCCGCCCTGGAGAATTGGCAAAGAAACTTACTCCAGACGACTGCGAGCGCCTTGGCTATTTGCGCGTGACAGGCGGCATGAACAAAAACGATCTTATTCTGCTCACAGAACTGGCAAAACGCAAGCAAACAATGAATCGTCAAGGAAAGATGGTGCCTGCGCGAATAGACTTCGACTTGCTTAATGCTTACATAGTTGACGAATCAGCATCGCTGTTCAGCGTCAAGGAAATCACCGTCATGCCCGACATTTTCAGGAACTGCACAGGCTTGAGATCGGTTATCTTGCCAAGCAATCTTGTAGCTGTGGGCAAGTATGCTTTCTATGGATGCAAAAACCTTGAGTATGTATATATACCTGATAATGTGACAGCTATTGAGAACAACGCTTTTGAAGGAGCAACGAATCTGTACAATGTAGATATTCCTGACGGAGTTGAATACATCGGCAGCTATGCATTCTCCAGATGCAATGAACTCGCGAGATTCTATATGCCTTCTGCCATAAGGCAAATTGGCAACTCAGCATTCTCGTACACAAGCATCAAGGATGTGCGTTTGCCTGAAGGACTTGAAACTATTGGCAGCAATGCATTTGCATCAACTCATATAGAGGAGATTGAGATTCCTTCTACTGTTGTTGAAATGGATTACACTTCTTTAGCATCTAACTACTTGATGAACATCTATGTAAATGAAGCAAATGGAAAGTATTCCGACATTGATGGCGTGTTGTTCAACAAAGATGCATCAATTCTTCTCTACCTACCACTGAAACGCACAGGTACATACTCAGTGCCAAATCAAACGCAATGCATCGGCCCACGCGCTTTTGCCTACAGCAAAGTGCAGGAAGTATTACTGCCTGAGGGCTGCGATAGGATATGCGAAGAAGCATTCTATTCAAGCACCATTACAAGAATGTCGTTGCCAAACAGCATCACAAAAATAGAAAAGAAAACATTTGAAGAATGCAGTTCTTTGGTGGAAGTAGAACTGCCACAGTCACTTCAATCAATTGATGACGAAGCTTTCCGCGGTTGTAAGGCCCTTGAAGACATTTCTATTCCTGGCACAGTGACAAACATTGGCAAAGAAGCATTCAGAGCATGCTTTGCATTCAAGCAAATAGAGATTCCCGCAAGCGTGAAAAACATTGGAGAGAAAGCATTCTACTACTGCAAAAACGCAGACCGAATCATCATGCACAGCACAGTGCCTCCTTTGACAAAGAAACCTTCTAACTACGAAAAGAAGGTGATTCTCGCTGTTCCAAGCGAGAGCGTTGCTGCATACAAAAGAGCTGCTGGCTGGAGTGACATCCGCAATATCATCGCTGAATAATTTACACTATATATATGAACGAAATAGAAAGAAGACGAACATTTGCGATAATCTCGCACCCTGACGCTGGTAAGACAACCCTCACAGAGAAACTGCTGCTGTTTGGCGGTCAGATTCAAGTGGCTGGTGCGGTAAAGAGCAACAAGATAAAGAAAACTGCAACATCCGACTGGATGGAGATTGAGAAGCAGCGTGGTATCTCGGTGAGCACATCTGTGATGGAGTTTGACTATCTGCCAAGCCCCCTAACCCCCGAAGGGGGAAGCCATGCGGAAAAGGGCGAAGCAACTAACACCCCGAACGGACGCCCCCATCGGGGGACAGGGGGCTTGCCATACAAGGTGAACATCCTTGATACACCTGGTCACCAGGACTTTGCCGAGGACACATTCCGCACTCTCACTGCTGTGGATAGTGCCATCATCGTGATTGACGGTGCGAAAGGTGTGGAGGCTCAGACAAGAAAGCTGATGACTGTGTGCCGCATGAGAAAGACTCCTGTTATCGTGTTTATCAACAAGATGGACCGTGAGGGCAAAGATCCGTTCGATCTTCTCGACGAGGTGGAAAGCGAACTTCAAATCAAGGTGCGTCCTCTCTCTTGGCCTATCAATCAAGGAGCTCGTTTCAAGGGCGTGTACAACATCTATGAGAACAACCTTAACCTCTTCACGCCTAACAAGCAGATAGTTACGGAGAAGGTGAATGTTGACATAAACTCTTCAGAACTTGACGATCAAGTAGGTTCAGAGGATGCAGAGAAACTTCGCGAGGACCTTGAGATGATTAGTGGCGTGTATGACGATTTCAGCGTTGACACCTATCTTAATGCTGATGTTGCCCCAGTATTCTTCGGTTCTGCACTCAACAATTTCGGTGTTCAGGAACTTCTCGCCTGCTTTGTAGAGATAGCTCCTAATCCTCGCCCAACTACAGCAGAAGAGCGCATGGTGCAGCCAGAAGAGCCTAAGTTCACAGGTTTCATTTTCAAGATTACTGCAAACATCGACCCTAACCACCGTTCATGTACTGCATTCTGTAAAGTATGCTCAGGCAAGTTTGTTCGCAACGCCCCATATCTGCATGTTCGCAATGGCAAGACTGTGCGATTCTCCTCTCCTACTCAGTTCATGGCTCAGAAGAAGAGCACAATTGACGAAGCCTACCCTGGCGACATTGTTGGTTTGCCAGACAATGGCATTTTCAAGATTGGCGACACTCTCACAGAGGGCGAGAAGATTCACTTCAAGGGACTCCCTTCATTCTCTCCAGAGATGCTCAAATACATCGAGAATGCAGATCCGATGAAAACAAAGCAGCTTGAGAAAGGCATCAACCAGTTGATGGACGAAGGAGTTGCTCAGCTGTTTGTCAACCAGTTCAATGGTCGCAAAATCATTGGCACAGTAGGTCAGCTTCAGTTTGAAGTCATTCAGTATCGTCTTGAGAACGAATACAATGCAAAGTGCCGTTGGGAACCTGTAAGCCTTTACAAAGCATGCTGGATAGAAAGCGACGACGACGCAGAGCTTGAAGCATTCAAGAAGCGCAAATACCAATACATGGCAAAGGACAAAGACGGACGAGATGTCTTCCTCGCAGACTCTGGATATGTGCTTCAAATGGCTCAGCAAGATTTCAAGAACATCAGGTTCCATTTCACATCAGAATTCTAAAAGGGAGGGGCTATATGTTACAAGACGAAATAAAGAAAGCAGTAGAGGTGATGCGCAAGGGCGGTGTCATACTCTACCCAACAGACACCGTTTGGGGCATTGGCTGTGACGCCACAAATCCCGAAGCAGTGAAGCGAGTGTATGAGATAAAAAAACGCGAAGATAGCAAAGCGCTCATTTGCCTTGTTGACAGCGAAGCGCGCCTCACTCGCTATGTTCGCCAGGTTGCAGATGTGACTTGGGACATGATTGAACTGTCAGAGAAACCACTCACAGTCATTTTTGACAATGCAACAGGGCTCGCTCCAAATCTTCTCGCAGAAGATGGCAGCGTAGGCATTCGCATCACAAAAGAGGAATTCAGCAAAGAGCTTTGTTTCCGTTTCCAGAAAGCAATTGTCAGCACTTCAGCAAACATCAGCGGAGAGCCTACAGCAATGACTTTCGATGACATTAGCGACGAGATAAAGAACGCAGTTGACTATGTTGTCAAGTACAATCGCCAATGCCGCGAGAAACACAAGCCATCAAGCATCATAAAAATAAAGTCAAACGGAGAGTTCACCATCATCAGAGAATAATGGCATTCTCTTATCCTTTTGATAAAAACAAAAAGGAACTCCTTACAACAGAAAAGGATAAACTGCTATATAATAAGCTATAAAAGACAGGCATGACTTCATTACGAAGCCATGCCTGTTTCGTATGCCAAATGTCTCAAGTTTATCAATGCATATCGCATTCGTCCAAGAGCGGTATTAATGCTGCAGTTCGTTTTAACAGCAATCTCCTTGAAACTGAGCTCATCAAAGTATCGCATCATCAGCACCTCGCGCTGATTCTCAGGAAGCATCTCAATCAATGCTTTCACTTCACGCATAGTCTGCTGATCTATCATTTCCTGCTCACGATTATCATTCACAGCAATAGACTTATCATTCAGCAAGTCATATTCGGTTTCGTCATTGCTGATAACTATGCTTGAAGGAGCCGTGCGGAAATAGTCAATGACATGGTTATGCACAATTCGCATCAGCCATGAAGAGAACTTGCCATGCTCAGCATAGTGACCCTCCTTTATGCGCATGACAATCTTGATGAAGACATCCTGAAAGAGATCCTCAGCCAATTCCTGATTCTTTACTGCATAAAGCAAATAAGAAAAAACCTTATTTTCGTAACGCTTCAATAGTATATCGAAAGCGCAATTATTGCCATCTATGTACATGACTACGAGTTCCTCGTCTGTCATGTCATTCAATTCTTTCTTACGAAAGCGATCCTCTGCTCTCGTAGCAGAGATACCGTCGATAACTTTCATTTTCTACGATTTATTAGTTTAGCGTAGAGTTTCTTCGATAGGCAATTTAGATTAATAATTTATAAAAAAGAAAAAACATAAGATGGGAATAACAATAATTCCCATTTGAAATCGTTGGCAAAGTAACAACAAAAATAGAGAAAAAGCAAACTTTTCGTGGCTTTTTCTCTATTTTTTAACATTTTAGTGAGTTCATCACTTCATCTTCTTCCATTTTGAAAGAGCGGAAACTACTTAAAGCAGGCTCCTTCCGTAAACTTAAATCCTCTCAGGAGATCAGCAACAGGCATTCTCTTCTTGCCCTCCATCTGCAAAACCTTCACATTCAGCACACCATCTGCAGTTCCCACCTTCACCCAGGATTTTCCATCCGAAGCTATTTCTCCTGGCTTCATGCTACCCTCTTCCTTCGTAGCTTCATAAATCTTTACCGACTTACCATTCAGTTCCGTCCATGCAGCAGGATAAGGACTTAAGCCGCGTATGAAATCATACACTTTCTTCACTGGCAGATTCCAATCGATGCGGCAAGTCTCACGGAAAATCTTAGGCGCAGGAGTAAGTTCCACATCCTTTATCTCGTCTTGAGGAACAGAAGTCACAGTGCCGGCAATGATATTGTCAACAGTCTCAGTCACCAATTTTCCGCTAAGCAGCATCAGCTTATCATGCACCACCTCAACATTATCAGTATCAGCAATAGGAATCTTTACCTGCTGAATAATGTCGCCTGTATCTATCTCATGCTTCAAGAAGAAAGTCGTGATGCCAGTCTCCTCATCACCATTGATGACAGCCCAATTGATTGGGGCAGCACCTCTATACTTAGGCAACAAAGACGCATGAGCATTGAAAGTGCCCAATCGTGGCATATTCCACACAACCTCCGGCAGCATTCTGAACGCAACTACAATCTGCAGATCAGCATTCAACGCACGCAACTCTTCCACAAACTCAGGATCTTTCAGCTTCACTGGCTGCATCACTTTCAATCCATGCTCAACAGCATACTGCTTCACCGGACTTGGCTGAAGCACACTGCCATGCCTGCCCATCGGCTTATCTGGCATTGTGATAACAGCAACCACATTATAGCCACCCTCCACCAACGCCTTCAAGCTCTCCACAGCAAAGTCTGGAGTGCCCATATACACAATTCTCAACTCTTCCTTTGTCATATTATTTTATTTATTCTTTATTATTCTTGTGAGAAATTAATCAATGTCTCTCTATACGAGGTGAACAATCCTGAGCGAGAAACAAAGCCTACATACTTACGATCATCATCAATCACCGGCAAGTTCCATGCGCCAGTCTCCTCAAACTTCTTAGTTGCCACTTTCAGCGAATCGCGAATATTGAGAAGCGCAGGCGGCTCCTTCATAAACGAGCCCACCGTGTACTTATGATACAATTCCGAACGGAAAATATACTTGCGCACCGAGTCAAGAGAAACCACAGCAATAAACCTACCGCTTTGATCAACCACAGGAAAGATGTTGCGATGAGACTTAGAGATCTCCACTGCCAGCTTTGAAAGATTCCAGTCCGACTGCACAGTGCGGAAGTCCTTCTCCAAGACAGACTCCATATTCAGCACCGTAAGGATTGCGCTATCCTTATCGTGAGTGAGCAGCTGTCCGCGTCTTGCCAATCGCATAGCATAAATGCTGTGAGGCTCAAAAATATTTATTGTAAGATAAGAAACCACGCTCACAATCATCAAAGGAACAAACAAATCATACCCACCTGTCAACTCGGCAATCAAGAAGATGCCAGTGAGAGGCGCATGCATCACGCCCGACATCAATCCTGCCATTCCATACAATCCGCAGTTCTTAGAAGACAAGAAGAAAGTTTCCCCCATATTCAGCCCAAGAAGCATATCCCATAGACTTGCGAAAAGGAAGCCCGCTATGCATCCCAAGAACAAGCTTGGGGCAAATGTACCGCCACAACCTCCGCCACCATTTGTTGCAGTAGTTGCAAACACCTTGAAAATCAGCACAAGTCCAAGGTAAACCAAAAGGCTGCCCTCATCACCATAGAACAAAGTGTTATGCATAATCTCCTGAGGCGACGCATTGTTTATCAGCTGATTAATAACATCATAGCCCTCACCATACATCGCAGGGAAAAAGAATATCAGCACACCAAGCACCACAGCACCAAGAAGGAATTTGAACCTTTTCTTCCTAATACGGGCAAACACCTTCTCAAACCAGTTCATGGCACGAGTGAAATACAGCGACACCAATCCGCAAGCAACACCCAAGAGCAAGCACCCAGGAATAATGTCAATGCTAAACGCCTTGCTCATGCTGAAATCAAACTGAGGAGCAGTGCCATAAAGAGAGTAGCTCACACACACAGATGTGATGCTTGTGACAAGCAAAGGAAGCAAAGAAGAAAAACTCAAATCGAGCATCAGCACCTCAAGCACAAAGAACAAGCCGGCTATTGGCGCCTTAAACACACCAGAAACAGCGCCTGCAGCACCGCATCCAACAAGAAGCATCAGCGTCTTTGGAGGCAAGTGGAATCGTTTTCCGAAATCAGACCCCCAAGCAGCTCCCGTAAGCACGATTGGCGCCTCCGCTCCCACCGAGCCGCCAAAACCGATTGTTATGGCACTGGCAATCACCGACGACCATCTGTTGTGCGACTTGATTCGGCTTCGTCCTCTCGACATTGCATAGAGAATCTTCGTCACTCCGTGACTAATATCCCCTCTCACAATATACTTGACAAACAGCATGCTAAGCAAGATGCCGACAGCAGGGTACACCAGATACAGCCAGTTAATCTCACTCACCACGAAGCCTTCAGTCAGCAGCGCCTTGATTTCCTCAATAATAAACTTCAGAACAAACGCAGACAAACCAGTGCACACGCCAACCATAAGGCTAATCATCAACACGATTTGCCTCTCCGTATGATCACCTTTTATCCATTCTGTAACAGCTTGGTTGAAGACTATTGCCTTTCGCCTCAATCCTATACTATTCACAATCTTATCTCCTTTCTTTACTCTCTATATCAAATACATTCGATTCAGAGTACAAAGATAGTTCTTTATTTTTTAATATTGCAACATGTTATTATTTTATCGTCACTTAGTAAATAAAATTTATTCACTAACATAAAATAATCACACACATCTTTCAAAAACAGAGCGAAAAGTTTGCGCCCGTCACGCATCATCGCTTATGCCCGTGAAGCGATATGGCTTGCAAGGCGTAAACGATAAAGCGTGACGGGCGCAAGTATTTGAGTCTTCCCGAATCACGAGAATCGCCACAAAAAGCACATCAAATCAGACTTGTCGTCACAAAAACCTCAATCTCACCCTCGTTCAGATTCTCGTCTCACACCCGATATGTTGCGCTTCCTACCCCCGTAAACAACCGCTACTCTCACCCTTTGTGTTTGCGAAAATTAACGAGGAAAGGCTGAAAAAAACAGAGGGGGCACGAAATAATCGCGCCCCCTCTGTCCTATCTTTATTCTTAATTTCCAAACTTACTTGAATGCGATGTAGATGATTTCAGATGTTTCGCTGGCAGTGATTGCCCAATGACCAGCAGTGCGGATAGCATCGAGGTCTGCGGATGAAAGAGTAATTTGATACATGCCCTCTATGTTGACATTCGTAGTACCAGAGTTGTGACCATCACCTACAGTAGTGAAAGTGCCACCATTGTTAATGCGTTGCCATGTGCCGAGAGCATCCCCCGTGGTGTTTATACCGTCATGAGCCTTAAGTGCATTGCCTGCAGTTCCCTTCAGCGCAAGGGTAATCGTAACGCTGGTAGCATCAGCGAATGTGCTATTTGCATCAAACACATACTGATAAGCAGTATTTTTGTTAGGAAAAGAGATGGTGGTACCGTAATCTGACTTCTCATACTCGTGTCCCACAGTTGTTGTGATTTTGGCAACTTCGCCAACTACTTTTTGGCTTACAGTACCAGTGGTTGGATACATGTACCAATCCTGAGCCTTAGTGTGATCAGCAACCCAATCAGAGAACTTATGTCCATCAGCGATAACTCCCAGTTTACTACCTGAGCGAAAGCGATAACTACTCATGCAAGTGGAGCTTGCAAAACTTGTATTTAAAACAAAAAAACCTGCAAGACTATTGTCAAGCAGGTCCAATTCCCTCATGGATTCTGAGAATCCTAAGTTAGTTGATTCTTTCGCGATTTCGCTAAAATTACTCAGCGATTGAGTCGATAGCAGCAGCAGCTGAATCGAGAGCGATAGAAGCTGAATCGAGCTCAGCAGCAGCTGAATCGAGAACAGCAGCAGCTGAATCGAGAGCGTTTGCGAGTGAATCGAGAGCCTTAATGTCCTTCTCGTTGCATGATGCGAAAGATACAGATGCAGTAACTGCAACAGCAGCAACTACCATAAATACCAACTTCTTCATTTTTCTTTTGCTTTTAATTTGTTAAACAATCAATTTGCTTTCAAAACCGCTGCAAAGGTACGGCTTTTTTTTTACATACAAGTGTTTTTATCCCTTTTTTTGTTTTCAAGCCTTCAATTTCATCATTTGTACGGCTTTTGGCGACAAAAATAACAAAAAAGAAGAAATTCAATCAACGAACATTAGGTCAGACATTACATCATTTGACACAAACAACCCCTTGCGAGTGAGTCGCAAAACGCCATTTTCGCACACCAGCAATCCTGCCTTCAGGTGCTTGTCGGCATTTGCCATGCAAAATGCCTTGCGTTGTTCGCCAAATCTTGCCGATAATTCATCAAGATTTATACCCTCAGATGTCCTTAATGCAGTGAAAACAAACTCATCATAAAGCATGTCGCTTGTCAATACTTCCTCGTCCAAAGCTGCGCCCGACAAATATCCCGTCAACGAATCTGGGTTGAAATGCCTCCTCTCGCCATCGTAAGAATGCGCTCCTGCCCCCACCCCAAGGTACGGAATCCCTTGCCAATAGCTTGAATTGTGCCTTGAACGAAAACCTGGCTTTGCGAAGTTCGAGATTTCGTAGTGCTCATATCCATTGTCTGCGAGAGTGGTCATAAGCACTTCATACATTTTCAGCGACAGATCGTCACTTATCTCCTCAACCTCTCCTTTTTCAAGCATCTTTGTCAGTTGCGTGCCTTCTTCATACATAAGCGAATAAGCCGAAATGTGCTGCACTCCAAGACTGACTGCCTTTTGCAAGTCCTGCTCCCACTCTTCAATGCTCTGCGAAGGAAAGCCAAACATCAAGTCAATGCTTATATTGCTGAAACCTGCTTCTTGAGCCATCTTTACTGCCTGTTCTGCTTGCTCAGCACTGTGTCTTCTGCGTAAGAACGACAGGCGTCTATTGTCAAATGTCTGCACGCCCATGCTCAAGCGGTTAACCCCTATCCTTCTCAAATCTGTCAGACATTCCTTGCTCAGATCGTCAGGATTTCCTTCTAATGTGATTTCTGCACCCTCGCGTACATTATATATATTATAAATGCATTGCAGAATCCTGCCCACATCCTCTACCGGCAACTGCGATGGGGTTCCTCCGCCAAAATACACCGTGTCTATCTGCCCTGATGGCAAATAGCTTCTTCTCTCTGAGAGCTCGCTGCAGAGCTTATCTACATACGCAGTCCTCTTCCCTAACGAGGTTGTAGAGAAAAAGCCACAATATATGCATCTTGTCTTGCAAAACGGTATGTGTATGTATATTCCTGCCATTTACGCCACAAAATTAATCATAATTATTGACAATAAATGCTAAAATGTTTTACAACATATAAAATCCACTATCCATTAGTCAAAAAAGCAGTAATTTTAGCGCGATTTTTGAAACTAATACCTTAATAAAACTAATAGAATAATGAAAGTTTACCAGACCAACGAAATTAAGAACATTGCCCTCCTTGGCAATGATGGTGCAGGCAAGACAACACTTACCGAAGCACTCTTGTATGAAGCAGGCATCATTGGACGCCGCGGCCGCATCACTGCAAAGAACACAGTGAGCGACTATTTCCCTGTTGAGCAGGAATACGGATACAGCGTATTCTCTACAGTATATCATGTTGAATGGAATGGTAAGAAACTTAATATCATTGACTGCCCAGGATCTGACGACTTCGTAGGTGCTGCAATGACAGCTCTCAATGTTACTGACACAGCAATTCTCCTTCTCAACGGTCAGTATGGTCCAGAAGTTGGCACTCAGAACCACTTCCGCTACACAGAGAAGCTTGGCAAGCCTGTAATTTTCCTTGTCAACCAGCTCGACTCTGAGAAGTGCGACTTCAACCAAGTGCTCGATAATCTCATCGACATCTATGGCACTAAGGTTGTTCCTGTGCAGTACCCTCTCAACGAAGGTCCTGACTTCAACTCCCTCATCGATGTGCTCCTCATGAAGAAGTATTCATGGAAGCCTGAAGGCGGAGCTCCTATCATTGAGGATATCCCTGCAGAGGAAATGGAGAAGGCTAAGGAAATGCATCGCGCTCTTGTCGAGGCTGCTGCTGAGAACGACGAGACTCTCATGGAGAAGTTCTTCGAGACAGAAAGCCTTACTGAAGATGAAATGCGCGAAGGCATCCGCAAGGGCTTGGCTGCAAGAAGCATGTTCCCTGTATTCTGCGTTTGTGCATACAAGGACATGGGTGTTCGCCGCTTGATGGAATTCCTCGGCAATGTAGTGCCATTTGTTGACGAAATGCCACAGGTGCACAACACTCGCGGCGAGGAAGTGAACCCTGATCCTAACGCTCCTACATCTCTCTACTTCTTCAAGACTGCCAACGAGCCACACATCGGCGGCGTGCAGTATTTCAAGGTGATGAGCGGCAAGGTGCATGAAGGCGACGACATGATCAATGCAGATCGCGGCTCTAAGGAGCGTGTTGCTCAGCTCTTCGCTTGTGCCGGCGCAAACCGCATCAAGGTGGAAGAACTCGTTGCTGGCGACATTGGCTGCACAGTGAAGCTGAAGGATGTTCGCACAGGCAATACGCTTGTTGGCCCTGGCTGCGAGAATAAGTTCAACTTTGTCAAGTACCCTAACCCTAAGTATATCCGTGCTATCAAGGCTGAGAACGAGGCTGACACAGAAAAGATGGTTGCTGCCATCCAGAAGATGAGCCAGGAAGATCCTACATGGATCCTCGAACAGAGCAAGGAACTGAAGCAGACACTCATCAAGGGACAGGGAGAGTTCCACCTCCGCACTCTGAAGTGGCGTCTTGAGAACAATGAGAAGATTTATGTTCGCTTCGAAGAGCCAAAGATTCCTTATCGCGAGACAATCACTAAGTCGGCTCGTGCTGACTATCGCCACAAGAAGCAGTCAGGCGGCGCTGGCCAGTTTGGTGAAGTGCACCTCATCGTTGAGCCATACTATGAGGGAATGCCTGAGCCTACAACATACAAGTTCAACAATCAGGAGTTCAAGATCACTCCAAAAGGCAAGGAAGAAGTCACACTGGATTGGGGCGGCAAGGTTGTGTTCATCAACTCTGTTGTTGGTGGCGCTATCGACTCTCGCTTCATGCCAGCCATCCTCAAAGGCATCATGAGCCGCATGGAGCAAGGCCCTCTCACAGGCAGCTATGCTCGCGATGTAAGAGTAATCGTATATGACGGCAAGATGCACCCAGTTGACTCAAACGAGCTCTCATTCATGCTCGCAGGTCGTCACGCATTCTCTGAGGCATTCAAGAATGCTGGCCCTAAGCTCCTCGAGCCAATCTATGATGTAGAAGTGTTTGTTCCTGGCGACAAGATGGGCGATGTAATGTCTGACCTTCAGGGACGCCGCGGCATGATCATTGGCAGCGAAAGTGAGAATGGCTACGAAAAGCTCATCGCTAAGGTGCCATTGAAGAGCCTCAGCAGCTACTCTACTACTTTGTCAAGCATCACTGGCGGTCGCGCAAGCTTCATCATGAAGTTCGCAAGCTACGAGCTCGTTCCTAGCGACATCCAGCAGAAGCTCATGGCAGAGTTTGAGGCTCAGAACAAAGAAGAAGAATAAATATAATACTTTTTTTCAGACAAATGAGCAATCATGGTGGGTCCCCGCCGCTTCATTTGTCGTATTTGAGGAGGGTTTGCAGTTGCAAACCCTCCATTTTTGTCTTGCCAGCTAATATTTTATACGCTATAATTAACAAATTCGCAACTAAAACATTGTATTTGTGTTAACATTAGCAAATTTTTAGATAAATAATTTAGATTTTAAGTTAAAATAGTTCGCGTATTTAAGATTTGAGCTACATTTGCAATCGAAAACAATAAGCACAGCAGTGCAAGAGCTTAAAAAGACAAAATGAAGAAATCGACCATAACAATACTTGCCATCGTGATGGGAATCTCCTTCGTCAGCCTTCTCGCCATGCAGATGCGCTACATAGAAGAGATACTTTCCATGCGAAGAGCGCACTTCGAGGAGTCAGTGAGCCGAAGCCTTTATGAAACATCGCATCAGCTCGAGCTGGAAGAGGCAAAGCGCTACCTTGAACAGGGACCAAACGCAATGAACGGCATTGCCACAGCCATCGACTCCGTGTATGTGTCAACCGATTCGTCGGTGATTCAGCGCACTCACCAGGTCACAGCGAAGGATGGCAGCGTGTACACTTCGCGAGAGACAACCGCCAGCACTAACCTCTCGGACAAGTTCTTCACGAAGAAGGAAGCAACAACAAACGACCGCACTCGCTCTTTGAAAGAAATCATGGATATGAGATACGCTCATGAGAAGAGTCTCGTGGAGGAAGTTATCTACAGCATCCTTTATACGGCGAGCGATCGTCCGATTGACAAGCGAATTGACTTCGATGTCTTGGACAACATTCTCAAAGCGCAGCTCAACAACAACGGCATCGACATTCCATACCACTTTTGTGTGACAACAAGCAATGGCACATCTGTGTACAAATGCGCTGACTATGAAGAAGAAGGCGAGGAAATGGCGTTCTCCGAGACTCTTTTCAAAAGCGACCCTGTGCTGCGAACTGGTATTCTGAAAGTGCATTTCCCTGACTACGGACAATACATCTCGCGCTCCATCTGGTTCATGATGCCGTCGCTCATCTTCACAATCATCCTGCTCATCACATTCATTGTAACACTCATCCTTGTGTTCAGGCAGAAGAAGCTGACAGAGCTGAAGAACGACTTCATCAACAATATGACGCACGAGTTCAAAACTCCTATATCGTCTATCTCGCTTGCCGCACAGATGCTTGGCGATGCCTCAGTGCCAAAAACACCTAACCTCACTCAGCGACTGACCAGCACCATTATCGACGAGACAAAGCGACTCCGTTTCCAGGTTGAGAAGGTTCTGCAAATGTCGATGTACGAGAATCAGAAAGCCAACCTCCACATGAAAGAGGTGAACATCAACGAGCTCATTGCCGGAGTGGTGCATACTTTCGCCCTGAAGGTGGAGAAAAACGGAGGCAAGATAGTGTCTAACCTCCACGCCGACGATCCAACAATCTGCGTTGACGACATGCACTTCACAAATGTGATATTCAACCTGATGGACAATGCTGTCAAGTATAAGCGCAGCGATGCAAGCCTCGAGCTTAATGTAGAGACTTGGAACGAGCCAGGACATCTTTGCATCTCCATCGAGGATAACGGCATCGGCATCAAGAAAGAAGACCTGAAACGCATTTTCGAGAAATTCTACAGAGTGCACACAGGCAACATACACGATGTGAAGGGATTCGGCCTTGGACTCGCTTATGTTCATAAGATCGTGAAAGACCATCACGGCACTATACACGCGGAAAGCGAGCTTGGCATCGGAACAAAGTTCATCATTAAATTAAGAAACGACTAAAATTCAAGAAGAATTAGCAACGACATTCCTACATTTCGAAAAATCGGATAACCAATAACTTGGGATTTCGAGAAAGAAAAAAACTAAAGAAAACATTAACAACTAAATACAATTACAACTATGATTCCAGACGAGAAACTTGAAGAAGTAAACATCCTTCTATGTGAAGACGACGAGAGCCTTGGCATGCTCTTGCGCGAGTATCTTGAAGCAAAAGGCTATCGCCCACACCTCTGTCAAGACGGCGAGGAAGGCTACCGCGCTTTCCTTCAGAACACATTCGATCTCTGCATCCTCGATGTGATGATGCCAAAGATGGACGGATTCACGCTTGCAGGCAAGATTCGTGAGCTCAACTACGACATCCCATTCATGTTCCTCACTGCTAAGAACCTGAAAGACGATGTGCGCGAAGGATTTGAGCTTGGCGCCGACGACTATATTACTAAGCCATTCACTATGGAAGAGCTCGTGTTCCGCATCGAAGCAATCCTTCGCCGCGTGCGTGGCAAGAAAGCCAAGGACACAACTGTGCGTCAGATTGGTGAATTCACATTTGACACTCAGAAGCAGATTCTCACCCTTGGCGATCATCAGGAAAAGCTCACAACTAAGGAGGCTGAGCTCCTCACGCTGCTCAGCAACCGCCAGAACGAGCTCTTGCAGCGCGACTACGCTCTCAAAACAATTTGGATTGACGACAACTACTTCAACGCACGCTCAATGGATGTGTACATCACAAAGCTGCGCAAGCACCTCAAGGCTGACCCTAAAGTGGAAATTCTCAATGTGCATGGCAAGGGATACAAGCTCGTCATCACTACAGACGGAGAGGCTGCTGAAGAAGAATAACAAGCATTCCTACTTCACCGCCAAAAAGAAATACAACAAATAATGAAACAAAAAAAGCCTGAGCTCGAGCTCAGGCTTTCTTATTTTTTATCAGCAGAAAATTAATCTACCTTCTTATTCGTGACGATATGAGTGATAAGACCCACGATGATGAGTGCGAGTGCACCCCAAGTGTACCAATTCTGGTCAGCCAAATCGCCCATGGCTGGAACAAGAGCGCAAAGAACTTGTGCCAATGCGCCAACGATGATTAAGATAATTCCGAGATTTTTCATTGTATAGTTATTTTTTATTATTATCAGAATGACAAAACACTTCAAGCGCCTGAAATCGTCTAGGCACTTTTTGTTTTTCGCTACAAAATAAGCACTTTTTCTTCAAATCACGAAACTTTTTTCAAAGAAATTTCAAAATTAATCGATATTTATATTGCAAAAGGAAAAAAAATGCCATTTCCTTTTAGTTTTCGGCAGAAAATTCTTACCTTTGCACCGCTTTTTGAAAAAACGGGGCTCAGCAGTTTCAAAACTGCACAAACCCAGTGGCTCAGAAATGCAAAAACTAAAACAAATTATTCACAAACTTATTTTATTGATCAATTATGAATCAATACGAAACCGTTTTCATTTTAACTCCCGTTTTGTCTGATGTTCAGATGAAGGAAGCGGCTGA